>NZ_QWKG01000168.1 GCF_009911595.1 Colidextribacter sp. OB.20
CCGCCGCCCTGGGCCGGGGGGGCCTGCGGGCCCTGCCCGGCCGGGTCCCCGGACCCCTGGAGGATCGGACCGGCTCCGACCCCTGCCTGATGGTCCGCATCCCCGTCTCCCTGGCTCCGGGGAAGAGGCTGTCCCACAGCCTGGCCCTGGTGCTGGGCGATACCCCCGCCGCCGCCCGGGAAGGAGCCCGGCGGGCGGTGGGAGGACAGGAGGGAGGTCCTGTCCTGTTGTCCGCACTGGCCCAGAAGCTGGCCCTCAGTGAGGAGGAGGCCCTTGCGGCCTTCGATCTGCTCTCCCGGCTGGAGGCGGTGGAGGACCGGGCGGACCGGCCGCCCCAGAGCGCTCTTTGGCCCTTTGGAATCTCCGGCGATCTGCCCATCGCCGCCGGACAGCTGTCCAGCGAAGATGAAATGGAGCGGACCGCCCTGTGGTGCCGGTGGCACCAGCTCCTCACCCGGGCGGGATACCCCTTTGACCTGGTGCTGATTCTGGAGGAGGGGGGCGATTACCGCCGTCCCCTGCGCTCCGGCCTGACGGAGGAGCTGAAAAAGCTGGGGGCGGAGTCCGCCCTGGGGGCCAAGGGAGGCATCCACCTGGTGGGCCCCGAGGCCGCCCCGGCGGCGCTGGCCTGGGCGAAGGCGGTGCTGCCCGCAGAGGGCGGCCTC
>NZ_QWKG01000169.1 GCF_009911595.1 Colidextribacter sp. OB.20
GGAACAACATGAATCAAAAAGTTTATGGGTATATCCGTGTATCGTCGAAAGACCAAAACGAGGATCGGCAACGGGTTGCCATGCGGGAATTTGGAGTCCAAGACCGATATGTCTTCATGGATAAGCAGTCCGGCAAGAATTTTGAGCGCCCAGGCTATCAAACCCTGATACGTAAAATAAAACCAGCCGACACCCTTGTTATCAAGAGCATCGACCGGTTAGGCCGCAATTATGAGGAGATTTTGGAGCAGTGGCGCATTCTTACCAAAGAAAAACAGGCGGCTATCGTTGTTTTGGATATGCCGTTGCTGGATACCCGTCAAGGAAAAGACTTGACCGGAATGCTGATTGCTGACATTGTCCTGCAACTGCTCTCCTACGTAGCTCAAACGGAACGGGAATTCATTCGTCAGCGGCAGGCCGAGGGAATTGCCGCAGCTAAGGCACGCGGGGTCAAATTCGGGCGCAAACCCACTGAGCGCCCAAAGGAGTTCGCAGATTTACGTTATGCCTGGGAAAATGGGCAAATTTCAGCACGTAACGCTGCAATACAGCTTGGAATTACACACCGAACCTTTCTCAAATGGGCAACAGAGGATACCCCTGTCTGATGAAAAAAGTACAGGTTGGTATCC
>NZ_QWKG01000170.1 GCF_009911595.1 Colidextribacter sp. OB.20
CGATGAGTGCTAGGTGTTGGATCCTTTCCGGGATTCAGTGCCGCAGCTAACGCATTAAGCACTCCGCCTGGGGAGTACGACCGCAAGGTTGAAACTCAAAGGAATTGACGGGGGCCCGCACAAGCGGTGGAGCATGTGGTTTAATTCGAAGCAACGCGAAGAACCTTACCAGGTCTTGACATACTCGTGCTATCCTTAGAGATAAGGAGTTCCTTCGGGACACGGGATACAGGTGGTGCATGGTTGTCGTCAGCTCGTGTCGTGAGATGTTGGGTTAAGTCCCGCAACGAGCGCAACCCTTATTACTAGTTGCCATCATTAAGTTGGGCACTCTAGTGAGACTGCCGGTGATAAACCGGAGGAAGGTGGGGATGACGTCAAATCATCATGCCCCTTATGACCTGGGCTACACACGTGCTACAATGGATGGTACAACGAGTCGCCAACCCGCGAGGGTGCGCTAATCTCTTAAAACCATTCTCAGTTCGGATTGCAGGCTGCAACTCGCCTGCATGAAGTCGGAATCGCTAGTAATCGCGGATCAGCACGCCGCGGTGAATACGTTCCCGGGCCTTGTACACACCGCCC
>NZ_QWKG01000171.1 GCF_009911595.1 Colidextribacter sp. OB.20
TAATATCGGTTGAAAATGCGTCTCAAGTTGAGACGCATTTTTCGACATAATCTGAAATGAGGAGGAATACATTATGGCAAACAAAAAGGAAAACCCACTGATTGGGTCGTTCCGCGCTCCTGTCCCCGGCGAACCGCCCCCTGCTGGGCCCACCGAGGATAAGAAGCCCACCGAGCCGCCCAAGGCCGCACCCGACCCCAAGGCCACCAGCACCACCCCCGCCAAGGCTGACGAGGGCAAGAAGCCCGCCGAGCCGCCCAAGGCCGCACCCGACCCCAAAGCCACCGGCACCACTCCTGCCAAGGATGGCAAGGACCAGAAGCCCACCGAGCCGCCCAAGGGTGCGCCTGACCCCAAGGCCACCGGCACCACCCCCGCCAAGGACGGCAAGGGCCAGGAGCCCGCCGAGCCGCCCAAGGCTGTGCCCGCCCCCAAGGCCACCGGCACCACCCCCGCCAAGGACGGCGAGGGCAAGAAGCCTGCCGAGCCGCCCAAGGCTGTGCCCGCCCCCAAGGCCACCGGCGATACCCCCGCCAAGGACAGTAAGGACAAGAAGCCCGACGCGCCCCCCAAGG
>NZ_QWKG01000172.1 GCF_009911595.1 Colidextribacter sp. OB.20
GAGGTTTTGGATCACATTTTCTCAGAAGAAGCCAAATCCAAGCGGAGACGGGCCTATGAGAAGCAGATCCAGATGTCTGGCTTTCCCATCAAGAAGACCCTGGACGACTTCGATTTCTCTTTCCAGCCCTCCATCGACAAGCGCCAGATCGATGAGTTGGCTACCATGCGCTTCCTGGAAAACGGGGAGAATGTGGTCTTCCTCGGCCCGCCCGGCGTGGGCAAGACCCATCTGGCCTCCGCCCTGGGTCTGGTGGCAGCACAGCACCGGTTCTCCACCTACTACATCAACTGCCACCAACTCATTGAACAGCTCAAGAAGGCCCACTTTGAGAACCGTCTGCCGGATAAGCTCAAGGTTCTGTCCAAGTACAGGATGCTCATCATTGACGAAATCGGCTACCTCCCCATGGACATCCAGGGTGCAAACCTGTTCTTCCAGCTCATTGCCAGACGGTATGAGAAAACGTCCACCGTTTTTACCTCCAACAAGACTTTCTCCCAGTGGAACGAGGTCTTTGCCGACGTCACCATCGCCTCCGCCATCCTGGATCGTGTCCTGCATCACTGCAC
>NZ_QWKG01000173.1 GCF_009911595.1 Colidextribacter sp. OB.20
TGAAAGTTATCCACAAAGGGAAAAAGATTCGTTTAATGTTTCAGGATGAAGCTGGATTTGGGAGGATCAACAAACCCAAATACTGCTGGTGTGAAAAAGGGATTCGTCCCAGTGTGCCTTGTCACCATATCCGCGAGTATCGCTATGCCTATGGAGCTGTGGAACCGCTGACTGGCGAGGGATGCTTTCTTATCATGCCCTATTGCAATACAGCATGCATGAATATCTTCTTGAAACAGTTATCCGAACAATTTTTTGATGATGTGATTTTGCTTTGCTGCGACCGTGCGGCCTGGCACAAGTCTGGCGGATTAAATTTGCCGGATAATATTGTCCTTTTTCATATTCCACCATATACGCCTGAAATGAATCCTATTGAGCAGATTTGGAAAGAACTCCGGAAACGAGGATTCCATAACGAAATATTTACTACGCTGGAAAAAGTGGTTGAGCGTTTGTGTGTGTCGATTTGCTCTTTGTCCAATCAGGTTATTTCCAGCATCACTGGGAGAGACTGGATAATTAAATCTTTTAATTAAGAAATAGTAT
>NZ_QWKG01000174.1 GCF_009911595.1 Colidextribacter sp. OB.20
CACTGCCAAGAAAATCTTCTAGCGTTTAATTCAATACTACCCGTACCGCAAACCGACACAGGTAGTCGAGGCGAGTAGCCTCAGGTGATCGAGAGAACTCTCGTTAAGGAACTCGGCAAAATGACCCCGTAACTTCGGGAGAAGGGGTGCTGTAGAAATACAGCCGCAGTGAAAAGATCCAAGCAACTGTTTATCAAAAACACAGCTCTCTGCTAAACCGCAAGGTGATGTATAGGGGGTGACGCCTGCCCGGTGCTGGAAGGTTAAGAGGAGGGGTTAGACATTAGTCGAAGCTCTGAATTGAAGCCCCAGTAAACGGCGGCCGTAACTATAACGGTCCTAAGGTAGCGAAATTCCTTGTCGGGTAAGTTCCGACCCGCACGAAAGGCGTAACGATTTGGGCACTGTCTCAACGAGAGACTCGGTGAAATTTTAGTACCTGTGAAGATGCAGGTTACCCGCGACAGGACGGAAAGACCCCATGGAGCTTTACTGCAGATTGATATTGAGTACCTGTGAAGCATGTACAGGATAGGTAGGAGA
>NZ_QWKG01000023.1 GCF_009911595.1 Colidextribacter sp. OB.20
CTGGCCGGTCCGGACCTGGCCGCCTGGGCGGGCGGTCGGCTGGACGCCCTGTGCACCGCCGCGGCGCTGGCGGGAGGGCTGCTGCTGGCCGGCTTTAGCGGAAATGTCACCCTCCTGCTGGCCGCCGCCTGGCTGCTGGCTGTCTGCCTGGGAGGAAGTATTCCCCGCAAAAACAGGAAATAATGCTTGCCATACAGGCGGGAAAAAGGTACAATAATATGTCTGATAAAATCTGGGGGTTACAAGATGAATCGTACCTTGGAGCATATCCTGCCGAATGTACAGAAGCCGGCCCGATACACGGGCGGGGAATACAATGCCGTTGTCAAGGACAGGGGCCAGGTGGACCTGCGCTATGCCCTCTGCTTCCCTGACACCTATGAGATCGGCATGTCCAATCTGGGCTGCCGCATCCTCTACGGTGTGATGAACGAGCGGCCTGATGTCTGGTGTGAGCGCTGCTTCGCGCCCTGGGGCGACATGGAGGAGGAGATGCGCCGGGAAGGCCTGCTCCTCTATGGCCTGGAGAGCGGCGACCCCATTGCCGAGTTTGACATCATCGGCTTCTCTCTGGGCTATGAGATGGCCTATACCAATGTTTTGAATATGCTGGATCTGGCGGGACTGGACCTGCGCGCCGCCGACCGGCATGATTTTTCCCCGCTGATTGTGGCGGGAGGGACCTGCTGCTACAACCCGGAGCCCCTGGCCCCCTTTGTGGATATGTTTATCCTGGGGGAGGGGGAGGAGGTCACCCTGGAGTATATCGACCTCTACCTCCAGGCCAAGGAGGAGGGCTGGTCCAAGGAGGAGCTCCTCCGGGAGGCGGCAAGAATCGAGGGCATCTACGTGCCCTCCCTCTATGAGCCGGTCTACCGGGCGGACGGCACCCTGGAGGAGGTCAGGGCCCTGGAGGGCGCGCCCGAGCTGGTCACCAAGCGGATCGTCCAGGACATGGACAAGGCCTATTTCCCGGTAAAAACCATCATCCCCTCCACCGAGATCGTCCACGACCGGGTGATGCTGGAGCTCTTCCGGGGCTGCATCCGGGGGTGCCGGTTCTGTCAGGCGGGATACGCCTACCGGCCGGTACGCTCCCGCAGCCCGGAGCTGCTGGCAAAATACGGGAGGGAGGCCATCGAGGACTCAGGCTATCAGGAGATGACCCTGTCCAGCCTGTCCTCCACCGACTACCCAGACCTGCTCCCCCTGTGCGACGAGCTGCTGGACTACTGTGCTCCCCGGGACATCGGGCTGTCCCTGCCCTCCCTGCGGGCGGACACCTTCTCCATGAGCCTGATGGAGCGGCTCCAGCGGGTGCGTCGGGGCGGGCTCACCTTCGCTCCCGAGGCGGGCACCCAGCGCCTCCGGGACGCCATCAATAAGAACCTGCGGGAGGAGGACCTGCTCCAATCCTGCCGCACCGCCTTTGCCGGGGGCTGGAGCGGGGTGAAGCTCTACTTCATGCTGGGCCTGCCCACCGAGACCGACGAGGACGTACTGGGCATCGCGGACCTGGCCCGGAAGGTCTACTTCACCTGGCGGGAGTACTCCCCCAACAAGGCCCGGGGGGTGCGGATCACCGTGTCCACCTCCTGGTTTGTCCCCAAGCCCCACACCGCCTTCCAGTGGGAGGCCCAGATTCCTGTGGAGGAGTATCAGCGGCGGGTGAACCTGCTGCGGGATGCCCTGAAGCGGGACAAGTCCATCACCTACAACTGGCACGATCCCCAGACCAGCTATCTGGAGGCCGTCCTGTCCCGGGGGGACCGGCGGCTGGCCGATGTGCTGGAGTGGGTGTGGGAGCATGGGGGGAAGATGGACTCCTGGACCGAGTACTTCGACTACCAGCGATGGCTGGACGGTCTGGCCGCCTGCGGCCTGGACGGAGACTTTTATGCCCACCGGGAGCGGTCTAGGGATGAGATTTTCCCCTGGTGCCGGCTGTCCACCGGCGTGAACGCTGATTTTCTGTGGCGTGAGCGGGAGCTGTGCTATCAGTCGGCGACCACTCCCGACTGCCGCACCCGCTGCTCCGGCTGCGGAGCGAGCAAGCTGTTGGAAGGGGGGAGGACCTGTGGCTGACCGGCTGCTGTTTTCCAAAACCGGGCGGGCCCGGTATATCTCCCATCTGGACCTGATGCGCACCTTCCAGCGAGCCTTTACCCGGGCCAAAATTCCCATCAAGCACACCGAGGGCTTCAATCCTCACCCCTTCGTGTCCATCGCCCTGCCTCTGTCGGTGGGATACTCCAGCCAGTGTGAAATTCTGGAGTTCGGCCTGCTGGAGGGGACGAGCTGTGAGGAGGTCCCGGAGCGGCTCACCGCCGCCATGCCGGAGGGGATCGCGGTCTACCAGTGCTGGCGGGCGGAGCGAAAGCTGAAGGAACTGTGTTATGTCAACTATATTATGACCTTTGACTACTCGGAGGGCCGGCCCCAGGGGGCCGAGCCCGCTATGGCCGCCCTGTTTAGCCGGGATAGCCTGGTGGTGAAGAAGAAGTCAAACAAAGCCAAGGCAGGCTTTACGGAGGTTGACATCATCCCGTTGGTGCGCAGCTGGCGCATTGAGTGCCAGAGCGACACCATGACCCTGGACCTGGTGGTTTCCGCCCAAAATCCCGGCCTCAACCCGGAGCTGATTCGCTCCACCTTTTGCAGCGAGTACCCCCAGTATGCCCCCGATTTTGTCACCTTCCACCGCCGGGAGGTGCTGGACGGGGAGGGGAGGCCCTTCCGATAAAGCTTCGGAGTGGGGGATTGTCTTTCGCCGCAGGCGAAATGTACGGAGTAAATTGGAGGAAGGAGAGATATTATGTATACCTATGAGTACGAGCGCATCCACGTTTACACCGGCCGGGTCCAGTGGGCCAGCAGCAAGACAGAGACCAAGGGACACCGGGAGACGATCAACCGCCGGGCGAAGGACGGCTGGCGGTATGTGGGCACCATCCCGGTCACCCAGCTGGGAGGCGGGGTCGTGTCGGAGATGGACCTGGTTTTTGAGAAGGAACTGCCGTGAAAAAACTGTTTACCATGATCCGCCGGGGCAATCTGGAGGAGGTCGCCGCCATTCTGGACAAAAAACCCGACCTGATCTCCTGCCTGGCCAAGGCCCCGCCCAAGAAGGACGACGGCCAGTCGCCGCTGATGGTGGCCATCAAAAGCGACAACCTGGAGGTGGCCCACCTGCTCCTGGACCGGGGGGCGGACGTAAACTTTGCGGACGCCATCAACCCCTACGGCAGCAATTTCGGCGCCCCGATCTGGTATGACGCCATCGGCCAGTGCTTTCTGCGGGCGCGGCACACCGTGGGCCCCGGCCCGGAGCGCAGTAAGGGCTACTTTCTGCTCCTCCGCCGCCTGCTGGACATGGGGATGGACCCCAACCAGAAGACCTCCTATGGCGGCACCGCCTGGCAGCACGCCCTGGAGCAGTACGATGAGTTTGCCCACGACTCCTTTCCCAGCTACCGTGTGGAGACGGCCAAGGAGGAGAACCGCCGGCTGCGGGAGATGCTGAAAGCCGTGCTGGACGAGCTTCTCAAGCACGGGGCGGATATCCACGATTTCAGGCCGCCCAACAAGGACGGTCTGCCAAGCAGTTCGGTAATCCTGCGGAATATGGAGGAGGGCCGGGAGCTGCTGGACGGCCTGCGCGGCCTGGACCCGGATTCCGATATGTTCAAGCCCCACACTGAGACATACCGGGGAAAGGAGCGGCTGGTTACGCCCTACTACTCTGTGGAGGACTACCGCCAGATGTACGAGACCAAATGGCGGGAGCTGGAGCCCATTCTGCGGGCCTACTATCAAAAGATGTGATGTAGGGGCGGATATTATCCGCCCGCATGTAGGCGTGACCACCGGGCACGCCGCTCTGAAATAAAACGGCGCGCCGAGTCGTCGCGCCCTACAGAAAAGGAGATGCGAAAAATGGACAAGCCTACCCAGCACAGTTTGACCTGGACGGTTGACGACACCATGACCGCCAAGCGCATCGGGGCCGCCGGCGCAAAAATTCTCTCCACCCCCAACATGCTGGCCCTGATGGAGGCCTGCGCCCTGGAGCTGGCCCAGGAATATCTGGATGAGGGGGTCACTACCGTAGGAGCGGAGGCCCACATCCGCCATCTGGCCCCCACCCCTGTGGGCATGCAGGTGACCGCCACCGCCACCCTGCGCTCTATCGAGCGGCGGAAGATGTGGTTTGACATCGAGGTCCACGACGAGAAGGGCAAGTGCGGCGAGGGCTCTCACCTGCGGATTATGGTGCCCCAGAAGGACCGGAGCCAGAGTTAAGCCCAACTCAACCGCTGGTTTGGTGACTTTTTGCCTGGAAGGCGGTATGATTCCAGGCAGGAGGTGCGAAATTCCATGGACAATGTAAAAACCGGCGGCTTCATTAAGCAGCTGCGCAAAGAGAAGGAAATGACCCAGAGGCAGCTGGCTGACCAGCTGCACATCACCGACCGGGCGGTCTCAAAGTGGGAACGCGGCGTCTGTGCCCCCGACATCTCCCTGTTGGAGCCCCTGGCGGAGATTTTAGAGGTCTCCATCGTGGAGCTCATCCAGGGGGAGCGGGCCGAAGCGCCTCAGGAGCCGGAGGCCAGCGCCAAGGAGATCATCAGCTATTCGAAGAGCGAGGTAAAGCGCAAGGTCCAAGGCGTCCGGAAAAAGTATCTGGCTATCGCCGCGGTCCTTCTCCTTGCCGCCGCCCTGACTGCCGGTGTCCTCCTGTGGAGGAGCGGGCGGCTGTTCATTTTGGACAAGGTGGCGTCCCCCGATGGGAAAATCTGTGCCACGGTGTACAGCAAGGATCTGTCCAACCACTTCTTTCCCTTAAAGGAGGGCGTCTCGATCATTACAGAGCAGGAGGACGGTTTGCAGTGGCGGGTCATCTACGGGGACTGTACCTATCAGGGCCTCTGGTGGTCGCCTGACAGCAGAAAATACGTCCTGGCCCTGGACTATGCTGATGAAAACCGCCTGACCCTGAGCTGGCTGGACAGAAATTCATCCAGCAACCTGAACGCCTATCTCTCTATGGGGGTGGAGGCCACTGAGCTGCGCAAATACGGCTACAGCACCCCTGACGGCTGGCCTGAGATCAAGTACCAGTTTTTGCAGTGGGGGACGGACAGCGCCTCCATGCTGATTTACTACGACTTTGAGGACAGCGCGGGGGAGGACCACACCGGATACTTCTGGTACAACTGCGAGACAGGGGCCGTCAAGGGAATTTTAGAGGTGGACGGCCGGTAGGAAAATTTATGCTGGAAACCTCTTGACAACGGCATAGGGGATGTGGTAACATGCCCTTTACAACAAAGGGGAGTAGTCGGCGCGCCTTACCAGTTGCGCGGCACCAGTCAACAAGCATGTGCGGTCCGTGAGGCCGCTCTGGCTGTGCCTGAAATGACCAGACCTGCGTTCCGAACATCGGAGCGCAGGTCTTTTTTTAATAGATAGCACAAAACCGGAAAAGATATACAGACAGAAAAAGTTTAGGGCCGCTCTTTTTAAAGGGCGGTGGCTCCAGGGCAAAGCCCTGGCGGGTCCGGGCAGAGCCCGGCATCCCGACCAAAAAGGAGTGCAGAAGTATGGATTTTTCATTTCTCTGGCAGGGGCTAATGTCCATCACCTGGCGGCAGCTGGTGATGTATGGCATCGGCGCGCTGCTGATCTATCTGGCCATTGAGAAGGGCTTCGAGCCCGCCCTGCTCATGCCAATGGGCTTCGGGGCCATCCTGGTGAACCTGCCCCTGTCCGGCGTAATCAACCAGTTCAGCGAGGCCATGGGGGAGACCCCGGGTATCATCCAGTGGCTCTTCGAGACGGGCATCGAGGCCAGCGAGGCCATGCCCATCCTTCTCTTTATCGGCATCGGGGCCATGATTGACTTCGGCCCCCTGCTGGCTAACCCCAAGCTGTTCCTGTGCGGCGCGGCGGCCCAGGCGGGCATCTTTCTGACCATCATCATCGCCGTGCTGCTGGGCTTCGACCTGAAGGACGCCGCCTCCATCGGCATTATCGGCGCCGCCGACGGCCCCACCTCTCTGCTGGTATCCCAGACCCTGGGCTCCAACTATGTGGGGGCCATCGCCGTGGCGGCCTACTCCTATATGGCCCTGGTGCCTATCATCCAGCCCTTCGCAATCAAGCTGGTGACCACCAGACAGGATCGGGCCATGAGGATGCCCTACCGGCCCCAGGGCGTCACCCGCCGGATGCGGATTCTCTTCCCCATTGTGGTAACCGTTATCGCCGGGCTGGTGGCCCCCGCCTCGGTGGCGCTGGTGGGCTTCCTCATGTTCGGCAACCTGATCCGGGAGTGCGGGGTGCTGTCCACCCTGTCTCACACCGCCCAGAACGACCTTGCCAACCTCATTACTCTGCTGCTGGGCATTACCATCTCCTTTTCCATGCAGGCCGAGCGGTTCGTCCAGTGGCAGACCCTGATGATTATGGGCCTGGGCCTGGTGGCCTTCGTGCTGGACTCGGTGGTGGGAGTTCTGTTTGTCAAGGTGCTGAACCTCTTCACTCCCGGTAATAAGATCAACCCCATGGTGGGGGCGGCGGGCATCTCCGCCTTCCCCATGTCCTCCCGGGTCATCGAGAAGCTGGGCCAGGAGGCCGACCCCCAGAACCATCTGCTGATGCACGCCATTGCTGCCAACGTGTCGGGGCAGATCGCCTCTGTGGTGGCGGGTGGCGTGGTGCTGCAATACTTTGCCAACTTGGGCTGACAGGAGGAGCGGAAAATGAGTGCTGATTTGATACAGGCCCTTGAAATGCTGGGCCAGGGGATGCTGGGCATCTTTGTGGTGCTGGGCGTCATCGCCCTGTTTGTGATTCTGATGCAGAAGCTGGGCGGCGGGAAGTGACTGTCACAGCCAGTCCGCTACCACGTCGCTGAGTCCGGTGGGGCCTACCCGGTTGTCCACCAGCAGGGTGAGCAGCTCGTCAATGCGAGAGGCGCTGGTGGTAATGGCGGAAATTTTGGTCTCATCACCTCCCTCCTCGGAGATCCGCACCCCGTAGCTTTCGCAGAAGATGCGGGAGGTTTCCTCATAGCCGATGGTGAGGAAATAGTGGAAGCGGCGGCAGACTCCTGTCTGGTCCAGGCACTGGCGGGTTGCGATCTCTAATTCCATGATATTGTGCCTCCTTTCATGTATTTCATTTGACAGGCACATTATATAGTGTTTACATGATTTGGAAAAGGGAAAGATATCGCAAATAACTACCTTATATGACATGTTTCGACACAAAGTGGGGCCGTGCCTGCCGGAACCCGTCGCAGAACAGGTTAATATCGTGGAAATTTCACGAAACGACAAAAGACCCCACCGTCGGCGGGGTCTTTTGTCGTCTGAAAGGACTTTTTTATCGCTGTGTGTCAGCGGTCATACTCCTCAAAGGCCTTTACCACGTCCGCCTCCGGAGCGGGGGTAGCCAGAGAGACGATGACAATGGCGAGCAGAGCCACCAGGAAGGCGGGAAGCAGCTCATAGATATTCCACAGGCCGCCCAGGGGACGGACCAGGAACTTCCAGACAAAGATCATCACGCCCCCGGCCACCAGCCCGGCCATGATGCCCTGGCGGTTGCTCCGCTTCCAGAACAGAGCGCACAGCATGGCGGGGCCGAAGGTGGCGCCGAAGCCCGCCCAGGCGAAGGAAACAATCTGGAACACGGAGCTGTTTGGATTCCAGGCCAGCGCTGCGCCCACGATAGCGATGAGGACCACGGTGCCCCGGGCGGCCAGCATGGAGGACCTGGTGTCCATCTTGATGTTCAGGAAGCCGTGCAGCAGGTCCTCGGACATGGAGGAGGCCGCGGCCAGCAGCTGGGAGTCGGCGGTGGACATTGTGCTGGCCATGATGCCGGCCAAGGTGATGCCGGCCAGCAGAGAGAAGAACACGCCGTACTGGCTGAGCAGATCGGCCAGCTGAATTATAACGGTCTCGGATTCGGAGCTGGTGGTGAGAGTGGCGAGCATGCCGGCTTTGGACACGCCGAAGCCAACAATGCCGATGAGAACGGCCACACCCATGGCGATGACCACCCAGATGGAGCCCACACGGCGGGAGATGGTCAGCTTCTCCTCGTCCTCAATGGACATGAACCGGACCAGAATGTGGGGCATGCCGAAGTAGCCCAGGCCCCAGGCCAGGGTGGAGACGATAGCCAGGGTGCCGTAGGTGCCCGTCTCTCCGGTGGCGGTGTTATAGCCCTGAAAGACATTGAGGTAGCCCGTCATCTCCTGGGCGTTGGACACAACCTGGCCCCAGCCGCCAGCCTGGATGATGCCGAAGGTGACGATGGAGATGAGGGCGATGGACATAACGATGGACTGGATCAGGTCGATGGTGGCCACGGCGGCCAGGCCGCCCAGCACGGTGTAGATAATAATAATGGTGGCACCGATCAGCATGGTGACATGGTAATCCACATTGAACAGGGTGCTGAACAGGGTGCCGATGGCCTTGAAGCCGGAGGCCACATAGGGGACGAAGAAAATCACGATGATGACGGCTGCGATGCAGGAGATGATGCGGCGGTCGTCCTTATAGCGCTTGGAGAAGAAGCTGGGAATGGTGATGGCGTCCAGCTTGGCGGAGTAGCGGCGCAGCCGCTTGGCCACCAGCAGCCAGTTGAAGTAGGTGCCCACAGCCAGACCGACAGCGGTCCAGAAGGGCTCGGCCACGCCGGTGAGGTAGGCCAGTCCGGGCAGGCCCATGAGCAGCCAGCCGCTCATGTCGGAGGCCTCGGCGCTCATGGCCACCACCAGCGGGCCCATTTTGCGGCCGCCAAGATAGTACTCGTCCGTGTTGGCGCCGCTTCCCCTGCGGTTAAAGTAGACGCCTACGCAGGTGATAAACGCCAGGTAGAGCACAATGGTCAGGCAGATCAGAATTTGCGGTATTGTCATAAAACTCCCTCCAAAAGCCGCTCCTCGGCGGCGAATTGTTGTTATCATAGCAGAATTAAAACAAGAATACAATACAGAATATACTCCGTACTAAAGGACACAAAAACAGCTTATTTATATTGAAATATCAATAAAAATAAGCTGTACATTTTTTATTATAGTGATTTGTACCTTCTTACAAACTTTTCCGAAACTCCCGCAAAAACATGGGCATCATGTCGGTGCTGTACCGGGTGAGGGAGTAATCTCCGGCGGACAGGCACCAGTCGTAGATGAGGGCCCGCTCGCACAGGGCGTAGGCCCGGACGATCTCATTGACGGTGACATCCTCCCGCAGCTCCCCCCGCTCCTGGCCCTGGAGGGTGATCTGGCGCAGCAGCTTGTAGTAGGTGCGGCCGTGATCCAGCAGAGACTTGTCCCCCCGGGTTACCAGCTGGGAGGAGTACAGCCGGGCCAGCAGATCCAGGGAGATGGAGTTCTCGATCATGGTGAAGAGCTCCCGGTTGAGGTACATCAGCTGGTCGAAGCGGTCCATCTCCGGGTCGATGGTTTCGATCAGGTCCTCATACTTCTGGTCAAAGACGTCGGACAGGGTGGAAAGCAGGGCGTCCTTCCCCTGAAAATAGTGGTAGAAGGAGCCCCGGGAGGTGCCCGACGCCTCGATAATCTCCTCCACGGTGGTGTCGTCATAGCCCTGGCGATAGAACAGCTGCCAGGCTGCGTCAATGATCTTTCCCCGGGTGTTCCGGACCCTTTTTTTCGCCATGGTGAACCTCCTGACGGCCTGCGCGGCCCTGTGGACTTCTGCATTATCATATCGAAGAATGAGGAAAAGGTCAAGTCCATGCCGGGACACTTCCATTTTCAGGGGCGGTGTGGTATACTGTTTCAAACATGAAAAGGGGGGACGGGCTGTGTTTAAGCTGCTGTTGGGCCGGGCCGGGTCGGGAAAGACCACCGCCGTGCTGAGCCGGCTGTGTAAGGCGGAGAGAGAGCAGGTGCTGTTGGTGCCCGAACAGATGTCCCACGAGGTGGAGCGGGCTCTGTGCAGGACGGGCGGCCCCCGGATCAATCTGCGGGCGGAGGTGCTGTCCTTCAGCCGGCTGGCCAACCGGATCTTTCAGGCGGCGGGGGGCCTGGGGGAGGAGGAGCTGGACGCCGGCGGCCGGCTGCTGCTCATGTACCGGGCGGTGCAGGCGGCGGCCCCCGAGCTGAAGGTCTATGGCCGGCCCTCCAGGCGTCCCGCCTTTCTCACCTCCCTCATCGCCACGGCGGACGAGCTGAAGAGCTGCTGTGTCCCGTCTCAGGCGCTGATCCGGGCGGGGGAGGAGGCATCCGGCCCGGAGGGGGACAAGCTTCGGGACTTGGGGCTGATCTTCGGGGAGTACGACGCCCTCACCGCCCGGACCGCCCTCGACCCCCGGGACCGGCTCACCCGGGCGGCGGACAAGCTGAAGCGGTGCGGCTGGGGGAGAGGGAAGGATATCTGGCTGGACGGCTTCACCGACTTCACACCCCAACAGAGGGAGCTGCTCCGCATCCTTATGGACCAGGCCCACTCGGTGACGGTCACCCTCACCTGCGACCGCCTGGAGGGGGACAGGGAGGGGGTCTTTTCTCCCGCCCGCAGAACGGCCGCCGCCCTGATCCGGCTGGCTCAGAAGGATGGAATTGGCTGTGAAGTAGAACACCTTGTCACTGATTTTCAAGAAAAGGCGGAGCCGCTGGTCCATCTGGAGCGTGCCCTGTTTGGAGCGGATGCTCATCCACCCGTCCCCGGCCAGGGGGCGGTGGAGCTGTTCCAGGGATCTACCCTTCGGGGAGAGGTGGAGTGGGTCGCCGGACGCATTCTCCGGTTGGCCCGGGAGGAAGGGCTCCGCTTCCGGGAGATTGGCGTGGCCGCCCGGAACTACGGGGCCTACCAGGATCTGGTGGAGTCGGTGTTCGGGCGGTATGGGGTGCCGGTGTTCTCCTCCGCCATGACGGATATTTTGGAAAAGCCGGTGCTGGCCCTGGTCACCGCCGCCCTGGATACGGTGGCGGGGGGCTACCGCTATGACGACGTGTTCCGGTATCTCAAGACCGGCCTTACCGACCTGCCTCAGGAGGACATCGACCTGCTGGAGAACTACGTTCTGAAATGGGACATCCGGGGGAGCCGCTGGACCCAGAGCAAGGACTGGTCCTGGCACCCCAAGGGTTACAACGTGGCCTGGGAGGAAGCGGACCGGACGCTGCTGGCCCGGGTGGACGCCGCCCGGCGTCAGGTGTCCGCCCCTCTGGAGACCCTGCGGAAAAATAAGGAGAAGACGGGGCGGGGGCAGGCGGTTTCCCTTTACAGCTTTTTTGAGGAGATCGGTCTGCCCGGCCGGCTGGAGGACCAGGTGAACACCCTCCACCGCCGGGGCCGGCCCGCCCTGGCGGAGGAGTACCGCCAGCTGTGGGACATCCTATGCGGCGCTCTGGAGCAGTGCGCCCTTCTGCTGGAGGACACCCCCATGGAGCTGGAGGAGTTTGCCCTGCTGTTCCGGCTGGTGCTGTCCCAGTACAACGTGGGCACCATCCCCGTCTCTCTGGACCGGGTGACGGCGGGGGAGACCACCCGTCAGACAGGCCGCAGGGTAAAGGTGCTCTTTCTTCTGGGGGCGGATGACGCCTCCCTGCCCCAGGCGAGCGCCGCCCCAGGCCTGCTGTCTGACGACGACCGCTCCCTGCTGGCCAGCTACGGCCTGGAGCTGGCCCAGTCCCAGCGGGACCTGCTCTACCGGGAGATGACCACCATCTATCAGATCTGTGCCCAGCCCAGCCAAAAGCTGGTGGTAACCTGGCCCGCCCAGGGCCCGGAGGGGGAGGAGTGCCGCCCCAGCTTTCTGGTGGGGCGGCTGGGGCTGCTGTTCTCCGATGTGAAGCCGGTCCGGGAGGAGGATTTGTCCGGCGCCTTCCGGCTGGAGGCCCCGCTCCCCGCACTGGAGCAGGCGGGCCGGAGCAAGGGCGTGCGGAAAGCGCTGGAGGGCCTGCCCGGCTTTGAGGCCCAGACGGCCCGGCTGGATCGGGCCGCTGCCTGGGAGCGGGGCAGGCTGTCCCGGCAGGCTGTGGACCGGCTGTATGGCCGCCGGGTGGCCATGTCCGCCTCCCGGATGGACAAATATAAATCCTGTCACTTCTCCTACTTCATGCGCTACGGCCTGGGGGCAGAGCCCCGCAAGCCCGCTGGCTTTACAGCCCCTGAGTACGGCACCTTTGTCCACTACGTGCTGGAGCATGTCCTCCAGGACGAGATGTTCTCCCAGACCGCCATCCCCGGCATGGAGGACAGCGACGCCCGAAGGAGGAGGCTGAAAAAGCTGACCCGGGAGGCGGTGGACCGCTATGCGGCGGAGGAGCTGGGGGGGCTGGAGGGCCAGTCCGCCCGGTTTCAGTACCTGTTCCGCCGGCTGCTCCGCTCGGTCCAGGCGGTGGTGGACAATGTGGCGGAGGAGCTGCTGGCCTCCAAATTCAAGCCGGTCTCCTTCGAGCTGGGCTTCGGAAGGGGGGAGGACCTGCCCCCGGTGGAGCTGACCTTTGCCGGGGTGACCATCAGTGTCACCGGCTTTGTGGACCGGGTGGACGGCTGGGTGGACGGCGGACGGCTCCACCTGCGGGTGGTGGACTACAAGACGGGCCGAAAGACCTTCGATCTTACCGAGGTGTGGAACGGTCTGGGTCTGCAAATGCTCCTCTACCTGTTCACCCTGGAGCGTCAAGGACAAGCCCTTTACGGACTTCCAGTGGAGGGGGACGGGGTGCTCTATCTCCCCGCTCGGGAGGCCGTCATCCGGGGCAGCCGGTCTATGAGCGATGAGGAGCTGCAAAAGAAGGTAGACAGAGAGCTGACCCGCAGCGGCCTTGTCATCGACGACCGGCGGGTGCTGGACGCCATGGAGGTCCGGGGCGAGGGGGGGTACCGATTCCTGCCCTTGAAGGTGAGCAAAAGCAGCGGAGAAATATCCGGCGAGGCGCTGGCCTCCGCCGAGCAGCTGGGCCGGCTGGGAAAGCATATCCAGCGGGTGCTGGAGGACATCTGTCAGGAGCTGGCCGCAGGGAGCATCGCCGCCGACCCCTTCTGGCGGGGCCCGGACAAGAACGCCTGCCGCTTCTGCGACTACGCCGCCGCCTGCCACTTCGAGCCGGGCCGGGGGGGCGACTGCAAGCGCTGGCTGCCCCGGGTGAGCGCGGAGGAATTTTGGGAGCAGGTCAAGGAGGAAACATGACAAACGAACAGAGAGCGGAAGCGCTGATTCAAAAGTATGGATTTGATTTTGTCTCCATCCCCAAGGGTGAAATACGGGAATTGATTGAGCTGGAAATAGAGGACTTTCAGGAGGGGAGCTCGGAATATATCCGGCTGCTGTGCGGCTACCTGTACTGCATCGGGGATGTGACTGATGTTCCCCTTCTGGAGCGGGCCAAGTACAGCATCAACATGGACGTAGGCTGTATGGTGGACGGAGAGTGGATCGAAAGCCTGAAAAACGGCGGAGTCGAGGAGGAATTTGTCAATTCCAGGGAGGAAATTGTCCGAAACTTCATTGCCTACTATCAGGACTTTGAAGCGGACGACGAGTGGTAATTGGGAGGTAAGGATGGACATTCAGCTCAGCTATACCGTCGCCGGACAGGGCTTCCCTCTGGTCCTGCTCCACGGCAACGGGGAGGATTACACCTACTTCAAGTATCAGATGGGTCCCTTCTCGGAGCGATATCAGGTGATTGCTCTGGATACCCGGGGCCACGGACAGTCTCCCAGGGGGGCGGCCCCCTTTACCCTGGAGCAGTTTGCCGAGGATTTGAAGGAATTTTTGGACAGCAGGGAGATCAGCCGCTGTCATCTGCTGGGCTTCTCCGACGGGGCCAATATCGCCCTGCTCTTTGCCCTGAAGTACCCGGAGTATGTGGAAAAACTCATCCTCAACGGAGCCGACCTGTACCCCTCCGGGGTGAAGCTCTCTATTCAGATTCCCATTGTTCTGGGATGGGGACTGCTCCAGATCATCCGCCGGTTTGACAAAAAGGCCCGGCTCAAGTGGGAGCTGCTGGACCTGATGACCACCCAGCCCCACATCAAGCCGGCCGGCCTGTCCGCCCTGACCATACCCACCCTGGTGGTGGCGGGAGAGCGGGACATGATCCGGGACAGCCACACCCGGCTCATCGCCAAATCCATCTCCGGCAGCCAGCTGGTTATTCTCCCCGGCGACCACTTTGTGGCCCGGCGGAACTGGCAGGCGTTTAACCCGGTGGTACTGAAGTTTTTGCAGCCGTAGCTGGCGAGCAGCGGACAAAAGGAGGATATGACAATGAACAGCATAGAGTTGGACAAATATGTCAGAGAGACCCTGCTAGCCCCCTTGGAACAGGAGGAAGAGACCCTGCCCCCAGATAAGCAGCTGGCCCTGTGTCTGATGGCGTTGGAGCGGATTTACACCTCCTATTTTCTAAAGTCGGATAAAACAGGGGCGAAATATTTTCAGAAAATCTTGGAGGCCCTGGAAAACGCGCTTGCCGGGGAGGGGACCATCAGCGGTGAGGAGCTGGACGAGCTGGCCAATTGGTGCGAGGGATATGTCGATAAATGGGAGAGCGGCCGGTTCAGAGGCTGGAAGCAATACGCGGTTGAAATACTCTTTCCCGATTACATCAGCCCCTTTACGGAAGCACTGGAAGGAATCTGCCGTCGAAAGAACCCTTTCGAGTATGGGGACATCTATCAAATCGGCGTTGAATTGTGTGAGCTGTATGAGCGGGACTTTCTGAACCAAACCGAAGCAGACCAGCAGACAGTGGCGGAATACGTCGCGGCCCGGCATGAGGATGTTGCCGCTGTTAAGAAAATGGTACTGGATACTTTGAAGCTGTACAGGGCAAAGAAGGCGACACAAAAGGACTATTTCCATGCTTTGGACGAGCTGGAGAAGGCCTGTGCCCGTTATCCGGAGGATAAAAAGAGATATTGGGAGCTGCGAAATGGAACCGGAGCCAAGACTCCGGAGGATATGGCGCGCACCCGCAGGGAGGCGGAGCGGGTTAAAAGCGATATTCTCTTTTTACAGCAGTGCGGGGAGCTCCCGAACGCTGAGCTGCTGGAGCGCCTGAAGGCCTATCGGAAGCTAAATATTCTTCAATAAGCGGTTAAAAGAGGAAAAACATGGAAAACAGTAAAAATATACTCATCATCGGCGACATGCCCGGCTGCGGTAAGATGGGGCTGGCAGGGATGCTGCCCATTTTGTCCAACATGGGGCACAGCATCTACAATCTGCCCACCGCCCTGGTGTCCAACAACTTCGACTACGGGAAATTTTCCGTTTTGGACACCACGGACTACATGCGTGAGACCATACGGGTGTGGAAGGAGCTGGGCTTTCAGTTCGACTGTGTCACCACCGGCTTTCTGGCCTCGGCGGACCAGGTGGACCTGCTCCGGGATTTCATCGACAGCCAGCGGAAGGAGGGCTTTCTGGTGGTCACCGACCCCATCATGGGGGACGGTGGCAAGCTGTACAACGGATCCACCCGACAGACGGTGGAAAACATGCGACGCTTTCTCGGCGCGGCGGACATAATCGTCCCCAATCTGACCGAGGCGGAGTTCCTCACCGGCTTGTTTGAGGGGGAGGAGGCCCTGACCGGCGGGGAGACCCGCCGGGTGCTGGATGGTCTGAGGGCGCTCGGCCCTGAGTCGGCGGTCATCACCAGCGGCCGGGAGAAGGAGACAGGCCGGCATGTGGTCTGGGGCTTTGACAGCAAAGCAGGGGAGTGCTTCACCGTCCCATACCGATTTATCAAGGCCCATTTCCCGGGCACCGGGGACATCTTCACCTCCCTGCTCACCGGCCAGCTGCTGCGGGGACGGACCCTGCCTCAGGCTGTCCGGAGGGCGGTAGACCTGCTGGAGCGGCTGATTTTCATGGAGCAGGACGTGGCCGAACGGAACAACGGCATCCGCATCGAGAAGTATCTGAGCGTGCTGACGGAGTAGGGGCCGACGACCCCGGCGGCCCGTTCCTTCGGAGGCCGGAGCAATCCGCGGCGCGCCGGGTCGTCGTGCCCCACAGGGGTGTTCCTGTAGGGGCGGACATTGTCCGCCCCTGCATTGACGCCGCAAAGAGAGGAGTGTAATTCCTATGCCCTTTCCTTTAACAGACGAACAGAGGAGGATTGTAGACGACCGGGGCGGCGAGCTGCTGGTGTCGGCGGCGGCGGGTTCGGGCAAGACCCGGGTGCTGGTGGAGCGGCTGCTGGACCGGGTGGCCGGGGAGAGGATCGACATCGACCGCTTCCTGGTCATCACCTACACCAAGGCGGCGGCGGCGGAGCTGCGGGGGCGCATCGGCCAGGAGCTGTCCGACCGGCTGGCGGAGACGCCCAACGACGGCCACCTGCGCCGCCAGACCGTGCTGGTCTACCGGACCCAGATCTCCACCATTCACGCCTTCTGCGCCGCGATGCTCCGGGAGAGCGGACATCTCCTGGACCTGGACCCGGACTTCCGTCTGTGTGATGAGGGGGAGAGCCGCGTTCTCATGGCCCAGGTGCTGGAGGAGGTGCTGGACAGGCGGTATGAGGACCTGTCCCCCGACAGCCCCTTCGCCTGTCTGGTGGATACCCTGTCTGCCGGGCGGGACGACAGCCGGCTGGCCCAGATTACCCTGGATATTTTCGCCCGGGTCCAGAGCCACCCCAATCCGGCCCGCTGGCTGGAGGAGCAGAAGAGGCTGTGGGAGCTGGGGGACATCTCCGACCTGTCCCAGACCCCCTGGGGGGCCCTGCTGCTGGAGGAGACCCGGCGTCAGGCCCGTTCCTGCCGGGACCGGATGGCCCAGGCCCTGGCGCTGTGCCAGGAGGACGAGCTGTTACAGGTCAACTACGCCCCATCCATCTCCAGGACGCTGGAGAATTTAGAGGAGCTTCTGTCCGCCAAAACCTGGGACGGAGCGGGGGCCCTGCTGCCCGTCGCCTTCCCGGACGCGGGCCGGAAGCGGAAGCGCGCCATAGCCCTCAGTCCCTTCGAGGAGGAGCGGACTGTCCAGGCCGGAGAGCGGATGAAGGCCATCCGGAAGCGGTGTAAAAAGATACTGGACAAGGCGGCGGAGCCCTTTTCCGGGGACACCGCCGCCCTGCTGGAGGAGCTGGCCCTGTCCCGGCCCGCCGTCCAGGCCCTGATGGACCTGGTGCTGGACTTCCAGACCGCCTTTTCCCGGGAAAAGGCAAAGCGGGGGCTGGTGGACTTCTCCGATCTGGAGCACTTCGCGGTGAAGCTGCTCACGGACGAGAGGGGACAGCCCACCCCCCTGGCCCAGTACTGGTCCGCACGGTATGACGAGGTGCTGGTGGACGAGTATCAGGATACCAATCAGGTGCAGAACGCCATCTTTGACGCCGTCTCCGGCGGGGGCCGGAGGCTGTTCCAGGTGGGAGACGTGAAGCAGTCCATCTACCGCTTCCGCCTGGCCGACCCCACCATCTTTTTGAACAAGTACCGCCGCTTTCCCGATGGAGAGGCGGCGGAGGAGGGCCAGCCCCGGCGGCGGGTGCTGTCCCGGAACTTCCGCTCCCGGCCCCAGGTATTGGAGGGGTGCAACGACCTGTTCCGGAGCATTATGTCAACTGAATTTGGGGAGCTGGACTACACCGACGACCAGGCCCTGGTGCCGGGAAAGGCTTTTCTGGAAAACGGCGGGCCGGGGTCGTCCCGCCCTACTGTAGGGGCCGACGACCTCGGCGGCCCGTTCAGTTATAGGTCTGACCCCTACGCCCTGGAGCTGGATGCCATTGACCTGTCCATCCTGGAGGCCCGGGAGGGGGAGAAGGAGGACAAGGACCTGCTGGAGGCCCGGTTCGCCGCCCGGCGGGTGAGGGAGCTGCTGGAGGAGCCCCTGATGGTGGAGGAGGGGGACGGCCTGCGGCGGCTTCGGCCCTCGGATGTGATGCTCCTTCTGCGCAGCCCGGGCCCTGTGCTCCACCACTACCTCCAGGCCCTCAACGAGGAGGGCATCCCCTGGACCGCCGACGGCGGCGGGGACTTCTTCGAGACCACCGAGGTGAACGTGGCCCTGGCTATTCTTCAGATTGTGGACAACCCCCGGCAGGATGTGGCCCTCATTGCCGCCCTGCGCTCCCCGGTGTACGGCTTCTCCGGGGACAAGCTGGCCCTCCTCCGGGCAGACAGCGAGGGGGACTTCTACACCGTCCTGACCCACGCCGCCGAAAACGGAGACCGGGAGTGCCAGGACTTTCTGGACCAGCTGGAGCAGCTGCGCTTTGGGGCGGGGGACCAGACCTGCCGCCAGCTAATGTGGCACATCTTTGAAAAGACCAACCTGCTGGGGATCTTCGGGGCCATGGAGGGCGGGGCGGAGCGGCAGAGCAACCTGCTGTCCCTCTATGCCCTGGCCGGCCAGCTGGAAAACAGCGGATGCCGGACCCTGTTCCAGTTCCTCCTGCGGCTGGACCGGCTGCGGGCCGCCGGCGGCCAGATCGGGAGCGCCGCTAGAAGAGGCCGGGAGGGGGAGGGGGTGTCCATCCTGTCCATCCACCGCTCCAAAGGGCTGGAGCGGCCGGTGGTGCTGGTGTGCGGCCTGGGCCGCCGGATCAACCGGGATGACCTGATGCGCCCGGTGCTCTTTCACCCCGTCCTGGGGGTGGGGCCCACGGGGCTGGACCGGGAGCGGATGGTGCAGTACCCCACCCTGGCCCGGCGGGCGGTGGCCCGCCAGCTGGAGCGGGAGATGATGGCTGAGGAGCTGCGGCTGCTCTATGTGGCTATGACCCGGGCCCGGGAGAAGCTGATCCTCACCCTGGCCCTCACCGAGGGGGCGGACGCTCTGGCCCGGCTGGGGGAGAGCCTGCCCATTACCCCCCTGTCCCTGGAGGGACAGCAGAGCGTGGGCGCCTGGGTGCTCCTCTATGCCCTCACCCGGCCCGAGGGAGAGGGGCTCCGGGCTTTGGCCGGGGTGTCTGTAGGGCGGGACGACCCCGGCCCGCCGTCCTGCGATAATCAGGCCGTTCCGTCAGGGTGGGCCGGGCCGTCGCGCCTTACAGGCCCCGCTTGGGACATCCGCTGGGTGGACGGGGCCTCTCTGAGAGAAGAGCGTAAAGCAGAAGGACATTACACTGATTGTGCGGAGGAGGGGGTGGTAGACGAGGACCTGTCCGCCCGCCTGCGGTGGGTCTACCCCCACCTCCCGGCGGCCAATTTGCCCTCCAAGCTCACCGCCACCCAGCTCAAGGGCCGGACCCTGGACCGGGAGGCGGCGGAGGAGACCGTTCAGCCCCGGGAGAAGGGCCAGCCCATCACCCGGCCCAGCTTTATCGCCCGGGACCGGGGCCTCACCCCCGCCCAGCGGGGCACCGCCCTCCACCTGGCTATGCAGTACCTGCCTCTGGACATGGACCCCGGCCTCCAGGCGGTGGAGGCTGAGCTGGACCGGCTGACCCAGGCCGGCTTCCTCACCCGGCTCCAGCGGGAGGCGGTGGAGCCGGAGCGGCTGTCCGCCTTTTTGACCAGCCCCCTGGGCCGGGCTATGGCGGCGGCGGGGGAGCGGTGCCGGCGGGAGTTTAAATTTTCCGTTTTGGATTCCGCCCTGAACTATTTTCCCGAGGGCAGGGGGGAGGAGGTCCTCCTCCAGGGGGTCATCGACGCCTGGTTTGAGGGGGAGGACGGGTCCATCATCGTGGTGGACTTCAAGAGCGACCGTGTCCGCCCCGGCGGGGAGCTGGACCGGGCCCGGGAGTACCGCCCCCAGCTCAACGCCTACAGCCAGGCCCTGTCCGCCATCCTGGGAAAGCCCGTCAACCGGCAGGTGCTGTGGTTCTTCGCCACCGATACGGCGGTGGAGCTGTAGCGGCATCAATTATGAGCTTTTTCTGAAATCTTATTGACTTTTGCAACTGCATAATATATAATAAAGCGGTGGCAAAAGTGAGGTGAAGAAGTGTTGCCAAGGACAGGACGTCCAATCAAAGGAACAAGCAAGCGGGATAAAAGCTTACAGCTTCGTATGAGCAAGGAGGAATTGATACTGCTTGACGAATGCGCCAAGCGGCTTGACATTTCCAGGACCGATGTTGTAAACAAGGGAATCAGGCTTGTGAAAGATGGATTGGACAAAAAATAACGGAAACGCCCTCCCGTCGAAAGTTGAGCGAATCCGTTATCATACCATACCCGGAGGTTTGGTAAATCTGATTATGCCATATCTCCCGGTAAAAATCAAGGAGGTCTTTCGGAATGGAGCCTATTATTAAAGAAATCAAGCGGTATATTGAGCAGACCGGGATGGACAAGAAAGCGGATGTGGATTATCAGATTGGAATGAATGATATCCTTGCTCTGTGCGACGTAGCGGACCGGGACACCTGTGGGGCGATCTGCTATACGTTTTTATTTGGCAGAGCTATGGGTTGGCGGGCTGCGAAAGAGATGTAACCACCGCCAGGACGATTACAAGGTCAGCCCGCTCCAATTCGGAGCGGGCCGTCCTTATTTCTCCACCAAAATAATGTCCTCCCCGAAGCGCTTGACAGCGGTCCAGGGGATGATCTTGTCCTCCTCCCGACCCAGCAGGCCGAAGAAGCGCCGCTTTCCGGGGACGATGAGGGACCGGACCTGGCCGGAACCCAGGTCCACCTCCATATCCCCCACGTAGCCGTAGCGTGTCCCGTCCTCCACGCTGATGACCTCTTTGTACCGCAGCTCCGCGATCCGAGTTTCCATACCTGCCCCTCCAGAAAAGAAGTTTTAGTTCAGAATATGCGGGGCCGGGGCTGTCCAATGCCTTTAAGAAAACCTTTATGAAATCTTAATTTTCCTACTAGTTTGTCCTTAATAAAGCCCTGCTATCCTTGTGGACAGAACAACGAGAGGAGGAGCGGGATATGGATTGGATGTTTCCTGCCGCGCTGGCCCTGACGGGCACAATGGGAGTATTGATGGGAATCTGGGGGCTGTGGTATCTGATTTCCAGCCTGGCCTGCGTCAAAAGGCCCATGGACTATGGCTTTCATCCGGCCAGGACAAAATTCGCGGTCCTGATCGCCGCCC
This sequence comes from Colidextribacter sp. OB.20, assembly GCF_009911595.1. Lineage (GTDB taxonomy): Bacteria > Bacillota > Clostridia > Oscillospirales > Oscillospiraceae > Lawsonibacter. The sequence goes on from NZ_QWKG01000023.1 coordinate 21,021, forward strand.
GGAACGAGGAGCTGGTGATCGGGCCCCTGATTAACAGCCTGCTGATGCAGGACTACCCCGCCGAGCTGTATGACATCTGGGTGGTGCCCAACAACTGCGCCGACAACACCGCCCTGGCGGCCCGGAGCTGCGGGGCCAAGGTGCTGGAGTGCACCGTCCCGGTGAAGAGCAAGGGGGAGGTTCTGCGCTTCGCCTACAACCGCCTGCGGGGCCGGCGGTATGACGCCTGGCTGGTCTTTGACGCGGACAACGTGGTGGATTCCCGATTCCTGGCGGAGATGAACAACGCCCGGATGACCGGAGTTCAGGCAGCCCAGGGCTATCGGGACAGCAAGAACCCCTACGACACCGCCGTGTCCGGCTGTTCCTCCATCTACTACTGGATGATGGACCGCTTCCACAACGGCGGCAAGGCGGGGCTGGGGGTGTCCGCCATGATCGGCGGCACCGGCTTCATGGTGACTCAGACGCTGCTGGACCGGCTGGGCGGCTGGCGCTCCGAGACCATCAGCGAGGATCTGGAGCTCACCGCCCAGACCGTGCTGGCGGGGGAGAGGGTGGCCTATGTCCCCAAGGCGATTACCTACGACGAGCAGCCCCTCACCTGGGAGCAGTCCTTCACTCAGCGCCGCCGCTGGTCCAGCGGCACCCTGCAGGTGGCCCAGCGCTACCTGCCCGGCCTGGGGGAGGAGCAGGCCCTGCGGCCCCGGCTGACTCTGTTCGACTTTGAGTTTACCCTCCTGATGCCCGCCTACCAGCTGTCCGCCCTGGCGGGGCTGGTCTGTACCGCCCTGGCCGCCGCCCTGGGAGGGAAAACGGTCCTACAGTCCCTGGTCCTGGCCCTGACGGGGGCCTGCGGCAATATCGCCTGGGCCGCCCTCACCGCCACTGTGGCTGCCGGAATTGTCCTCACCCTGGAGGGCAAGTGGGACCGCCGGCTGTGGAAGGGCCTGTGTACCTACTGGCTGTTCCTCCTCACCTGGCTGCCCATCACGGCCGCCAGCTTCTGGAAAAAGACCACCGTCTGGAAGGAGATTCGCCACACCCGCGGCATGGCGCCCGAATTGCCGGGAAGATAAGGAGGAAGCAATGAAAAAGTATTTGACCGTTTTTTTAGCTCTGGCCTGTATGGCAAGCTTGGCTGCCTGTGCCGGCCGGACAGCGCAGAAGGACAGCGGCACACCAGATAATGCCGAGGTTCCCGAGGATCAATTTGTCATCAATATTGTCTGTCAGGATAAGGATATCGATCAGATCTCATATGCTGCCTATGTGGACGGAGAACGCCGCAGTATGGGCAGGCAGGCTGTTTTGGAGAACGGAAAGGACACCACGTACACCTTTACGCTGAGATTTTCTCCCGATGATTTTGAGGAGGGAGACGACGTATCCCAATTTTCCATTGCTCTGTCCCCGTTCAGGAAGGGAGAAAAAGAGAGCGTGGATACCACAGAGCCGGTAGCCATCCCGATAGAGTATGGAAGCGCGTGTGCGATGACCCTCTTTGAGGATGGCGGCCGCTACACGGCAGAGCTTCTGGAGACATAAACAAACCGCCGCCCCACAGGGGGCGGCGGTTTGCTCTGTTCCGGCTAAAGCTTAAAATCCTCTTCGTTCAGGTTGGCGGTGCTCAGCTTCGCGGGGCGGGGGGGCACCCGTTTCAGCGGGTCATAGCGGAAGGCTCCGCAGTGGGAGCCGGCGGACATAACGCCCTTTTTGGGACAGACGATCTGCCCCGGGTCCAGCTCACGCCCCCGGGCGCAGTAGGCGCATCGGGGCTCAATCGCGGTCTGAAACAGTTTTATGGCGGCGCACCCCTTTCTTTTGGTTTGACTGTGACCATTATACCATAGTCCGCCGCCCTTTGCCACTGTTTTTTTGCACTACCCAGACGGTTAGGGCCAAAAAGGCCAGCCATACCCCCCAGGCGGCTGCGGCGGACAGAGTGAGGGCTCTTTGAAAGTCCAGCTGAGCGATGGCCTCGGTCTGCTCGGCCAGGTAGAAGGAGGCGGGGCTGCTTGCGGGGAACAGCCGGAACAGCAGGGAGGCCAGCCCGGCGGAGATGGCGCCGTGGAGCAGCTTGCCTGTGAAGTAGGTCCCCATGGACAGACCGCTGTCCCCCAGAAAGGCCAGCACCTGGCAGTGGACGGACACCCCCGCCCAGCCCAGCATAAAGGCCGCCATAGACAGCCGGCCGGACAGGGTGCCGTCGGTGAGGGATGACACCCCGGAGGACAGCTCCACCAGCCCGGTGAGCAGCCGCTCCGCCCAGGTCCGGTCCATCCCCAGAGGGGCCAGGAGGGCGGACAGCAGCCGGGCGGCGGCGCCCAGAACGCCGGCGTAGGCCAGGATGCGCAGGAACACGGTAAAGAACAGGACGAAGGCGCAGATGTTCAGGGTGGACTGAAGGGCCCCGGTGACCGAGTGGGTAAAGGCTCTGGGGAAGCTGGCGGTCTGGAACTGGGCCCCCACACGGCGGCTGGTCCGGGGGCCCTCGCCGGGCCTGTAGAACCGGAACAGAAGTCCCACCGCCAGAGAGGCCAGCAGGTGGGCCAGGTAGAGCAGCAGCCCCGCCGCTCCGCTGCCGAACACCCCGGCCCCCACCACCCCCAGAATGAAGGCGGGGCTGCTGTTGTTGCAGAAGGCCAGCATCCGCTCTGCCTCGGTGCGGGAGCACTGGCCGTTTTCATACAGCTGGATGGCCGTCCGGGCCCCTACGGGGTAGCCCCCCACAAAGCCCAGGGCCAGGGCGGCGGCGCAGCTGCCGTTGACCCGGAACAGGGGAGCCATCACCGGCTCCAGCAGCTTTCCCAGATACCGGGACATGCCCAGCTCCACCACCAGAGAGGACAGCACGAAGAAGGGGAACAGGGAGGGCAGGATCACGTTGCCGCACAGGGCGATGCCGTCCCGCATAGCCCCTATGGCCTGCTCCGGCCACAGCACCAGAGCCAGAGTGGCCCACAGCAGCCCCGCACCCAGCAGGATATCCCGATACCGCGCCTTGCCCACAAGCCTTCCCATAGCCGTACCCCTCCCTGAAAAAATCCTCTTTGAGGATATGCGGGGAGGGGAGATTTCTTGCCTGTCCCATGGCGGGAGGGAAAAACCCGCTCCCGAAGAAAACACTGGTATTTTTCCCGGGCTTGTGCTAATATAGTATTAAGTATAGTATTAAGTGATTTTATGGGCTTTTGGCCCGTTTAAGGGGGTACAACCTTTTGACCTATTTTATGTCTGTCATTCTGGGCTTTGTTCAGGGCGTGGCCGAATTTCTGCCCATCTCCAGCTCGGGACACCTGACCCTGTTCCAGCACTTCTTCGGCATGGAGGAGCCCGACCAGCTGTTCAACGTCCTGCTCCACTTCGCCACCCTGCTGGCGGTGTGCGTGGTCTACTGGCGGGACATCTGGGAGATGATTGTGGAGTTTTTCTGCTTCTTTGGCGACCTGTTTTCCCACAGAAGCTACCGGGGCAACCCGCCCGAGGCCAGGCGGATGGTGCTGCTCATCATCGTGGGCACCCTGCCCCTGTTCCTGGTGCTGCCCATTGAGGACAGGGTGGAGGCCTTCGGCAATAATCCCCTCTTTGTGTGCGTGGCTCTGCTAATCACCGGCTGTATCCTGTTTCTCTCCGATCAGATGGCCCGGGGACACAAGACCGCCCGGAATGCCACCCTCCTGGATGTGCTGATTGTGGGTGTGGCTCAGGGCTGCGCCACGATTCCGGGGCTGTCCCGCTCGGGCTGCACCATCTCCGCCGGCATGGTCCGGGGCTTTGACCGGAAATTTGCTGTGAGGTACTCCTTTCTCATGTCCCTGCCTGCCGTGCTGGGGGCCACCCTCCTGAAGGTGCTGGACGTGATGGAGCTGGAGGGGGGCGTCCCTAAGGAGAACCTGCCCAAGTATCTGCTTGGCATGGCCGTGGCCGCGGTGGTGGGATACTTCTCCATCCAGCTGGTCAAGCTGCTGGCCGACAAGGGCCGGTTTGGCTTCTTTGCCTTCTACTGTTGGGGAGCTGGGGCGCTGTTCATCCTGCTGAACATCATGGGCTGGAGCTTTGTGCCCACAGCTTCCCCGATGTAAGATAAGGCCCCCTTCGCGGAGGGGGCTGGCACGGCGAAGCCGTGACTGGGGGTTTTCTCCCCAAAAGACAGATGGGCCTCGATTGAGGAAAACCCTCCACCACCGGGCTCTGCCCGGCGGTTCCCCTCCCTTTGCGAAGGGAGGCTTTTATCCCATGGAAAGGAAGTTTACATAATGGCGACACAGAAGAAAACAGGGGGGAGCCGGGCCGCGTCCAGCGGGGGAAGCCGCTCCTCCTCCAACACGGGGGGCCGCCGGGCCGCGCCCAAGGGAAAGGGCCGTCAGGCCCCGCCCCCCAAGCAGCCCTACCGCCGGGAGATCGGGGGAGCGGTCTGCTTCCTGCTGGCCATCTTCGCCGGCCTGGGCTACTTCAACATGGAGGCCATCTTCATCGACCTGTTCTGCGGCCTCATCAAGAGCCTGCTGGGCTATGGCTTCTGGCTGACCCCGCCCGCCCTGGCGCTGGGGGCCTACATCCTGGTGTTCCACCGGGGCAGGCCGGTGCGGCTGCGGCTGACCTGCGCCCTGCTGCTGCCCCTGATCTTCTCCTGCTTCTTCCATGCCCTGCTGGCCCAGCCCCTGGAGTGGAACGCCCAGCTGTGGGGGAGCCTGCTGGAAAGCGGAAAGGCTTTACAGTCCGGAGGGGCGCTGGGGGGCGTGCTCGGACAGGGATTTGTCTCCCTGTTTACCAGGTTTGGGGCGGCCATTGTCTTTCTTCTGCTGGGCCTGCTGGCGGGGCTGGCCGCCTTCAACCGCACGGTGGTGGATGTGGCCGACTGGGTGCTCAGCCGGCCACAGTATGAGTATGAACCCAGGGCCGAGCCTGCCCCCAGGCGGGAGCGGAAGAGAGAGCGGGAGCCACGCTATGAGGAGTCCGTTCAGCAGCCCGCGTCCCGGGCGGCCTCCCGCTCCTCCATCGACATCCCGATGGAGGAGGACGGCCCCCTGGTGGACAGGATGCCCACCAGGGAGGAGAAGCGGAAGAAAGGCTTTTTCAACCGCACCCCCCGGGTGCCCACCCCCGACCAGCTGCTGCGGCCCAAGGAGGCGGAGGAACCGGAGGAGATTGTCTCTGAGCCGGAGGAACAGAGGACGTCTATTGTGGGTCACACCCCGACCATGGACCCCAGCTTTCCCGTCATCTCCAAGCCGGAGCCCATTACCCATCCGGGCGGCCCGTCTGCGGGGGCAGATGTTATCCGCCCGTACAATGCAGATGCACTGCCGGAGCAGCAGGCGGATGCCGTCGGCCTCCAGGATGGGGACGGGATACCGGGAGAGCGGGGGAGTGAGGTCCATTTCCAGGGTGCAGGCGCACCGAGGGGAGAACGTGCGGATGGTATCCGCCCCCATACCCCCCCGCCGGAGGCCCCGCTGCCTCCCCTGCCGCCCACACCTCCGGTGGTGCGGATGAATGGCGGCCAGCCGGCCACCGCTCCGGCAATGGAGAAGGTGACCGCGAAGGAGGCGGCCGTCCAGGCCGCACAGGTGGACCAGGAGATTCAACAGGCGATGGATCAGGGGGTGCCGCCCTACCAGTATCCGCCTCTGTCCCTGCTCAAGGAGGGCGGGGGAGAGATCGGCGGACAGGCCCTGGGGGAGCTGAACGCCAACCGCCAGCGGCTGGGGGACACCATCCACTCCTTCGGCATCGACGCCAACATCGTCAACGTGGTCCGGGGACCCTCGGTGACCCGGTATGAGCTGGCCCTGGAGCAGGGGGTCAAGCTGAACAAGCTAACCAACCTGGCCGACGACATCGCCCTGGCCCTGGGGGCTGCGGGGGTGCGTATCGCCCCCATCCCGGACAAAATCTCGGTGGTGGGCATCGAGGTGCCCAACAAGGTGGTCTCCCCGGTGAGCATTCACGAGGTAATTGGCTCCGCCAGCTTCACCGGCAGCAAGTCCAAAACCTCCTTCGCCGTGGGCAAGGACATCAGCGGACAGGCCATCATCGGCGACATCGGCAAGCTGCCCCACCTGCTCATCGCCGGCACCACCGGCTCGGGCAAGTCGGTGTGTACCAACACCATCATTACCTCTCTGCTCTATAAGGCCACCCCGGAGGAGGTCCGCCTCATCATGGTGGACCCCAAAATGGTGGAGCTGGGCATCTACAACGGCATTCCCCACCTGCTGATTCCCGTGGTCACCGACCCGAAGAAGGCCGCCGGGGCCCTCCAGTGGGCGGTTACCGAGATGATGAAGCGCTACCGCACCTTCTCCGAGGTGGGGGTGCGCAAGCTGGAGGAGTACAACGCCCTGGCCGCCCGGACGGAGGGCATGGACAAGATGCCCGCCGTCGTGGTCCTGATCGACGAGCTGGCAGATTTGATGCTGGTGGCCGCCAAGGAGGTGGAGGAGTCCATCTGCCGGGTGGCTCAGATGGGCCGCGCCGCCGGGATGCACCTGGTGATTGCCACCCAGCGGCCCTCCGCCGACGTGATCACCGGCCTGATGAAGGCCAACATCCCTTCAAGAATCGCCTTCGCCGTGGCCTCCGCCATGGAGTCCCGGATCATTCTGGACACCCAGGGCGCCGAGAAGCTGGTGGGCCGGGGAGACATGCTCTTCGCTCCTCTGGGGTCCGGAAAGCCCACCCGGGTTCAGGGCTGCTTTATCTCCGACCAGGAGGTGGCCGCTGTGGTGGACTTTGTGAAGAAGAACAGCGGCGCCGCCCAGTATGACAACACCGTGATGGAGGAGATCGAGCACAACGCCGCCGAGAAGGACAAGGGAAGCAAGGGCGTGGGCGGCTCCGCCCCGGAGGACGTGGACAGCGAGTTCGACGAGCTCATCGACGCCGCCGCCGAGGTGGTGGTGGAGACGGGCCAGGCCTCTGTGTCCATGCTCCAGCGGCGGCTGAAGCTGGGCTATGCCCGGGCTGCCCGGCTGGTGGACCAGCTGGAGGAGAAGGGGATCGTAGGCCCCTTCGAGGGCTCCAAGCCCCGGCAGCTGCTCATCACCAAGGAGCAGTGGCAGGAGCTGAAATACCGCCAGGGTGTCACCCCCCCGGGCGGCGCGGCCGCAGCCCCCCCTCCGGCGGAGGACGCGCCCCTCGCAGGGGACGTTCCCCCCTTCGACGTGGACGACGCCCTGGACCGGGCGGAGGAGGATACGCTGTGACAACAGATGAAGTATTCGGAGAACTGGACTTTGACGACTGCGGCTATTGGAACGGCCATTTGAAGCTGGATTTTTTGGGGGAGAATCAGGAGATCGGCCTGATGATCGACTCGTGCAACGAGAGCCAGACCGAAATCTCCCACTGCCAGCGGGAGACCTGCCGCGCCTTCCTGGAAAAGTGGCCGGAATTGCAGTGGGCTGTTGTCAAGGAGATCATCCGCTACTACAACGAGGAGGAGCGCTTTGCCTACGGTCCGGACGACCCGGAGGAGTTCGCCGCCTGGTGGCCCGAGATCGAGACGGTGGAGGAGATGTGCAAATGGATTGAGCTGGAGACGGTGGTGATTGCGTCGGACAGCATCATGGAGGATGTTTACGACGGAAGGTGCTGCCTGTATCTGCTCTTCAACCGCAAGTGGGCAGAGGAGGATCTCAACGATAACGGGGTGGGTATCCGGCTGCTGGACGAGGAGATCGACGGGACCAGATTTAAAGATATTGCCTTTTAGGGAAACGCCAAAAGCCTCCTTTTGAAAGGAGGTGCCCCAGTGGGCACACTGGGGCGGAGGATTGCATTTTGGCGAAGCCAAAATATGCGAAGCAAATGAGGTTTTACAAACTTGGGTTTACTGCGTATGTTTTGCTTCGCAAAAGGCAATCCTCAGTCAGCCTGCGGCTGACAGCTCCTTTCAAAAGGGGCCTTGCCCTGTGGGGGATGAGAGTTTGTTTCAGGAGAGAGATCGTATTATGACCGAACAAAACCGGCAGCGAGCAGTCCGCCTTTTTGTGGCGGTGCTGGCCCTCACCGCCCTGGCCAACGGCCTGGGCAGCAGCATCTTTTCCAACTACTTCAACGAGGTCTTTCACATCGACTCCGTCCAGCGGGGGTTTATTGAGATTCCCCGGGAGAGCCCCGGCATCCTGTGCATGGTGCTGGTGGCCGCCCTGGGCTTTCTGGGCAACCTGTGGATGGCGGTGGCGGCCCAGGTCCTGGTGCTGGTGGGGCTGATTGTCATGGGCTGGCTGTCTCCCGGCTACGGGACCATGCTGGTCTTTCTGTTCATCCACTCTCTGGGGATGCACTTCTTCATGCCTCTCAACGATGCCATCTCCATGGACCTGGCGGACAAGGACAAGGTGGGGACTACCTTTGGAAGGTTCAAGGGGGTCACCACCCTGTTCAGCATGATCGCGGCGGTGATGGTCTTTTTCGGCTTTCGGACAGGCTTTTTCAGCTTCCAGTCCGGGACCATCCTGCCCTTTGCCCTGGGCGCCGTCTGCACCGCCGGGGCGGTGGTCCTGCTGGCGCTGATGGCCCGGCTGATGCTCCGGCAGGGCGCGGTAAAGAACCACAGGCTGCTCTTCCGGAAGCGGTACATGCCCTATTACATGGTTACACTGGCCTATGGCTGCCAGAAGCGGATCAAGATTGTATTCGCCCCCTGGGTCATCATCAACCTGCTGGGGCAGGGGGCGGACACGGTGGCCCTGCTCACCATTGTGGTCCACCTGGCGGGCACCTGGGCCGCTCCGTTCATCGGAAAAATGCTGGACAGGCTGGGCGTGAAGCGGATGCTGTGGGTGGAGGCCGCCTACATCGCCGTCTCCTTCGCGGCCATGGGCCTGCTGGCCGGGATGCTGGCAGGGGGGACCTTCGACCTGGGAGACCCCCTTACCTGGCTGGTCTTTGGGGTCTATGTGCTGTGCGTTCTCTTCGAGCAGTTTAACATAGTCCACTCCTATATGATGCGCGCCATCGCCCTGGACCCCAGCGAGGTCACCCGCACCCTGTCGGTGGGGCTAAGCGTGGACCATGTGATGGCCATCATTGCCTCCCCCATCATGGGCCTGATCTGGAACGCCTGGGGAGTGGAGTTTGTCTTTTACCTGGCGGCCCTGTCCGCCCTGCTCCAGGTGGCGGCGGCAGCCATGACCGAGGGGCGGCCCTGAGCCGAAATATTTCATTTATATTAAATTTTACTAAAACCCTTTACAGCGGAAGGGTTTTGGAGTAGACTAGACACAGACAGCCTCCCGACTTGGAGGCAAGTAGGAGGAAGCAATATGGACGAGATGGACTATACCCGTAAATTCAGCCTTGGAGACCAGCGGGATATGGAGATCAAGGCCATTTTGACCACGGTCTATCAGGCCTTGCAGGAAAAGGGTTATAACCCCATCAATCAGATCGTGGGCTATATTCTGTCCGAGGACCCCACCTATATCACCAATCACAACAACGCCCGGGCCCTCATCCGCAAGGCGGACAGGGACGAGCTGCTCCAGACACTGGTCAGGTACTACCTGACCCACTAAAGCATGGCCACAGCGGCCCGCCCACCGGCGGGCCGTTTTTGCTGTAGGCGTGACCGCCACCGGGCACGCCGCCTGAAACGGATAAAACGGCGGGCCGTCCCGCCCTGCATTTGGGAGGAGCACATATGAACATCCTGGTCAGCCACTGCTTTTTGGGGGAGCCCTGCCGGTATGACGGGCAGAGTCGCCTGGACCGGCAGATCATCGAACTGCACCGGGCGGGGCATAACCTGATCCCAGTCTGCCCGGAGGTGCTGGGCGGGCTGGACGTCCCCCGGCCCCCCGCCGAGATACAACCGGACGGCCGTGTCCTCACCCGGGACGGCCAGGACGTCACCGCCGCCTATCGGGCGGGGGCGGAGCGGGCCCTGGAGATCGCCAGGGAGAACGGCTGTACCGTGGCTATTTTAAAGGCCCGGTCCCCCTCCTGCGGCAATGGGGAGATCTACAACGGCGCCTTCACCCACACCCTCACCCCCGGCTGGGGGATTGCCGCCCGGTTGCTGGCCGACGCCGGCATCGAGGTGATGGACGAGGAGCATTTGCAGGCGTCGCTGTACCTGTAGGGGCAGATGATATCCGACCCTGGAGCACCGGCGGGCCGAGTCGTCCCGCCCTACAACGCCGGCCCTTAAAAATCCATCGAAAACGGTCTGACGATAAAAAATTTAGAACCGGCTCACCCCGTATGAAAGACCTCCCCTCGGAAATACTGGAAACAGTATACCGGGCGGGAGGTTTTGTCAGTCATGCAGCACAAGGTAGAGATATGCGGGGTCAACACATCCAAGCTGAAGGTGCTGAAGAGCAGTGAAACCCAGGCGCTCCTGCGGAAGGCCAAGGCGGGAGACATGCAGGCCCGGGAGGAGTTGATTTCCGGAAACCTGCGGCTGGTGCTGTCGGTGATCCAGCGCTTCTCCAACCGGGGGGAGAACGCTGACGATCTGTTTCAGGTGGGGTGCATCGGGCTCATCAAGGCCATCGACAACTTCAATACCGAGCTGGACGTGAAATTTTCCACCTACGGGGTGCCCATGATCGTGGGGGAGATCCGCCGCTACCTCCGGGACAACAGCACCATGCGGGTGTCCCGGGCCATGCGGGACACGGCCTATAAGGTCCTCCAGGCCAAGGAGGCCTATATGGCCCAACACCAGAAGGAGCCCACCGTGGAGGAGATTGCCAAAATCCTGGGCATCAAGCGGGAGGACGTGGTCTTTGCCCTGGATGCCATCCTGGAGCCGGTGTCCCTCTATGAGCCGGTGTATTCCGACAGCGGGGACAACGTGTGCGTCATGGACCAGGTGAAGGACAACAAGAACAACGACGAGATGTGGGTGGAGCGTATCGCCCTCAAGGAGGCGGTGGGCCACCTCACCGAGCGGGAACGGAAGATTCTCTCCATGCGCTTTTTTCAGGGCAAGACCCAGATGGAGGTCTCCGCCGAGATCGGCATCTCCCAGGCCCAGGTCTCCCGGCTGGAGAAGAACGCCCTGCGGCAGATTCGGAAGGAGATGTGAGCAAAGGGACTCTCCTGTCCCACCGCAGTGGAACAGCCTTCCAGCAGGAAGGCTGTTGAAAGTCAATCAAGAAAAGACCGCCCTCTTTTGGGGGGCGGTCTTATGTCAACCAAGCGCTACATCTAAAATCATCATAATGAGAAACCCGGCCATGACCCCCAGAGTGCCCGAGTGGCCCCCCTGGGACAGGTTGGCCTCAGGGATCAGCTCCTCCACCACCACATAGAGCATGGCCCCGGCGGCGAAGGACAGCAGCCAGGGGAGAACCAGCTGGACCGTCCCGGCCACCAGCACGGTGAGCAGGGCAAAGACGGGTTCCACCACCCCGGACAGCGCCCCGATGAGGAAGGCCTTCCCTTTTTTCATCCCCTCCTGATACAGGGGCAGGGAGATGGCCGCCCCCTCTGGAAAGTTCTGGATGCCGATGCCGATGGCCAGGGCGGTGGAGGCGGTGAGGAGGGCGGTGTCGCCGTTCTGGGCGGCCAGTGCGAAGGAGACGCCCACCGCCATCCCCTCGGGGATGTTGTGGAGGGTGACCGCCAGCACCAGCAGGGCGGTACGGCTGGGACTGGTCCCCCGGTGAAAGGACTCCGGTCCGAAGTGGGGGAGGAGGAAGTCCATCAGCAGCAGAAAGACGATGCCTAGAACGGAGCCTCCGGCGGCGGGAAGCCAGGCCGTCTGGCCCAGCTCCTCCGCCTTCTCAATAGCGGGGATGAGCAGCGACCACATGCTGGCCGCGATCATCACGCCGGCGGCAAAGCCCAGCATCACCCGATGCAGCGCCCCGGAGGCCTTGCCCCGGAACAAAAATACCACAGCGGCCCCGAGGGCGGTCATCAGAGCGGTGAAGCCCGTACCCCCGGCGGCCCAAGTAAGTGCCTGTAACACGATGTATGAACCCTTTCTGAAAGACTCGCAGGCATTTGCCTGTACGGTTGCTTCCAGATTAGGCTATGTATGAGGAGGGGCAGAGGTGTCTGTAGGGCGCGCCGTCCGAGTATACGGAAGAATCTGGAAAAACAGGCCGCAGGGCCCTCACATCACCAAAAACACCCTTGCCATCCAGTACCCGATGGCCATGCAGCCGGGGAAGGTGAGCACCCAGGCCAGGGCGATTTTTCCGGCGGTAGCCCAGTCGGGGCGGCTTCCCCCGGTGGAGCCCACCCCCAGCAGGGCGCAGGTGCGGGTGTGGGTGGTGGAGACGGGCAGGCCCAGCAGGGTAGCCCCCAGCAGGCAGGCGACGCTGCCCAGATCGGCGGCCAGCCCTTCCCGGGGCCCCAGAGAGACCATCTCACGGCCCACAGTGTCGATGATCCGCTTTCCTCCCATCAAAGTGCCCAGAGCCATGAACAGTGCGCACAGGATCATGAGCCACAGAGGGATTACGAAGGTCCCCTCGTCCGCCCGGCCCTGGGCCAGGGCGGCCCCCAGCAGAAAGACGCCAATGAACTTCTGGCCGTCCTGGGCCCCGTGGAGGAAGGAGGCTGCGGCCGCCCCAGGTAGCTGTGCCAGGCGAAGTGTACGGGGAGAAGCCTTTACAGGCTTGAGGCGGCGGTAAGCGGCCCGTCCGGCCCAAAAGCCGGCGGCTGCGGACAGGAGCAGGCCCAGCCCTACTTTGGCCCAGCAGCCCCAGCGGATGCAGGAGAAGGAGCCCTCCAGGGCCACCGCCGCCCCGGAGATGCCGGCCACCAGAGCGTGGCTCTCGCTGGTGGGAATGCCGAAAAACCAGGCCAGCCCGGCCCACAGAACGATGGCCGTCATGGCGGCGCACAGAGCGGTGAGGGCGGCCCTGGGCCCGCCGCCGAAGGAGGCGATGGAGTACACCGTCTCGGCCACCGAGGCGTTCACCGAGGTGACGCACAGCACCCCCAGAAAGTTGCACACCGCCGCCAGCACCACCGCCGGCCGGAAGGGGAGGGCCCCCGTCACCACCGCCCCGGCGATGGCGTTCGGGGCGTCTGTCCAGCCGTTGACCAGCAGGACGGCCAGGGTCAGCAGAACCGTCCCGAGCAGGGCGGGGTTTTCCACCAGCTGGCGCAGAAAATCGACAAAAGCGAGGGGCATGGACAACACCTCCATGCCCCAGCTTATGCGGCTGCGGCGCCGCGCAGTACGGGGATTGCCTCTTTTTCTTGAAAGAAAAAGAGGCAAAAAGAACCTTGGAAAAAACTTCGTTTTTTCTCCGTTGAACCAGCAGGCCCTCTGTTTGCGAAGAGGAAAAACGCAGTTTTTCCAGAAATTTTTTCTTTTGGTTCTTTTCTTTTTCAAAAAAGAAAAGAACTTCCCCCTGGCGGCGGGGCGTGGCGCTCCCGGCCCGGGTCCCGAGGGGCGGAGGCGGGGGCGATGGCTCCAGGGCCATACTTGGACCGGATGGCGTCCATGGCGCCCTCCAGCCTCTCCAGCCGCCGGCGCTTTTCCTCCTGGCCGGCGGAAAACAGGTCCAGCTGGGCGCTGGCCTCCATGGCGGGGATGAGATAGATGGCGGTGACCGTCAGGGCCCGCACCGGGGCGGACATGTTCCAGCAGCTGTCCACCAGGGCCGCCGCCGCCTGGGTCAGCTCCCGGGCCAGATCGGTGGGCGGGTCCAGCCGGGTCTGGCGGCTGATGTCCCGGAAGCTGGGGTCCCGGATGGAAAGGGAAATCCCTTGACACTTCATAGAGTGCCTGCGCAGCCGGACCGCCACCTGGTCAGCCAGCTGGGCAATGCCCGCCCGGATCTCCTCCCGGCCCTGGAGGTCGTTGGGAAAGGTGTATCCGTTGCCGATGGACTTGGGGGGCGTGTACTGTCCGGCGGGCGCCACAGGGGAGCTGTCCTCGCCGCAGGCGAAGCTGTGGAGCTGAGCGCCATTTTTCCCCAGCAGGGTGTACAGCTGCTCCCGGTCGAAGGCGGCAAGCTGGCCGATGGTGCGGATTCCGAACTGCTCAAAGGTCCGTGCCGCCGCCCGGCCCACATAGAGCAGGTCAGTGACCGGGAGGGGCCAGACCAGCTCCCGAAAATTTTCCCGGGTGATGACGGTGGTGGCGTCCGGCTTTTTATAGTCGCTGCCCAGCTTGGCGAACACCTTATTGAAGGACACCCCCACCGAGATGGTCAGTCCGAAGCGGCCGCGCACCTCGCTCCGCAGCTGGTCGGCCAATATTTTGGCATCCCCACCGAAGAGGTGGAGGGTGCCGGTGACGTCCAGCCAGCTCTCGTCGATGCCGAAGGGCTCCACCAGGTCGGTGTACTCCTGGTAAAGGGAATTTACTTTACGGGAAAACTCCTGGTACAGACCGTGGTGGGCGGGGAGGAGGGTCAGGTCGGGGCACTTCTTCCTGGCCTGCCAGATGGTCTCCGCGGTTTTGACCTGGAAGGCCTTGGCGGGCTCGTTTTTGGCCAGAATGATCCCGTGGCGGCTGTTTGGGTCGCCGCACACCGCCACCGGAAGATGGCGCAGCTCCGGGTGGGACAGCAGCTCCACCGAGGCATAAAAGCTGTTCAAGTCGCAGTGAAAAATGACCCGGTCCATGGCCGCACCCTCCTTTGCTGCCATTATACAGCAGTGCGGAGAAAAAGTCAAACTTTTGTTCTAATTTTTTCTTGACAATTTTTGCTGTGTTTGATATAATGCAGACATTCAAGATACGGAAATTGGGTGCGGCATATGTTTGGATGGTTCAAGAAAAAGAGTGGGGAGACCTCTGTGGCCCAGCCGGTGCAGAGCGTGCCGGAGGCGGGTATCTCTCTGGAGGAGCGCGTTCTGCGCCAGGTGGTGGAGCTGGTGCCCGGCGCGGCGCTGGAGGGGGAGAAGCTGCGGTTCCCCCATTGCGGCGGGTTGACGATGCGGGTGGAGTTTCCCGACCTGGACGGCCCCAAGTTTCGCATGGAAGCCATTCTGGAGCACCCGGATTTCTTCGGTCCTCTGGTGGAATCCACCGCCGGGGTGGCCGACCGGGACGAGGACAAGGCCCGGTACGCCGCCCGGCAGATCGTAGACTCGGTGCTGGACGCCCTGCTCCCCGCCCTGCGGGGCGAGGGGGAGCCGGAGCCTCCAGTGGAGCTCTGGGGGAGGACCCACCGCTTCAAGGCCAGCGTCTCCGGCGTACTGCTGACCAACGCCCAGGAGCCGCCGGAGGGGCGGGATTTGTGGAGCCGGATGGCGAAGGCGGTGCTGGGCTGTTTGGGCAGCCAGAAGGTCTACTGGGTGAAGCTCTATGCGGCCCACTTGGGCGGCGGAGACACCTCCTGTGAGGTGCGCATCAACGGCTGGATTGTCCCCGAGCTCACCGAGACCATGGTTCAGCTGGCCAAAAGCTGGCCGCTGGAGGGTGCGCCGGTGAAGATCGCCAAGCAGTACATCGTCCTGGTCCAGGACGGAGACACCGCCTGCCCCTACACCTGGAGTCAGGTCAAGGACCTGACCCGGCAGGCCATCCGCCTGTTCGAGAGCGGGGCGAAGTATGACCAGATTCGGGAGAAATTGGAAAAATCCGCCCCAGACCCCTCCCTGGCGGAGGACGTGTTCGGCTTCCTGCCCGAGCTGATGGCCCAGGTGGTCTGGCCGCAGGTGAAGGTGACCAGCCAGTTCAGCATCAGCCGGCACGGGCATGGGCAGACCTCGGTCTGGTTTACCCAGTGCCGGGCCTGGGCCCCGGTGTACAGTGCCATTATGGACCACTTTCAGGAGGACCGGCCCGGCAAGGACCAGATCATGTCCATCGCGGGCACCAGCGCCATGCTCCACGCCCTGAACAACGCCGTCAATAATGGGAGCAAGCTGGAGGACCTGATGATGTCCCAGGCCTTTATGGTCTCGGAGCACTATCAGCTGTGGTAATGGAATATATCCCTGCCAGGCACCTGCTCCACCGGAACAAGTCCACTGAGTGGTTCGGCGCCGACCACACTATGAATATCTATCGGGGCTGCTGCCACGGCTGTCTCTACTGCGACAGCCGCAGCGCCTGCTACCAAAATCCGGATTTCGACCGGGTGAAGGCCAAGGCGGACGCCCTGCGCATCCTCCGGGACGACCTGGCCCGGAAGGTACGCCCCGCCTTTATCACCATGGGCTCCATGAGCGACCCCTACAACTCCTTTGAGAAGGAGCTCCAGCTCACCCGCCACGCGTTGGCGCTCATTGATGCCTACCAGTGCGGGGTGGCGGCAGCCACAAAAAGCGATTTAATCACCCGGGACGTGGACCTGTTTCTGATGATTCAGGACCACTCCCCGGTGATCTGCAAGCTGACAGTTACCACAACGGACGACGCCCTGGCCGCTAAAATCGAGCCCCACGCGCCCCCGCCCAG
Source organism: Colidextribacter sp. OB.20 (assembly GCF_009911595.1). Lineage (GTDB taxonomy): Bacteria > Bacillota > Clostridia > Oscillospirales > Oscillospiraceae > Lawsonibacter. The sequence continues at coordinate 37,360 of NZ_QWKG01000023.1, forward strand.
CCGCCGCCTGGCAGCCCTGGAGGAGCTGTCCAAAGCGGGGATTTTCTCCGGAGTGCTCCTCATGCCCGTCCTGCCCTTTGTGGAGGATGTGCCGGAGAACGTCCTGGCTGTGGTGGACAGCGCCGCCCGGGCGGGGGCGAGGTTTGTCTACGCCGCCTTCGGGGTCACTATGCGGGAGGGCCAGCGGAATTTTTTCCTAAACGGTCTGGACCGGGCCTTTCCCGGGATGGGGGAGAGGTATCGGAAGCGCTATGGCTCCCGCTACTACTGCTCCAGCCCCAGGGCGAAGGAGTTGTGGGAGTTGTTTTCCGCCCGGTGCCGGGAGCTGGGCCTGCTGTATGAGATGAAGCACATTGTTTCAGTTGCTACCCGGAGCTATGAGGACCGGCAGCTGAGCTTTTTTAACGAATGATCGGGATACAGAACTCACATAGATGCTCCGCGATTTTTGGGGAAGAATAACGTTCGATGATCGGTTTTGTATTGTCAATGGACAAGGTGAGCTGTCCAATATTTTGCCAAAAGGATGATACGCCTTGCTGTGTATGCTGAACTTCAAAGACAGCGTATGTTCCGTCATCAATGCTGCGGGTGGGAAGGGGAATGGCTGCATGTGCAGGGACGATCAGGCCGACATCATATCTTAATTGTTCCGCAGGTATGATGGCCGGGTTATCCAGCGGGATACCCAATATGGTGCTTTTCTCGTGAAATAGGCCGTGTTGCGCTAAAAAAGCCTTCAAATTCTCCATTAGCTGACGATTTTCGGGTCCGTATGCCCCAATGCGGCGCATATAGGCTATGGTAATGCCCTGAAATGTCTCGAATTTCAAATGAATTGCCTCCAAATTATATTTAATTTTCTGGCCAGATAAGTTGATAATACAGGCAATTAAAATGAATTTCAAGCATTTTTTAAATAAAACAGGCCCGCCCCGGAGGGCGGGCCTTTGACTTGGAAAATTACTTTGCCAGAACCTTCTTCAGGCGGGCGAAACGAGGGAGCCCCTGCTCGGTGGGGGCCTTGGCATCGCCCTGGATGAGGGGCAGGGCGTAGTCGATGAAGGCCTGTGTCACGCCGTTGTGCTCGGCGTTGATCCACTCCAGGGGGACCTTCTTCTCGAAGTTGGCCACCTCGGACAGGTTGAACAGCTTGGTCTCGCACTTATAGCCACCATCCCGAGTGCAGACAAAGCCCACCATTTTGTCGGTCTCGCCGGACACGGCGGCCTCCACGGCGGTCTTGCCGGCCAGGAAGGACTCGTCGATGTCGGTGCGGGAGGCCACATGGGCGCCGCAACGCTGGAGCAGGCTGAGCTCGATGCCCCGGACCTTGGCGCCGGTCTTCTCCTTGACCACGCTGGCCAGCAGAGCGGCCAGACCGCCCAGCTGAGCGTGGCCGAAGCCGTCGGTGGCGGAGGTCTTGGCCTCAGAGACGAAGGAGCCGTCGGCGTAGTGGATACCCTCGGAGACGGCCACGATGCAGTTGCCGTTGGCCTTGAAGATGCGGTCTACATCGGCCAGGAACTTGTCCATATCGAAGTCCACCTCGGGGAGGTAGACCAGGTCGGGGGCGCACCCCACCACGCCCGCCAGGGCGGCGGCCCCGGCCAGCCAGCCGGCGTGACGGCCCATGATCTCAATGATGGTCACCATGCCGGTGTCATATACCCGGGCGTCCTTATACACCTCGGCGCAGGAGGTGGCAATATACTTGGCGGCGGAGGCAAAGCCGGGGCAGTGGTCGGTGCCGAACAGGTCGTTGTCGATGGTCTTGGGCACGCCCATGATGCGGCACTCATAGCCAACCTTCTGCATATATTTGGAAATTTTGTTGCAGGTGTCCATGGAGTCGTTGCCGCCGTTGTAGAAGAAATAGCGCACGTCGTACTTCTTAAAAATCTCCAAAATGCGCTTGTAGTCGGTGTCGTCGGCGTCGGGGTCGGCGATCTTGTAGCGGCAGGAGCCCAGCTCGGAGGAGGGGGTGTTGAGCAGCAGCTCCAGCTCCTTGGCGTCCTCCTGGCCCATGTTGTACAGCTTGTCGTTGAGTACGCCCTTGATGCCGTGGGCCGCACCGTAGACGGCGGTGATGTCGGGGCAGTCGAGGGCAGTGCGGATGACGCCGTAGGCGCTGGCGTTGATGACCGAGGTGGGGCCGCCGGACTGACCGATAATCAGGGCGCCCTTTAATGTGTTGCTCATGTTGATTACCTCCAAATTCAAAATATCCTTTGTGGAATGGGTAATATTTTTAGCAGGGATATTATAGCAAAAACTTCTCCCATTGTAAACGGGAAGAATAGCTGACTTTGTCTTGAATTACGGGGCAAGAGGTAGTAAAATCACAGGGAAAAGAGGTGGAAATTATGAGCGATATGATGGTATTTACTGACAGAAAAAAATTTAGAGAGTGGCTTCAGGCATACTGCCTGTCCAGCGGCGGTATCTGGCTTTTATTTGGTAAAGCCGGCGGGCCGAAAACGGTAACGGCGGGGGAGGCACTGGAGGAGGCGCTGTGCTTTGGGTGGATCGACGGACAGATGAAAAGCATCGACAGCAAAACCTACAAAAAATACTTTTCCATGCGCCGGGAGAAGAGTAAATGGTCGGAAAAGAACAAAGCGTTGGTCCAAAGCTTGGAGGAGCGGGGGCTTATGACTGAGTTCGGCCGGCAGAAAATAGAAGAGGCGAAAAAGAACGGCCAGTGGGACGCGCCAAACCCCATGGCGGTCACCGAGGAGCAGATTTCCGCTGTATCCGCGCTGCTGGAGGGGCATGAGCCCGCCTGGACAAACTTCCAGGCCATGCCCCTGTCGGTCAGGAAAACCTACACCCGGGCGTATTTCGACGCCAAGACGGCTGCCGGGCGGGAAAAACGGATCGCCTGGATGGTGGACCGGCTCAACCAAAATCTGAGGCCGATGTAACCGTTCACAAATCCCACAAAAGCAAAGTCTGTCCGGCGGGAGTTTTTAAATTTTACTGCCCTGATTGAAAATGAATAGGGTTTACACTTGCTGCCTAATCTGCTATAATAGATTCAGCAGTTCAACCAAATCGTGCCAATGAAAGGAGATGCTATTATGTCGGATAAAGAATTGGTCACTATGACAATCGAGCATTATGGTGATTTGCAGCGAATCAAACAGGCGAATGGCGATTATGAAAATCCGGCCCTTGACTACGTGCTGAAGCTAACCATTGCGAAGCTGTCCTCTCTGGGCGTGAATGTTGAGGATATCACGCTGAACTGACACTGAATTTCTTCACAAATCCCACAAAACTCCTGCCTGTCCGGCGGGAGTTTTTTCCCGGTTGTATGTTGCAATCCGGGGAAAATGTGGTAAAATAAAGGAGACTTAATTATTAAGGAGGTTATTCCTATGCCCCTTGTTACTTCTACAGAAATGTTCAAGAAGGCCTATAACGGCGGTTACGCCGTGGGCGCCTTCAACGTCAACAACATGGAGATCATCCAGGGCATCACTGAGGCCTGCCGCGAGGAGAAGGCCCCTGTGATTCTCCAGGTCTCCAAGGGCGCCCGGGCCTACGCCAACCGCACCTATCTGGTGAAGCTGGTGGAGGCCGCTGTCATTGAGTGCCCCGAGATTCCCATCGTGCTCCACCTGGACCACGGCGACAGCTTCGAGACCTGCAAGTCCTGCATTGACGACGGCTTTACCTCCGTCATGATCGACCTGTCCTCCAAGCCCTTCGCCGAGAACATCGAGGGCACCAAGAAGGTGGTCGAGTACGCCCACGACCACGGCGTGGTCGTTGAGGCCGAGCTGGGCGCTCTGGCCGGCGTGGAGGACGACGTGAACGTCTCCGCCGAGGCCTCCCACTACACCCGCCCCGAAGAGGTGGAGGAGTTTGTCTCCAAGACCGGCTGCGACTCCCTGGCCATCGCCATCGGCACCAGCCACGGCGCTTACAAGTTCACCGCTGCCCAGTGCACCCGCAATGAGAAGGGTGAGCTGGTTCCCCCTCCGCTGCGCTTCGATATCCTGGATGAGGTCGTGAAGCGCCTGCCCGGCTTCCCCATCGTGCTCCATGGCTCCTCTTCCGTGCCCCAGAACTACGTGAAGATGATCAACGAGAACGGCGGCAAGATGCCCGACGCCGTGGGCATTCCCGAGTCCCAGCTGCGCAAGGCCGCTGAGAGCGCTGTCTGCAAGATTAACATCGACTCCGACCTGCGTCTGGCCCTGACCGGCACCGTCCGTCAGTACTTCAACGAGCACCCCGACCACTTCGACCCCCGGCAGTACCTCAAGCCCGCCCGCGCCAACATCAAGGAGCTGGTCCGCCACAAGCTGGTGGACGTCTTGGGCTGCAACGGCAAGGCCTAACTCATCCGCGTTTAAAAGGGAGCGCTTCGGCGCTCCCTTTTTCTGCACCTGAAAAGAGAGGATGGGGCGGGGGAGAGGTGGTATACTTGAGTACAAGGAGTGGATATTTTTATGGATTGGCTGAAAGACTGGAATCAGGCGCTGGACTGCCTGGAAGAGAATCTGGAGGGGGAGCTTCAGCTGGAGGAGCTGGGACGGCTGGCCGGGTGCTCCGCCTACCACTTTCAGAGGATGTTTTCCTATCTGGCCGGAGTGCCCCTGAAGGAGTATGTCCGTCGGCGGCGCATGACCCGGGCGGCGGCCGACCTGCGGGATGGGGAGCGGGTGCTGGACGTGGCGCTGCGCTATGGCTACGACTCACCTACGGCCTTCAACCGGGCCTTTCAGGCGATTCACGGCGTGGCGCCGTCCATGGCGAAGCGAGATGGTGTAAAGCTAAAAGCCTTTCCGCGCATCCGCTTCAAATTTGTACTCAAGGGAGATACAGAAATGGAGTATCAGATTGTCAGGCGGGAGGCGTTCCGCATTGTGGGCTTCCGCACATCTCTGCCGGTGGACACGGAGGAGAGCTTTCAGATTGTCCCCAGGTTTTGGGGGGAGGTGGGACCCCGGCTGGGGGAGCTGATTCCTATGATGGACCTTGAAACTCCTGGAGTGTTAGGCGTAAGCACCTGTCACCGGGAGGAGGAAAATTACTACTACATCGCGGTGGCGTCTTCTGTGCCAGTTCCGCCAGAGATGTATGAATGGACCGTCCCTGCCGCCGAGTGGGCGATTTTCTCTGGACAGAGTCAGGACCCCATAGCCATCCAAGAGCTGCAAAAGCGGATTGTAACCGAGTGGCTGCCCGATTCCGGCTACGAGTGGGCGCAGGCCCCGGATGTGGAGGTCTATCTGAGCCAGCCCGGAGCGGAGGAGCAACAGTTCCAGGTCTGGCTGCCTGTCCAGAGGGCAACCGGTAAATAAAACCTAGTTTTTGTTGACCGTACACCCCTGCGAAAGCTATTTTGCAGGGGTGTTTCAGGCCATGTTAACTTTAGTTGACAGATTTCCAGGGGCATTTGGTTGACGGCACAGGGGTGAATCTGCTATGGTGGAGGCAGATAAAGGAGGTTTTCCCTATGAATTTTGCGGAGCATTTGATGTCCCTGCGGAGACAGCGGGGGTGGTCCCAGGAGGAGCTGGGTAATCAAGTCGGCGTCACCCGGCAGACAGTCTCCAAGTGGGAGATGGGGCAGAGCACCCCGGAGCTGGAGAAGCTGGTGGAGCTGTCCCGGCTCTTTGGCATGTCGATCGACCAGCTGGTAGGCCTGGAGGCGGCGGGGGAGCGGCCGGACTCCTGGGAGGTGGCTGAGAAGCCGGCAAGGGTATGTACCTGGGGCACATTATATGAGTACATCAGTCCTGTAAAGGTGTTTGGCCTGCCGCTGATTCACATCCGTTTTGGTTTTGGGCCCCGGCTGGCTAAAGGGATCATCGCCATCGGCAACTGCGCTGTGGGGGTGGTGGCCGTCGGCGGCTGCTCCCTGGGACTGCTCTCCTTTGGAGGCGTCAGCCTGGGCCTGCTGCTGGCCCTGGGAGGATGCGGCCTCGGACTGTTCGCACTGGGCGGACTGGCCGTTGGGGGCTTTGCGGTGGGCGGATGTGCTGTGGGGCAGTGGCTTGCTATTGGCGGCGGGGCCTTTTCCAACTACCTGGCCATTGGCGGCGGAGCCTGGTCCAACGGGCTGGCCATCGGCGGCTCCGCCTTCGGACATGTGGCGATAGGGACCAATGAGGCCCAAGGGACGTTTGCCTATATTCGGGAGCAGGGCTGCCACATTGAGGACGTCTGGCGCACAGTAAAATCGGAGCTTCCCCACATGTGGGGCTGGGTCAGAGATGTGATTCAGTGGGCGCTGGGCTGACAGGCACTTTCCCTTGTCCATCCGCATAATATAAGGGAAAACAAGGAGGTTTTCCCTATGACTTTGCGCCCCTATAACCGCCAGGCAGCGGTGGCCTACGCCCACCGCTGGGCCTACCACCGGAACCCGGATTTTTACAGCTTCGACGAGCTGGGAGGCGACTGCACCAACTTCGCCTCCCAGTGCCTCTATGCCGGCGCCGGGGTGATGGATTGCACTCCCACCTTCGGCTGGTACTACAACAGCCAGTACAGCCGGGCCCCGGCCTGGACGGGAGTTCAGTATTTTTACAACTACCTCACCCGGAGCAGGGAGCGTCCCGGCCCGGTGGGCCGGGATGTGACGGTAGATCAGATTCAGCCCGGGGACTTTGTCCAGCTCAGCTTCGGGGCCGGCTTTGCCCACAACCCGGTGATTGTGGCGGTAAACAGCCCGCCCCTGCCGGAGAACATTCTGGTGGCCGCCCACACCGACGACGCGGACTACCGGCCGCTGTCCACCTATCCCATCCGTGACATCCGTTTCATCCACATTTTAGGGGTAAATTCTTGACCGGCGCTGCCTTTTTGTGGTAGGATGGCTCCATAAAGAGGAGGGGCGAAGTGATGCGGCAGCTGAAAAAGGCCTATCTGGAGATTACCAACGTGTGCAATCTGTCCTGTGATTTCTGCCCAAAAAACAGGCGCAGGGCGGGTTTTTTGTCTCTGGAGGGCTTTCGTGTGCTGGCCGGGAGGCTTCGGCCCCATACGGCCTATCTCTACCTCCACCTGATGGGGGAGCCCCTGCTCCACCCCCAGCTGGCCGAGATTTTGGAGATTGGGGCGGACCTGGATTTTCGGGTGATGATTACCACCAATGGGACCCTGCTGCCTGAGCAGGGCGGACTGCTGTGTGCCAGTCCGGCGGTGGAGAAGGTGAGCGTCTCCCTTCACTCCTTTGAGGGAAATGAGGGGGACGGGCTGGACCGCTATTTGGAGCAGTGTATCCGGTTTGCCAAAAGGGCCGGGGAACAGGGGAAAAAATGTGCCCTGCGCCTGTGGAACCTGGACGGGGCGGACATAAAAGGCGATAACTGTCTCAACGGAAGGATTTTGGCCGCGTTAGAGAAAGCCTTTCCCGGGCCATGGAGGGAGGGGCGCCAGGGGACGACCTTGGCTTCCAACGTCTTTCTGGAGTGGGGGAAGCGGTTCAGATGGCCTGACCTGTCCGCCCCGGAGCAGGGGGAGCAGTCCTTCTGCTACGGCCTGCGAGACCAGGTGGGCGTACTGTGGGACGGGACAGTGGTGCCCTGCTGCCTGGATCATGAGGGGGATATCCCCTTGGGGAACCTCTATACACAGACGCTGGAGGAAATTTTGGACAGCCCTCGGGCCCAGGCTATTTACGACGGCTTTTCCCGGCGGAGGGCTCAGGAGGAGCTGTGCCGCCGGTGCGGCTTTGCCCGGCGATTTCAATAGAAGAAGAGAGAGGTCCTTGTTGGACCTCTCTCTTTTTTGTCAGCCTCTGCCGTTGTTTTGAGGCTGAAGCTTGTCGAAGGCGGGGTTGGTGAGATAGACGTTCCGGGCGTCCATCTTCTCCTTGCACAGCCGCAGACATTCGCCAGTGCCAACAGGATAGAATGGGGGAGCGGAGCTGCTGACAAATAAAAAATAGCGTTGCGCCATCTGCGGTAATAGGTTATAATGGATAAAATTGCAAAAGATTGCCGCAAAAAAGAGGTGGACAAGCTATGGAAAGCAATTTTGCTTTTTTGGAGAAAGATTTTCCTGTACTGGCTAAGCTCGGAAAAACAGCGGAAGCGTATCTCTATTCAGATTCCAATTCCTGTCTGATAAAACTGGGCATTATTGGCGAAACTATTGTTAATCTGATGTTTACCTATGACAAAATTGCTCTGCCCAGGGAAAATTCTGCAGTTGAGCGGATTAACGTCCTGGCCTGGGAAGGGCTGTTGACCAAGGATCTGGTCGGTATCCTCCATGCGCTGCGCAAGATTCGGAACAAGGCCGCCCACGATAATTATGAGTCTGTTTCCGACGGCAAGGCGTTGCTTCAAATGGCGCACAGCTTGTGTGAGTGGTTCATGCAGACCTATGGAGATTGGAGCTATCAAAGCCAGAAATTTGTGATGCCCTCCGAGCGGGAGCAGATTCCTCCGGCAGACAAAGCGGCGGAGGGACAGGAGGAAAAACGACTGGCAGAGCAGGCGGAGCAGGCCGCAGCCGTAGCCGCCCCAGTCGCAAAGGCTATCCGACGCCAACAGGCTAGCCGGGCAGCCAATCAGCGGCAGAAGTCAGAGGCAGAGACCCGCTACCTCATCGACCATCAGCTGCGCCAAGTTGGGTGGGAGGCCAACACCGAAAATATCCGGTACTCCAAAGGTGCCCGGCCAGTTAAGGGTCGGAATCTTGCCATTGCAGAATGGCCCACAGATTCTACCGCTGGGAACTATGGGCGGGTAGATTATGCGCTGTTCGTCGGATTGCAATTTGTAGGCGTTATTGAGGCTAAAGCAGAACATAAGGACATTCCCTCTGTTTTGGACTATCAGGGGAAGGACTACCCACGCTGTATCCGGAAAGAGGACGCCCCCTATCAGATTGGAATTTGGGGAAATTATAAGGTTCCTTTTACCTTCGCCACCAATGGCCGCCCCTATTTGGAGCAGATGAAAACCAAGTCCGGTATCTGGTTTTTGGATTTACGCCGTCCCTCCAACGCTCCGAAAGCTCTGCGGGGCTGGATCAGCCCAGAGGGAATTATGGAACTTTTGGGGAAAAATATAGAAGCAGGCAATCAGGCTTTACAGTCCATGCCCTACAAGCTCTTGCAGGATAAGGACGGACTAAATCTGCGCAATTATCAGCTAAAGGCGATCCAGGCGGCGGAACAGGCAGTTGTTGACGGGAAACGTACCGTCCTTCTGGCTATGGCCACCGGAACCGGAAAGACACGGACGGTGCTGGGCCTGATTTACCGTTTCCTGGAGACAAAGCGTTTCCGCCGGATTCTGTTCCTTGTGGATCGGACAGCTCTGGGAGAGCAGGCTCAGGACGTGTTCAAGGAAGTCAAGCTGGCCGAACTGATGACCCTGGATGAACTTTATAACATCAAGGGCTTGCAGGACAAGACCATCGACCGGGAAACTCGTGTTCAGATTGCCACGGTTCAGGGAATGGTCAAGCGCATCCTGTATAACGATGGGGAAACCATGCCCGCCATTACCGACTATGATCTCATCATTGTGGACGAGGCCCACCGGGGCTACCTCCTGGACCGGGAGATGGGAGATACCGAGACCCTCTACATGGACCAGCGGGACTACCAGAGCAAATATCGGGCTGTGATTGAGTATTTCGATGCAGTGAAAATCGCTCTGACGGCGACGCCTGCCCTTCAGACTACCGAAATCTTTGGTCAGCCAGTGTTCAAGTATACATACCGCGAGGCAGTGATCGAGGGCTTTCTGGTGGATCACGACGCTCCCCATAACCTTCATACCAAGCTGCGGGACGAGGGCATCCATTACGATGCGGGGGATACCCTGATGGTTTTGGACCCGCTCACCGGCGAGATTACCAACAGCGAGCAGCTGGAGGACGAGCTGGACTTTGAGATTGAGGATTTCAACCGTAAAATTGTCAATGAAAACTTCAACCGCACGGTTTTGGAGGAGATTGCCCGAGACATTGATCCGGAAAATGTGGATGAGCAAGGGAAGACTCTGATTTATGCGGTGAACGACGCCCATGCTGACATGATCGTGGATATTTTGAAAAACATCTACGCTGAACAGGATGTGGACAACGATGCGATGATGAAAATTACCGGCAGCGTGGGCGGGGGGGACCCAAAAAAGGTGCGGGACGCCATCAAACGTTTTAAGAACGAACGGTTCCCCAGCGTCGCGGTCACGGTGGACCTGTTGACCACCGGGATCGACGTGCCGGAAATCACAACGCTGGTCTTTATGCGGCGGGTCAAGTCCCGTATTCTGTTCGAGCAGATGTTGGGCCGGGCGACCCGGCTGTGTCCCAAAATTCACAAAACCCACTTTGAAATCTACGACCCGGTCGGGGTGTATGAGTCGCTGGACCCAGTGAACACCATGAAGCCCGTGGCGGCCAATCCGGCTATAACTTATCCTCAACTGCTGGACGGGCTGGAGGAGATGGAGGACGAGAGCCACATCAGAAACCAGGTCAATCAGATTACCGCTAAATTACAGCGGCAAAAAGGCAGACTGAGCGGCCAGACCTTGGAGCATTTCATCAGCATGACCGGAGGAAAGGACCCGTCTCAGTTCATTGACGACCTGCTCCAGAAGAGTCCGGAGGAGGCCAAACGCTGCCTTTTAGACCATCGTGACTTGTTCAGCCTGCTTCAGGGAGAGCGGAGCGGAGGTGGTAGGCCGGTTGTGATCTCTGACGCGGAGGATGAATTGGTCAGCCATACCCGGGGCTATGGGGGCGGGAGTCGCCCAGAGGACTATTTGGACGCTTTCTCAGACTATGTGCAGGCCAATATGAATGAGATCGCCGCGCTGCATATTGTCTGTACTCGCCCGAGAGATTTGACCCGGGAAAGCCTGAAAAGTCTGCGCTTGACATTGGATCGGGAGGGCTTTACCGTTCAGCAGCTCAATACGGCCATTTCCGAACTGACCAACGAGGAGATTGCTGCCGACATCATCAGCCTCATCCGCCGGTACGCCATCGGTGCGGAGCTCATCAGCCATGAGGCTCGTATCCGTAGGGCAGTGGACAAGCTGAAAAAGGCCCACAATTTTACCCAGGCGGAGCTAAACTGGCTGTCCAAGATGGAGAAATATCTGATGGAGGAATCCGTCTTGAATGTTACCGTTTTTGATGAAGACAGCCGTTTTAAAAGTGTCGGCGGGTTTGTAAAGATCAATAAAGTGTTCCAAAATCGGCTGGAAAGTGTTGTGCTGGAACTGAATGAATACCTGTACGACGATGGGGGGAGAATCGCATGACCACTCAGGAAATCGTATCAAAACTATGGAACCTGTGCAATGTGCTGCGTGACGATGGCATTACCTATCACCAGTATGTCACAGAGCTGACCTACATCCTGTTTCTGAAGATGGCCAAGGAGACTGGGGCAGAGGAGCAGATTCCAGATGTTTACCGCTGGGACCAGCTTACTGTTAAGAGCGGTCTGGAGTTGAAAAAGTTCTATAAAGACCTGCTATCCCACCTAGGGGAGAACGGGACAGGTCGTGTCCGGGAGATTTACCAAGGGGCGTCCACCAACATTGATGAGCCCAAGAATTTGGAAAAGATTATCACCACTATCGACGGTCTGGACTGGTACTCCGCCCGAGAGGAGGGACTGGGCAACCTCTATGAGGGCCTGCTGGAGAAGAACGCTAACGAGAAGAAATCTGGAGCGGGGCAGTACTTCACACCCCGGGTACTCATTGATGTGATGACCCGCTTGATGAAGCCCCAGCCCGGCGAACGGTGCAACGACCCCGCCTGCGGCACGTTCGGCTTTATGATAGCGGCCTATCGGTATGTGAAAGAACAAACTGACGACTTCTTTGACCTGGACGCAGACACCGCAAAGTTTGAAAAGGGAGATGCCTTTACAGGCTGTGAGCTGGTCCACGACACCCACCGGCTGGCCCTGATGAACGCTATGCTCCACGACATGGGCGGGCAAATCCTGCTGGGGGATACCCTGTCCAACTTCGGCAAGCAGATGTCCGGCTTTGACCTGGTGCTGACCAATCCCCCCTTCGGCACCAAAAAGGGCGGCGAGCGTGCCACCCGGGACGACTTCACCTACTCCACCAGCAATAAGCAACTCAATTTCCTCCAGCACATCTACCGCAGCCTGCGGACCAACGGGAAAGCCAGGGCCGCTGTGGTGCTGCCGGACAACGTGCTCTTTGCCGACGGAGATGGGGAGAAAATCCGGGTGGACCTGATGGACAAGTGTAACTTACATACCGTCCTGCGCCTGCCCACCGGCATTTTCTACGCCCAGGGCGTTAAAACCAACGTGCTGTTTTTCACCCGGGGCCGTACCGATAAGGACAACACCAAGGAGGTCTGGTTCTATGATCTTCGTACCAATATGCCCTCCTTCGGTAAGACAACCCCGCTGAAAACGGAGCATTTCGCAGACTTTGAGGCGGCGTTTGAGGCCGCAGACCGCCAGGCTGTGCAGGATGAGCGGTGGAGCGTGTTCACCAGGGAGCAGATTGCCCAGAAGGGCAACAGCCTGGATTTGGGTTTGATACGGGATGATTCTGTGGTTGACTATGATGATTTGCCCGACCCGATTGAGAGCGGCGAGGAGGCCATTGCGCAGCTGGAAGAGGCGGTGGACCTCTTGCAAAGTGTGGTGAATGAGCTGAAGGCCCTGTCGGAGGTGGAGTGATGGCAAGGGGGAAAAAGGCGGCAAAAGAACTATCGCCAGAAGAAAAACTGCAACAAGCCCTTGTGCCGGCAGAGGAGCAACCGTATCCGATTCCTGGGAATTGGTGCTGGATTCATTTACTCACTTCGTTTGAAAACCATACTGATAGTAAGAAGAAGGTACAAAGTAAAAAATATTTAAAAAATGGGAAATTAGCCATAGTTGACCAAGGGCAAGAATTAGTCGGTGGTTATACAGATGATGAGAGTATGTCTTATTCAGGAGAATTACCTGTTATTATTTTTGGAGATCATACAAGATGCATAAAGTACATTGATTTTCCTTTCTCACAAGGTGCAGATAGTGTGAAAGTTTTGTCACCTAAAACATTCTATGATACAAGAGCCTTCTTTTTTGCGTTACAGTCTGTAGAAATCCCTAACATGGGATACAGGCGACACTATCCGCTATTTCCGCAATTTAGTATTCCCGTTCCGCCTCTTTCCGAGCAACACCGTATTGTCTCTCGCATAGAAAGCCTGTTTGCCAAGCTGGATGAGGCGAAGGAAAAGGCCCAAGCGGTTGTAGACAGCTTTGAACTGCGGAAGTCCGCCATTCTGCATAAGGCGTTTACGGGGGAGCTGACGGAGCGGTGGAGAAAAGAGTATGGGGTGGGGATGGAGAGCTGGAAACGTTGTACTGTTGGTAGTGTATGTAATGATGTTAAGGTTGGAATTGTTATTAAGCCTTCCCAATATTACACTGACAAAAATGAGGGAACACCGGCTTTCAGATCTGCAAATGTTAGAGAATATAGAATAGATGATTTTGATTGGGTATATCTAAACGAAGAAGGCATGGTTAACAACAAAAGAAGCATTGTCCATACGGGTGATGTTTTAGTCGTTCGCTCAGGTAATCCGGGTACAGCTTGTGTTGTGTCCGAAAAGTTTGATGGTTACAATGCTATAGATATTTTAATTGCGGTTCCGAATCAAGAACTTATTTTACCTAACTATCTTTGCCTGTTTACCAATTCGCCATTAGGGAAGCAATCAGTTACAGAGGGCAAGCGGGGCATGGCCTTAGCCCACTTTAACGTGAAGGGATATTCAAAGGTCCAACTGAATGTGCCTCCGATTTCTGAACAGGAAAAAATTGTTCATACGCTTAATGAGTCTTTAGGCAAAGAACAACAAGCCAAAGAAGCCGCCGAAGCCGCCCTTGCTCAAATCGAACTCATTAAAAAATCCATCCTGGCCCGTGCGTTCCGGGGCGAGCTGGGGACGAATGATCCAGCGGAGGAATGGGCGGGGGAATTGGTGAAAAAGGCATTATAAGGAGATATTATGGAAGAAGAGAAAAAGATATGCCCAGTTTGCGGCACAGAAGTCCCGAGCAGTTATAACCATGACCTATATTTGACTTTTTATCGTTGCCCCGTATGTGGTCAATATCAGCTTGACATTTATTGGAAAGAGCAAGGCTTTAACATGAACCATCTTGCAGCTTTTCTGGCACATAATGCTTACCCTGCAAGTGATTTTGAACAGCGATATTATACGACAGCAAGCAGAGAAGTCTGTGACGAACTACAGAAAGAGGGAAAGGGCCACCCTGTACATATAGATTCTGAAATCGTAGAGGCATGGTATCCAAGGAGTTTTGCAGAAAAGATAGACCTGGTTTTACTGTATCTGCATAAACACGCGCCACACATTGGGCAAACCATTCACTTTACACCGCAAACGCTTTACAGTTTTCTTTTCATAGACAGATATGATTTTGTGAATGGACAATATGTTTCAAGAAAAGGTGATACATTAGAAGCTGAAGCTAGGTTCATTATCAGTTGTCTGATACAGCAAGGACTTATTGCGGATAGAGGAAAACAACCATTTGCTGCAGCCCAACTATTTACGCTTACGCCTTATGGATACGCCAGAATTGATGAGATTCAAAGATACACGGCAAGTGGCAGAAATGTTCTTGTTGCTATGCAATTTGGAGATGAGACAAGGCCGTTGCGGGAGGCTATCCGCAAGGGAATTGAATCAGCAGAATACCACGCCATTTTTATTGACGAGGTTCAGCACAATGATTTTATTACACCAGAACTCTTGAAGTATATTAGGGATAGCAAATTCGTTGTGGTTGACCTGACACATCAGAACAATGGTGCCTACTTCGAGGAAGGATATTCTATGGGTTTAGGGAAACCTGTCATTCAGTTGTGCAAACAAGGGGTAAAGCTCCATTTTGATATAGCACAGAAAAATACGATTATGTGGGAGACAGAAGATGACATTCCCGAATTACTTCAGAAGCGGATCATTGCAACGATTGAGTAATCTTCTCTGATGAAGAAGGAAATCACTCAGCTTTTTAGCCTTTTTAGTGAGGGACAGTTAGCTAAGCAAACCGACGAAGCTGTCCTGTCTTAGATTGACACCATGAAAAAGGTAATCTTAGTCCGTGTGCTCTGTGGTGAACTGGGGAGGAATGAGCCGGGCGAGGAGAGCTCGGTAGAGATGATAGAGAGAATTTTAACTGTGTAATATTGTTGATACAAAAAGGAGATTCTTATGACAGAAAAAGAACTAGAAAAGGTTTATCTCTCTCGCCCCTTTAAAACGCGTAATGCTGATGAATATGATTTAGAGAATGTTTTGGACTTATTTATTGATCCTACTGATGGACTGATTGGTCCATTTGAATTTTCTAATAGTATCATTAAAGGAAAAATGGGATCGGGAAAAACGATGTATTTACGGGCAAATTATGCATATTATTTGTATATACTTGTTCCATGCTTATTAGATTCGAGTCCTGTTGTTTTACCAGTATATATTAGGCTTAGTGATTTTCAAAATATGCACAATTCAGAAAATATATATTATGCTATAATAGTTAAAATTATTGAAGAAATAGTTTCTATTTGTAAACATTTACAGTCTACAGATGAACTTTATAGGCTACATACGGGAGCGTGTACAATATGCAGTCTTTGGTCGACTGACAAAGAACTTTTACAGATACTTGAGAAACTAAGAAAATTAACTGCAGATGAATATATCGAAAAAGTATCTAAAAGTTTTACGACTGAAGGTAGTATTACAGCCTCTTTTGTGGAACTTTGTACAAATTATGAGTCATCAGATGTTTGTGAAATGAAGCGTAGGGATAAACCCTCTTTCCAAAATGTGGTGGATACGTGCCAGCGACTTTTGAGTCCTTTCAGTGGAAAGTTACTGATCCTTTTTGATGAGGTTGGGTCAATAGACAAAAACTTTTTCAAGAATACTGACGTAGGTGATTCATTTTTTGAAACTCTAATGAATCAACTACGTACGCTTCCCTATGTTCGGACAAAACTTGCAGTTTACCCACATTCTTATTCTGATATTCTTAAAGAAACTCGTTATGGAGATATTATTGAATTAGAATGTGATGTATCGAATAATAATGTTCAATTTCAAAACTTTATGATAAAAACTGTTTCGTTAATTGAACGATATATTGAAAAATCTTATGGAGAAAAATGTCATGCCGAAGATGTTTTTAAGATATCTAGAGAAGATCAAATTCTTATTGAGCAATTAATTAACGCTTCTGAAGGAAATATGCGTAGATTGGTTCATTTATTAGACTCTTCTATGACCTATGCATATTCACGCTGCCATGGAACAGACCGAATTACTGTAGAGGATGTTTTAGAATCCTTGGCAAGGCAAGGATCTGAAATGGAGGGGCAGTATCAAGATTCAGATAAAGAATTTCTTGGGCGTTTAGCAAAAGTTTGCCGGAGTAGGTCTACTTATAAATTTACCTTTCCAAACAAATCAACTATTGTAAATAAATATACAAGTTTATCAGAAGAATACAATGTTATCAATATTAGGCAGGCCGGGAGTGGTCGTCAAAGCACAGTATATGGATTTGACTATGCATACTGTATCTACAAAGATATTCCAACACATTATGTTAAAGATTCTGAGAAAATAGACAAATCACGTAGTTCAGTTTTGGGAGAACCAATTAAGCGCGTAGCTCAACTATCAGATGAAATACTTATTCAATCTGAATTAAGAGGAAAAATTGAAGGGAGAATCACCTATCTTGACAAAGCATCCCTCAATGGTTTTGTAGAAGGTTCTGATAACCAGTCATATTTTATAACAACAGATGCAGTAATAGCATCTGGTAAAAAAGTGCGGTTTCATGTCGGAGATCGAGTCCGTTTCATCCCGTCAAAACTGAATAACACTACTTTAACTGCACGCGAAGTAGAGATTTTATGAATGCTAGTAATAACTGTAGGACACTTGACATCTGTACCAGAATAATCTATTATTTAACTATCAAAGATTGCGTATATGCAAATTCGATTTGGACAATAGATCGGATTTGTAGAAACGAAAACAATTTTTGATACGCCAGCTTGCCACCCGGCGTTATGAGCGGGCCATAAGTGCATCCGGGAATTATGGATGGGCTGTGCATGAGGAATGAGGGCAGCTTTCGTGGGAAAGCATATATTGCCCAGCGGAGCAGAGGACATGCAGGGAGGCGTACCCTGCTAAGGTGTTTTCTGGTCAACTCCGCTTTTACTAGAATTGCCCGAATTGCGTCAGAAATGATGACCAGTTGCCGAATGTAAAACGCTTGTCCTGGCGGATGATGGGCGGGCGTGAGCGTTTCCGTATGATCCACGGAATGAGGAGGAGCGAGTCCGCCTATCGTTGGCACACAGCGACGCGGCTGTGAGGTTGCTGATGATACGAAGGAAGTATGGGGGAAAGGGGGAATTATACCCTTTTCCAGAAATCAAAAAATGTATAGCGTTGAATGCTAAGATTTTGAAAGAGTGCAGCTCATTGAGAGAGCTGTGCTCTTTCTGTTTCACATGACATTTATTCCTGATGTCGGGGGTAGTTCCTATCCACCGGCAATCTTCTCCAGGGAGGTGATGCGTATGACATATTCTTTTGCGCTCTTTACCTATGGCATATTTCCCTTATTCATGTCTATCACCTCCGGCAGCGGGACTTATATATAAATTGAAGCTATATGGTATGATTTTGCGGAGAGGACAGGCCTATGGCCTATTCCGCAACCAAACCAGCTAAAACAGCACCTTTCAAAGATTATCTAAATTACTATATGGATCGAGTGGGCTTGAGCCAAAACAGGTTGGCTGTCTGCGCCAGGATCAATCAGTCGCGTCTGAACAAGATTTATAATGGGGCAATCAAGAATGTCGGTGTTGATACCCTTGTCTGTATTTGTCTGGCCCTTGGACTGAATGAGGATGAAACTTGTGACCTGCTTGCGCGCCAGGAGAGAGCATTCTCACCAGCGGAACCGGCTCATCAGGCCTACTTGGAATTGATTCGGATTTATTCCAAGAAAGAGATCATTTATGATACAACTCCTCAAAATTTATCAACGATTTTGGAGTATGCGGATGCGTATCTAAGAGAAAGAAAGTTTACAGAACTGCCCAACGCAAATCTGGACTAAAAAGAGAGACAGGCGGAGAACGAAATTATTCCTTTTTGGAATAGGTTTTGTTCTCCGCCTTTTGCTATGATGGCCATGCAGTCGAGATTGCAGAGGTAATTGGCCGACGCCGCGACAAATCATCATTTTGGAGGAATTATTATGTTGAATATCCGAGACCTGCGCATTGATCCTGCATCACTGGGTGCCAAGAAACTGTTGGTGGACATTGCACCTGCCTACGAGTATAAAGACGGAAAGAGGACGGATACGCTGACCGGCTACCGCTATGTCGTTGCCTTGCCGGAGCACGCCCTGGAAAAGCTGAGCGTCAAAATTGACGGCAAGCAGCTGATGGACAAGCCGGATGGCTTCGCAGAGGTGGAGTTCTCCGGCCTGGAAGTCGGTGTCTACGAGACCAAGGAAGGGGTGCGTTTTACCGCAAAAGCCACCGGGATCGCTCTGGTCAATCGCAAAGCATGACACAAAGGCGGCGCGGTGGGGCAGACGGGGGTAGACAGCTCGCCTTTTGGGGAGATGTCCCCCGGCGGTCACGCCGCGCTGCCCTCGCTCGCATGGGTAGTATTACCCATGCGAGCGGAGTAGCAGTAGCAAAAGGAGAAAACAACTATGCCAGAGAATATGAATACACAGTCCAGAAAATGGATGATAACCATCAACAATCCACAAACCTGTGGTCTGGATCACCACCGTATCCTCGAATTGTTGCAGCTGTTTCGCCCTGACTACTTCTGTCTGGCCGATGAAATTGCCAGTACTGGAACCTATCATACACATATTTTTCTGTACTCACATTCTCCGATGCGGTTTGGAACTGTCAAACGCCGGTTTCCTCCCGCCCATATCGACAGGGCTAATGGGACGGCCCAGGAAAATCGAGATTATATCCGCAAAGAGGGCAAGTGGGCGGAGACCGCAAAAGCCGAGACAAGAGTGGATGGAAGTTTTGTGGAATTTGGTTCCATGCCAACTCCTGCAGAAGAGAGCGCCCCTAAGATGTTTCAGCTGCTCCAGGATGTGACGGATGGTTTTACTACTGTGGAGATCATTAAAAACAATCCCGGATTTGCGTTTAAGGGCAGGGATATTGATAGCTTGCGGGAGAGCTTGCAATCAGAGCGGTATCGTACAGAAAGCCGGGAGCTGAAAGTCCACTATCTATATGGAGATACTGGGACCGGCAAGACCCGAGGAATTTTCGCCAAACACCCAGTAGCGGAGATTTGCCGCCTGACTGATTACGGAGGTAGGACAGGACTACGGTTTGACGCCTATCACGGGCAAAAAGTACTTGTTTTTGAAGAATTTCATTCTCAGGTTCCCATTGAAGCTATGCTCAACTATCTGGATGTTTATCCGTTGATGTTGCCGGCGAGGTACAATGACCGGGTTGCCTGTTATACTGTGGTCTATATTACCTCCAACATTCCATTGGATGAGCAGTACCAGGATATTCAGCGGTACAAGCTGGAAACTTGGAGGGCGTTCTTGCGGAGGATCAATACCGTGACCGAGTATCGGCGGGGGCTGCCGCCCAGGGAGGTGCCTCATGACGAAAGATGAGAAGTTCAAACTGAAACGAAGAAATCAATACCGACTGCTTTTTAGAAAGCTTTTTGGAGGAGAGAATGGTTCACTGAAATTACTGCTGCTCATTTCCTATTTTTTGGGAGCGATGTGGGTATGGAGCAAGCAAAAAACGCTGATTGTTTTTGCTGAGAGTATGGAGCTGATTTCTCCGATTTTCCAAACACTGTTGACCCATAGTATCCACGCTTATCTGGTGGTGGGCGGTATCCTCTTAACGGGTTTTGCGGTATATCCGTTTGGCCGAAAAGCGGCGCAGGATCAACTGCAAAGTATCGGTTTGGTCAACCACGCCGGGATGGTTCCGATTCTTCAAAGAAAGTATTCTGATAGAACAAATCCACATATCTCAATCTGGGAATTTCTCAATCAGGGAATCCCATTGGATATATGGGAGAGTAAACGAACCGCTATTGAAGCCGCTCTGGATATTACAATTATAAGGATGAAATATGGCAAAAGAAAAAGTCACATTTTGCTTTATACAGTTTCCGCCCAAAATGATTTGCCAGAGCTGCGGAGATGGAAAGACAGCTATTTGTCCTCTGATAACTTTGTCTTGACACTGGGAGAAGGATTTGTGGGGCCGGTAACAGTCAATTTGGCAAGTATTCCGCATATTTTGCTGGGCGGGGCCACTGGAAGCGGCAAAAGTGTTTTGCTGAAACTTTTGCTTATGCAGGCGCTTCGCAAGGGGGCGGAGGTCAGCATAGCCGATTTTAAGGGCGGCGTAGACTTTCCACCAGTCTGGCACAAAAAGTGCCGAATGTGCTTTGATGAGCAGGAACTGCTGGCCTTTCTGACAAAGCTGGTAGAGGAACTGCACCGCCGCAAAAAGCTCTTTGCTTCTGCCGGGCTGCCCAATATAGACCAATACAACACAGAAACAGGTGTAAACCTGCACAGACTGATTTTTGCCTGTGACGAGGTAGCCGAGATGCTGGATCGAACCGGGCTGAGTAAGGAGCAGAAAGAATTGGTAAATCAGATTGAAAGCCGGCTGGCGACCGTAGCCCGATTGGGCCGAGCGTTCGGTATTCATCTGATCCTTTCCACTCAACGCCCGGATGCCAACCTGATTAGCGGGCAAATCCGCAACAACTTAAACTGTCGTATCTGCGGCAGAGCGGACAACATTTTATCTCAACTGATTTTAGACAATACAGACGCCGCAAATCAAATTCCCAAAGATGCTAAGGGGCGGTTTATGCTCCATGACGGGACAGTTTTTCAAGGATACCTGTTTGATGAAAAAAATATTTGAACAATGAGTCGGAATAGTGGACAAGCTGCCACGAATATTTTGATTTAGAAAGCGGAGAGATGACGATGAAACTACGGTTTGAATATCGCAAAAAGAAGGTGGTGGGCACCTATGGCAACTGCATATTGTACAGAAGCCCACGAACGGTGTTATCACAGCCGGACTATCTTAATAGAGAACGCAACACCGGTATATCGTCGGGAGGAACGGGAGGCCGTTAAAAAAGCCATTGAAGAACAGCTTTACGACATTTTCTGTAAATATGTGTCAAGTTAGGTCTTGAGTTGTCGGAGCTGCGCCCTTATAATATAGGGGTTAGCAGCTCCGCTTCTTTTTGCGAAGAAGGGGAGTGAACCTTATCGACGCAATCTATACGAGACAATCAGTTGACCGGGTTGACAGCATATCGGTAGAAAGCCAGGTCGAATTTTGCAAGAGGGAAGTGATAGGGGAAGACATCAAGGTATATACAGACAAAGGTTACAGCGGAAAGAATACAGACCGGCCGGCCTTTCAAGAGATGATGGCTGACATTACCGCCGGGAAGATCCGCCGGGTGATTGTGTATCGCCTGGACCGGATCAGCCGTTCTGTCCTGGATTTTGCCAGTGTCATCGACGTGTTCCAGAAGCATGGAGTAGATTTTGTCAGTACCATGGAGAAGTTCGACACAGGTACGCCCATTGGCAAAGCTATGCTGATGATCGTGATGATCTTTGCTCAGTTGGAGCGGGAAACCATCCAACAGCGAGTTATTGATGCCTACAGCTCCCGTAGTAAGCGAGGCTTCTACATGGGCGGTAAGGTGCCATATGGGTTTCGCCTAAAAGAAACAGTCATTGATGGAATACGAACAAAAATGTATGAGCCAGTTCTGGAAGAAACCGCAGTTATTGAGCAGATTTTCTCCAAGTATGCTCAACCTCAGACCTCATTCGGCGACATTGTGCGTTGGCTGGATGAACGGCAGGTCAAGAAGCGGAATGGGGAGCCGTTTTCCCGCAGCCGTATTCGTGATTTGGTTGTTAATCCAGTCTATGTCCGAGCGGACTACCGCCTCTACGAGTTCTATAAGGCTCAGGGGACCATCATCGAAAACCGGCCAGAGGACTTTATTGGAACGAACGGTGCCTATCTCTACTCTGGAAACGAGGGGAAACGCAAGACGGTATCCTTGCAAGGGCATACTTTGGTGCTCGCACCCCATGAGGGGTTAATCCCCTCTGATATCTGGATCAAATGCCGCAGTAAATGCCTGAGCAATACCAGGCTGGCAAAACCAATCAAGGCTAAAGCAACATGGCTGGCGGGCAAGGTTAAATGCGCTCACTGCGGGTATGCGCTTTCCGCAAAAGTGTATCACTGCAAAACAAAGGCCGACAACCGCTATTATCTCTGCAACAACAAGTACAACACCGGCGGGTGTAACTTCGGCTCTCTGGATGCGGATCTGGTGGACGAAATCGTGTTTGAGGAAATGCGGAAGAAGCTGGCCGAGTTTAACACACTGACCAAGCAGAAGCAGGAGAGCTGTGACCTACAGACAATCAAGTTGAAAACCCGGATAGAAGTGATTGACCAGGAAATCGGTTCGTTGCTGGATAAAATTCCGCTGGCAAATGGAGCTGTTATGGAGTATATCAACAACCGTGTGGCTGTCTTGGATGCTGAAAAAAAGGAGCTGTACGCTGAAATCGTACGGCTCACAGAGGGCAAAGGATATAGCCTGGAGAAAATTACAGGATACCTGGATAATTGGGAAGAAATCTCCATGGGCGACAAGCTAACCGTTGTGGACAGCCTGATAGAAAATATTTATGCTTCACAGGAAAAAATCAAAATAAACTGGAAAATATAAATCGCAAATCCATTCGTTTCTGTTTGTAATGGTTCGCCGAAGCGCTGGAAGTGGACGATCTCCCGCTCCCGCAGGAAGCGGATGACGTTGTTCACATCTGGATCGTCAGACAACCGCAGAATGTTGTCATAGGTGAGTCGGGCCTTCTGCTCGGCTGCCAGGTCCTCAGTCAGGTCGGCGATAACGTCGCCGGTGGACTGTATGGACCCGGCGCTCCAGGGGAAGCCGGAGGCGGCGGTAGGGTAGACGCCGGTAGTATGATCCACAAAGTAGGGGGCGAAGGCGGGATTGGCCTGAATCTCCTCATCTGTGAGGTTCCGGGTCAGTTGGTGGACAACGGCTGCCACCATCTCCATATGGCCCAGCTCCTCTGTGCCGATGTCGGTAAGCAGGCCTTTGGCCTCGGCGTAGGGCATGGAGTAACGCTGGGACAGATAGCGCATAGAGGCACCCAGCTCGCCGTCAGGACCACCGTACTGACTGATGATAAAGGCGGCCAGCTTGGGGTTTGGTGTCGCGATTTTCACCGGAAATTGGAGCTTTTTTTCATAGTGGAACATTTATTTCACCTCATTCTGCGCATAATTCCAGGGCCATGGGTCACTGAGCCATTTATAGCTGCTGCTGGCGGCGGCAGTCTCCTTTGTGATGGGGCCATATTTGGACTCATAGGCCGCCTTGGCCGCCTTCTCCATAGCGGAGAACTGCTTGAACAGATTGAAGGCTTCAGTGTCGTCTTTGTGGGTGTCCAGGTACAGGTTCAGCTCCAGCACCACAAACTCCAGAGCCTGGAGCTCAGCCAGAGGTGTGTCAGGCAGGGTGGAGCCCTCCACCGCCAGACGGAAGGGCAGGTTCAGGCCAGGAAACAGCGTACCGTTGCTCAAGGCCTCAGTCTGGGCGTACTTTTGAGGATTGTTCTGCTGGAAGGGCACATAGGGCACCGCCAGCCCCGCGCAGGACGGCAGGGTGCCGTTGGCATCCGGGCAGCTGGTCTGAGCCGGCTGAGTTCCGCCGGCGGCTCCATTGGCGGAAGCGTTGGACCGGGAGCCGTTGTTCGTTTCTATAAACAAGGGAAGATCCCTCCTTCATTCAATACAGGGGGACGGGTGCGGGGAGCGCAGGCGTCCCCCCTCAGTCCATTCTATGAGCGGATGCCGGGATAGGTACACGCATACCGGGCCGTCAGCCTCCATAGGATAGGGGGGAGGTGGTCACTGTGAAGAGAGGAATTTTATTGGCCGGAGCACTGCTGGGGACGCTGCTTCTGCTGGTACTGGCCCTGAGCCGGCTGAACAGCCTGATGGAGCCAGCTGCCAGTCCAGTGGCGCTCAGGAACACCAGGCCGCTGGTACTGGACGCAGGCCACGGCGGGGAGGACGGTGGCGCAGTGTCCCTCACTGGCGTGCCGGAAAGCCAGATCAACCTGGCAATCGTGCTGAAACTGCGGGATGTGCTGGGGCTGTACGGCGTGGACCCCGTCGTTCTGCGGGAGGAGGATGTCTCCCTCCACGATGAAAGCGCCGATACCCTGCGGGAGAAAAAGCGGTCTGACCTGAAAAACCGGGTGGCAGCCATAGAGGCGGTGGAGGGAGGAACTCTCCTCAGCATCCACCAAAATACCTATACCTCCAGCCGCTACCACGGCAGCCACGTCTTTTACGCCCCTACCGAGGGGTCCCAGGAGCTGGCGGAGCACTTTCAGAACAGCATAAAAGCTGCCCTCCAGCCTGAAAATGAGCGGGCTGTCAAGCGGATTCCCGATACAGTTTACATAATGAATCACGTCACCTGCCCCGCCGTCCTCATCGAGTGCGGGTTCCTCACCAATCCGGAGGAGGAGTCCCTGCTCCGAGACGAGGGCTACCAGCGCAGGCTGTCCGCCGTGGTTGCCGCCGCCTGGCTGACTGCCCCTTGAATCCGGGATGGTTCTGTGATAAAATCAGAACCATAAATCGGAATTTGAGGAGATATTTTATGTTTAATGAAATATGTATATATGAGGCAAAACTTACCAAGTTAGATGAAATTGAAGAACTAATGAGAGAAGTAGCAGAATTTTATTTGAACCA
>NZ_QWKG01000175.1 GCF_009911595.1 Colidextribacter sp. OB.20
TGCTAAGATCCGTAGTCGAAAGGGAAACAGCCCAGACCACCAGCTAAGGTCCCAAAATATATGTTAAGTGGAAAAGGATGTGGGGTTGCACAGACAACTAGGATGTTAGCTCAGAAGCAGCTATCATTCAAAGAGTGCGTAATAGCTCACTAGTCGAGTGACCCTGCGCCGAAAATGTACCGGGGCTAAACATATTACCGAAGCTGTGGATTTAATATTAATTAAATGGTAGGAGAGCGTTGTAATCAGCGATGAAGGTATACCGTGAGGGGTGCTGGAGCGATTACAAGTGAGAATGCCGGTATGAGTAGCGCAAGATAAGTGAGAATCTTATCCACCGTAAGACTAAGGTTTCCAGGGGAAGGCTCGTCCGCCCTGGGTTAGTCGGGACCTAAGGCGAGGCCGAAAGGCGTAGTCGATGGACAACAGGTTGATATTCCTGTACTAGTATTGTTAGTGATGGAGGGACGCAGTAGGCTAAAGGGAGCCAGTTAATGGATTCTGGTCTAAGCAGTGAGGTGTGGAATGTGTCAAATGCA
>NZ_QWKG01000176.1 GCF_009911595.1 Colidextribacter sp. OB.20
AAAAAAAAAAAGCATATTAAGATAATTACGATGAGAAAATGAGAAAAAATGGACCCTCAGGATTTAAAGATTTGAGCCAAGAAAGGGAAATCTCAGCGGCCAGGAGCTTTTCTGCAGGGAGATTTGAGGATAAAACCCACAGATTTGGGTAATTGGGACTCTGAGAAGTAAGAATTTTTTTCTAAATAATTTAAATTTTGGGGCGTTTCTGTGTATTTTTGGCTGGTGGCTCGATGGGGTCAGGGTTGTGCTGGGGGGGGCGGTGTGTTTTGGGGTGTTCTCCGCCCTTTTCGCAGATGCAGTGATAGGAAGCAGCGGCAGCTTTGGAAGAACAGATTCTGTGAAAAGCCGCTTTTTGTCCTCAAAAAGGAGCTGGAAAATCAGGAGTGCAGCTTGTGCCAGGAGCTTCGCTTAACAAAAACAGCGTAACAAAAAGCCCAAACTGCCCCAAAATGGCAGCGGGTGGGGGCCTGGGCTTTTTGCCTCGTTTCTCCCCCCGCCTCGCTCCCTTCCCTACGTTCACAACTCAC
>NZ_QWKG01000177.1 GCF_009911595.1 Colidextribacter sp. OB.20
ATGGCAGCGGCGGCTCTGAACTGCGGCGCGGAGTACGGGATCTATATGATGCCCATCCGCGGCAAGGACAAGGCCACCATCTTCCCCAAATCCCTGGAGCTGGGCATGGACGCCTGCGACGTGTTTGTAGGCATGACCACCGCCTCCGGCGCGGCCATCTACAACAACCACCTGAAGGAGCTCATCAACCAGAAGAAGCTGCGTGAGGTCTCCATCTGCCTGCGGAGCATTGACAACTTCACCCGGGGCGGCGCTCTGGCCGACTACGAGGCGGTCTACGCCGACGGCGAGAAGCTCCAGGCGATCTGGCGGGGCCACAAGATGGCTCACATCGCCACTCCTGCGGGCACTGACCTGTACATGGAGATGAACCAGATGGAGCCCATCATCGAGTGCGGCATCGCCCGCCAGCCTGGCGACGCCATGGCCTGGTCCGATGGTGAGGTCTCCCTGGGTCCCGTGGTGGACACCACCCACGGCAAGCTGGTCATCGACGGCCCCATCTGCTACTACGGCTGCCC
>NZ_QWKG01000178.1 GCF_009911595.1 Colidextribacter sp. OB.20
GCGGCCAAGACTGCGGAAAAACCGCAGTCAAGAGTGCGGGGAAGTCGCAGTCAAGACTGCGGAAAAGTCGCACCAAATTATATTAAATCAAATCAAACTGATTTCAGCTATACTGATCCATCTATCCTTCCATCAGGTTCCCCGCCGGGCATGGCGGGCATGGGATGGATGGATAGATTGGAACAGCGGAGAGAAGTGGATGAGGCTATTGGCTATGAGAGCCTTTGCAGCCAATTCAACCGGGAGGACGTGGACGAGATCGCGGAGCTGATCGTTGACGTGCTATGCACTACCCGGCCAACCCTCCGCATAGGCGGCGAGGAGCTGCCTATTGCCCAGGTGAAAGACCGCTTT
The DNA here is from genome assembly GCF_009911595.1 of Colidextribacter sp. OB.20. Classification (GTDB taxonomy): domain Bacteria; phylum Bacillota; class Clostridia; order Oscillospirales; family Oscillospiraceae; genus Lawsonibacter. Next base: position 355 of record NZ_QWKG01000178.1, read on the forward strand.
TACAAACTGGACTCCGGCCACCTGGAATATGTTTTCGACTGTCTGCGGAACAACACCACGCAGATACGCAACATCCGGGCCTATCTGCTGACTGCCCTATACAACGCCCCAACAACCATCAATAATTACTATCAGGCGGCGGTTCAGCATGATTTTGGC
>NZ_QWKG01000179.1 GCF_009911595.1 Colidextribacter sp. OB.20
GGAGAAGAGAGGATAAAATAATGGGGGGAAAAGGAAAATAGGAATTAATAGAAAACGAGAGAAGAGAAGAATAGGAATAGAAAAAAAAGTAGAAATGGAAGAGAAAATAGAAAAAAATAGAAGGAGAAGAGCAGAAAATAGAAAAAATAGAAAATAGAAAATGATAGAAGATAAAATGGAAGATTAGAAAATAATAGAAAAAATGAAGAAATTGAAGAGAAAATAGAAGATTAGAAAATAGAAAAAAATAGAGGAGAAAACTGAAAAAAAACAAAAAAGGAGAAAAAAGAAAAGTAGAGAAGAATAGAAAGTAAAGAAGAGGAAGAATAGAGAAAATAGAAAGAAAGAAAAATAGAAAAAGGAAAAATAGAAGACAATTAGAAAATAGAAAACAGTAGAAAACAGAAGAAAAGTAGACAGAAAATAGAGAAGAAAATAGAAAAAAAAAGTAGAAGAGAGAAGGTAGAAAATAGAAAAAACATAAAAGAAGGCAGTAGGGAAATAAA
>NZ_QWKG01000024.1 GCF_009911595.1 Colidextribacter sp. OB.20
AGCGTGACGGCCCCGGCGTCGTTGAGGCTCAGCCCGGCCCCCAGCGCCCGCTCCAGGGCGGGGAGGGCAGCTTGAGATATGCCGGGGAAGCCCCGGGCGGCCTCGCCCCGGGTGCCGGTGAGCCCCCGCTCCAGATAGAGCCGCTGGCCCGCCGTGCGGGGAGGGGCCTCCTTCAGGGCGGCGAAGTCGGCCTCCACAGCGGCGGAGGCCATGGCCCCGCACTCGGCCAGAATAGTTTCCGGGTCCCGGCAGGGGGCTGCGGGACTCCACAGCCGGCCCACCGCCCCACAGATAGTCCCCAGGGTAAAAACGGCCCCCTTGTGGGTGTTCACCCCGGCTGTGGCGGCGAACATGGTCCGCTCCGCCCCGCGGCCCGCCTGCCGCAGGGCCTGGAAGGTGTCCGCCGGGGGGCGTCCGGCCGTATCCTGGCCGATTTGGACGCACCGGCTCCAGTAGGGGGCCAGGGCGGCGGCGCTGGCGGTAAAGGTGAAGATGTCCATGTCCCGGTGGCTGCCGCTGCCGGCCCGGTCCACCAGGCCGGGCTTGGGGGTGACGCACACCTCGTCCAGCAGGGCCCGGGTCACCAGGGCGGCGGCCCGCTCCCGGTCGGCGGAGGAGAAATATTCCTCCATGATGCGGCGCGTGGCCGACTGGAGCTCCTCCACCGGGTGGACCCGCCGGGAGGCGCAGCCCTTCCCCGGCCTGCCGCAGAGGATGCAGCTCCGGGGACCGCCGCCCACCTCCTCCCGGTCCAGCTTGCGGCCGTCGGGGGCGAGGACGTCCATATCAAAGAGCCGGCCCAGGGGGGAGCCGTCCTCAATGGAGACGCAGGCCTCCTTCACCGCCCGGGCCGGGCCGTCCACCGCGTACAGGGCCTCACAGCCGGCGGGGGTCAGCTGCTCCAGACGCTCCAGCGCGGGCAGTCCGGCGGCCCGCAGGCCAGCCGACAGCTGCTCCTGCCCCGTCCGGAAGGCCCGGCGGATGAGGGGGGAGTCCTTCACCGGCCCGGCGATGTTCAGAGTGAAGGAGACCACCGGCAGACCGTGCTTTTCCAGCAGGGCGTCCTGCCGGCGCACCCGGGCCTCCCGGGCCTCCAGCACCTGGATCAGCGTGACCTCTCGGTCCATAGGCTCCCTCCTTCAGTAGTGAATGACGTCGGGTTCGTTCCGGATGGCGGCGATAACCGGCCCGGCCTCCGGGGAATTGAAGCAGCGCCAGGTGGTCTCCGGCACCAGCGGGCGGATGTCCTCCAGCCGCCCGTCGTGAATGGCCTGACGGACGGTGCTGGCGCTTACCGGCGCGCCGCCGTGTGCCAGCCGGGGGACGATTTGGCACTGGATGCCCAGCTCGGGCAGACGGCGGGCCATCTCCCGGTTGTACAGGGCGGTGACATGGCTGGCCCGCTCCTCCCCCACATAGCGGCTGGTAATGCTCAGGCAGGGGGCGATTTTTCCAAAGACGGCCAGGTCCAGTGCGGCGTGGGCCCGGATGACAGTGTCCTCGTCCTTGAGGAAGTAGCTGGGGAAGGTGGCCCCGCTGATGATATAGGGCCCCGAGTCGTGGCAGATGATGTTGGGCAGGTGGGCGGTTCCCTCCCGGACCAGCCTGCGCCGGACGGCAAAGGGGATGGGCCCCGCCTCCTCGCTGAGGACAAAGAGGTGGACGGCGTCGTTCTCCGCCGCCGCCTTTTCCACCAGATGGAGGTGGCCCAGGGTGAAGGGGTTGGCGTTCATCACCACGGCGGCGGACCGGCCCTCCCGCCGGGTCTGCTCCAGGGCGGCGCAGTAGTCCTGAAAGCCCTGACGGCGGTTCTCCATAAAGACCAGGCTGTCCTCCACCCGGGCGATCTCGTAAAAGCCCAGGTCGCCGAAGAATATGGCGCTTTGGGGCTTGGTGTACAGGAACAGGTGGGCGTTTCCCCGCTGGGCCTGGACCTCCATCAGATGGCTGACCACCTGGTTGAGCAGCCCCTCCCCCTGACGGGAGCGGTCCACCGCCAGACAGCGGATGGTGTTCTGAAAGCAGCTGCCGGTGGCCGCCAGCCTCCAGTCCTCGTCGAAGAGGCCGCAGGTGTAGTCCAGATTGCCGTCCCGGCGAATGCCCTCCTGCTCCAGCAGGGCGTCCACCTGCCTCTGTGCCCGGATGTCGCTGGGGGAGATGGCGGTCAGGGTATCGCTCATAAGATCACCTCATTTTTCCTGGCCCGCCTGCCGAAAAAGCTCTGACACCGCCGGAAGCAGGCGCCAAAGACTGCGGTGGGCAGGGAGGAGCGCTGAAAATTCGGTAACATCATATCACAGAAGGGAATTAAGTTCAAATACCTGTTTTCTGATGATAAAATAGTGGGATACTTATGCCAGGAACGGCCGGAGCCGGGATGGCGGCGGGCCGCCCTGAAGGCTCGAGCTTAGGTATATTCTCCAAAAAATGCGTGGAGTTTTTTGGCAATCTACCGATTTTTTGCTGGCTGGACAAATTTCCCTTGCATCTTTGGAGAATTGTTGATATCATAAGGTTGGCCCGAGCGGAAACGGTTCCGGTAACAGTTCCGATAGCGTTTCCGGAAGGCTGTCAACCCAGAAGAAATTTTTATTTAGGAGGATAATGAAATGAGTAAAAGCAAGAAGATCCTGGCCCTGGCCCTCAGCGCGGCTATGGCGCTGTCTCTGCTGGCCGGCTGCGGCGGTGAAAAGGCCCCCTCCGGCAGCAACGCCAACGGCGGCGGCAGCACCAGCGGCGCCCCCGCCGGAAATGACGGCACCAGCGGCGCCGCCGGCTCTGTCTACTACCTGAACTTCAAGCCCGAGCAGGACGGCGACTGGCAGGAGCTGGCCAAGCTCTATACCCAGGAGACCGGCGTAGAGGTCAAGGTCCAGACCGCCGCCTCCGGCCAGTACGAGACCACCCTGATGAGCGAGATCGCCAAGACCGATGCCCCCACCCTGTTCCAGGTCAACGGCCCCGTGGGTCTGGCCAACTGGAAGGACTACTGCTATGATCTGTCCGGCTCCAAGATTGCCGGCGAGCTGTCCAGCGACGACTTCGCCCTGATGGACGGCAGCGCCATGTCTGGCATCGCCTACGTCATCGAGACCTACGGCATCATTGTCAACACCAAGCTGCTGGGCGAGGCCGGCTACAGCCTGGACGACATCAAGTCCTTCGCCGACCTGAAGAAGGTGGCCGAGGACATCACCGCCCGCAAGGACGAGCTGGGCTTCTCCGCCTTCACCTCCGCCGGTATGGACGGCTCCTCTGACTGGCGCTTCAAGACCCATCTGGCCAACCTGCCCATCTATTTTGAGTATGAGGCCGACGGCATTGGCGACACCGACGCCATCAAGGGCACCTATCTGGACAACTACCGGGCCATGTGGGACCTGTATATCAACAACTGCACCTGCGCCCCCACCCTGCTGTCCGCCAAGACCGGCGATGACTCCGTGGCCGAGTTCGTCACCGAGCAGGCCGTCTTCTACCAGAACGGCACCTGGGCTTACGGCGACGTGGCCGACGTGGGCGAGGAGAACCTGGGCATGCTGCCCATCTATATCGGCGTGGGCGACGAGGCCAACCAGGGCCTTTGCACCGGCACCGAGAACTACTGGTGTGTGAACAAGAACGCCAAGCCCGAGGACATCCAGGCCACCCTGGACTTCATGTATTGGTGCGTCACCTCCGAGACCGGCCTGGAGTATATGTGCTCCGGCGACCACATGGGCTTCGTGGTCCCCTTCAAGGGCAACCTGGAGTCCAGCAACCTGCTGGTGAACATCGCCAACGACTACGTGGCCAACGGGACCACCAGCGTCAAGTGGTGCTTCCCCACCATGCCCTCCGAGGAGTGGAAGAACGTTCTGGGCTCCGCCCTGACCGCTTACGCCGCCGATCAGACCGACGCCAACTGGGAGACCGTGCGGGCCGCCTTCGTGGACAACTGGGCCGCGGAGAAGTCCAAGTAAGTCAGAAGCTCTGAAGCATGCTCCGGGGTGGGCGGGACAGCCCGTCCACCCCCTTTTTGACCCTTCCAGCGGAGCGGGTGCCGTATTCGCTCCCCCGCCGGAGCCAATACGGAACCCGCCCCGTTCCGCCAGCGCTGTGAATTTTGTAAAAGGAGGTCCCGTTTCCGCCATGGAAAAAACCATTAAACGGTACTTTCCCATCTTTCTGGGCCCCACCTTCGCCGCCTTCATCATCGGCTTTATCGTGCCCTTCCTTATGGGAATCTACCTGTCCTTCTGCGACTTCCGCACCGTCATCGACGCCAAGCCCAACGGCATCGACAACTATATCCGGGCCTTCCAGGACACGGATTTTGTCCACGCCTTCGGCTTCACCGCCCTGTTCACTGTGGTCACTCTGGTGCTCATCAACGTGATCGCCTTCGCCGTGGCTATGGTGCTCACCCGGGAGATCAAGGGCACCAACCTCTTCCGCACCGTGTTCTTCATGCCCAACCTTATCGGCGGCATTGTGCTGGGCTATGTGTGGCAGCTGATTTTCAACGGCATTCTGGCCCGGTACGACCTGGCCCTGAAGATTTCCGCCAAATACGGCTTCTGGGGTCTGGTGGTGGTCATCTGCTGGCAGCAGATCGGCTATATGATGATTATCTATATCGCCGGCCTCCAGTCCATCCCCGGCGACCTGAACGAGGCCGCCGAGATCGACGGGGCCAACGGCTGGCAGAGGCTGTGGAACGTCACCATTCCCAATATGATGCCCTCCATCACCATCTGCACCTTCCTCACCCTGACCAACGGCTTCAAGCTCTTCGACCAGAACCTCTCCCTCACCGCCGGCGAGCCCATGAAGCAGACCGAGATGCTGGCGCTGAACATCTTCAACACGTTCTATGGCCGGGTAGGCTATCAGGGCGTGGGTCAGGCCAAGGCCGTGCTCTTCTTTATCCTGGTGGTGGGCCTGGGGCTCATCCAGCTGAAAATGACTCGCTCCAAGGAGGTGCAGCAGTAATGAAACGCCGTGGAAAGGGCGGTATCTTCGCCACCATTCTCTTCTCCCTTGTGTCCATCCTCTACCTGGCTCCCCTGTTTATTGTGCTGATTAACTCCTTTAAGAAAAAGGCCTTTATCAACCTGGAGCCCTTCAAGCTGCCCACTGAGAAAAACTTCATCGGGCTTGAGAATTTTACCAACGCCATTGAGAACTACGACTTCCTGATGGCCGTTGTGTGGAACCTGGTGATGACGGTGGGGTCCGTGGTGGTCATCCTGGTGTGCACCTCCATGTTCGCCTGGTTTATTACCCGGGTAAACAACAGGGCCACCAAGTTCCTCTACCTGCTGTGCGTGTTCTCCATGGTGGTCCCCTTCCAGATGGTCATGTTCACCCTCTCGCTGGTCACCGACCGGCTGAAGCTGGGCACCCCCTGGGGCCTGATTATCATCTATCTGGGCTTTGGCGCGGGGCTGGCGGTGTTCATGTTCTGCGGCTTCGTCAAGTCCATCCCCATCGAGATTGAGGAGGCCGCCATGATTGACGGCTGTTCCCCGCTGCGCACCTTCTTCTCGGTGGTGCTGCCCATCATGAAGCCCACCTATATCTCTGTGGGCATTCTGGAGACCATGTGGATCTGGAACGACTTCCTCCTCCCCTACCTGACCCTGGACCTGAACAAGTTCAGCACCATCCCCATCACCATCCAGCGGATGCAGGGCTCCTATGGCCGGGTGGATATGGGCGCCATTATGGCCTCTCTGGTCATGGCTATCATCCCCATCGTGGTGTTCTACCTCGCCTGCCAGAAGCACATCATCAAGGGCGTGGCCGCCGGCGCGGTGAAGGGATAAGGCTTGTGTCCCGGCCTGAAATGTGCTAAAATCGTTCCGTTTGAAAGAAAAGAGGGATACAAGGTGACCATCAAGGATATTGCCCGGCTGTCCGGATGTGGCGTGGCCACCGTGTCCCGGGTGCTCAACGACCACCCGGACGTCAGCGACGAGACCCGCCGCAGGGTCATGGCCGTGGTGGAGGAGCAGGGCTTTCAGCCCAACAACAACGCCAAGCACCTGAAGCAGCAGGCCAGCACCAGCATCGCCATCCTGGTTAAGGGCACCATGAATTTCCTGTTTGCCGAGCTGGTGGAGATGCTCCAGTCCCTTCTCCGGGACGCCGGGCAGGATGCCGCCGTCTACTACCTGGACGAGGACGCCAACGAGGTGGCCTACGCCTGCCAGCTGTGCCGGGAGCGCAGGCCGCTGGGCATCCTCTTCCTGGGGGGCGACCTGGAGCTGTTTCAGGAGGGCTTCTCCCCCATCACGGTGCCCTGCGTCCTGCTCACCAACACCGCCCGGGAGCTGGGCTTCCACAACCTGTCCTCCTTCACCACCGACGACAGCGAGGCGGCGGAGCGGGTGGTGGAGCTGCTGGCCGGCCAGGGCCACCGGCACATCGGCCTGCTGGGGGGAAACTGGTCCTGCACCCAGATCAGCCGCCGGCGTCTCACCGGCTGCCGGGATGCCTGCGCCCGTCTGGGCATCCCCTTCGATGTGGACCGCCAGTGTGAGCCCTGCCGCTACTCCATGCCAGAGGCCTACGCCGCCACCAGGGTGCTGCTGGAGCGGTGTCCCGAGCTGACCGCGATTTTCGCCGTCAGCGACGTGATGGCCCTGGGGGCCATCCGGGCGCTCAACGACATGGGAAAGCGGGTGCCCGAGGACATCTCCGTGGTGGGCTACGACGGCATTGTCACCGGCCAGTACTCCCTGCCCCGGCTGACCACCGTCCGTCAGGACACCCAGAAGCTGGCCGAGCGGGGGGTGGATACCCTTCTGCGGAGCATCCAGCGCCGCAGCCCCCCGGTCCATGAGCTGGTTCCCTTCCACCTGATCCAGGGGGAGAGCGCCGCTCCGCTCAGATAAGAAAAGGGCCGCCCGCCGGTGGCCCTTAACCTATGACGAAACAGGTGAAGCCCTTGAGAAAAGCAGGAATTTTATTGCCCGTCTCCTCCCTCCCCTCCTCCTATGGCATCGGGACCCTGGGGGCGGAGGCCCGGAAATTTGTGGACTTTCTGGCGGCGGGGGGACAGAGCTGCTGGCAGGTGCTGCCTCTGGGCCCCACCAGCTATGGCGACTCCCCCTATCAGTCCTTCTCCTCCTTCGCCGGCAACCCCTACTTCATTGACCTGGACCTCCTGGCGGAGGAGGGGCTGCTGGAGGGGCCGGAGTATGAGGGCCTGAGCTGGGGAGAGGACCCGGCGCAGGTTGACTACGGGTTGCTGTATGCCAACCGCTACCCCGTGCTGCGCGGGGCCTGCGCCCGGCTGCTGGCCCAGAACCGGCCCGAGCTCGCCGCCTTCTGCCGGGAGCAGGAGGGCTGGCTGGAGGACTACGCCCTGTTTATGGCCCTGAAGGACAGATACGGCGGAAGCTCCTGGCTGGAGTGGCCGGAGGAGCTGCGCCTGCGCCGGCCCGAGGCCCTGGACAGGGCCCGGACAGAGCTGGCCGGGGAGATCTCCTTCTGGAAGGGGGTGCAGTACCTCTTCTTCTCCCAGTGGTGGAGGCTGAAGGAATACGCCAACAAAAAGGGGATTTCCATTATCGGAGACCTGCCCATCTACGTGGCTCTGGACAGCGCCGACGTCTGGGCCGGCCGGTCCCAGTTCCAGCTGGACGGGGAGGGCCGGCCCACCGAGGTGGCGGGCTGCCCCCCCGACGGCTTTGCCGCCGGCGGCCAGCTGTGGGGCAATCCTCTCTTCAACTGGGAGGGGATGAGGGAGGAGGGCTACGCCTGGTGGCTGGGGCGGATCGCCTTTCAGTTCCGGCTCTATGACACCCTGCGCATCGACCACTTCCGGGGCTTCGACGAGTATTTCGCCGTTCCCTACGGGGAAAGCACCGCCCGGAACGGCCGCTGGCGGTCCGGCCCTGGCATCGCCTTCTTTCAGGCGGTGAGGAAGGCTCTGGGCAGAAAGGACATCATCGCCGAGGACCTGGGCTTTCTCACCCCCTCGGTAAAGAAGCTCCTTCGGGACTCGGGCTACCCGGGGATGAAGGTGCTGGAGCTGGCCTTCGACAGCCGGGACCCGGACAGCGGCTACCTGCCCCACAGCTACCCCACCCACTGCGTGGTGTATACCGGCACCCACGACAACGACACCGTTCAGGGCTGGATGGCCTCCGCCCTGAAGGAGGACGCGGCCTACGCCAAAGCCTACCTGCGCCTGAGCCGGCGGGAGGGCTACCATTGGGGGATGATGCGCGCCGCCTGGGCCTCCCCCGCTGATCTGGCGGTGATGCAGTTCCAGGACATTCTCGGCCTGGGCAGCGAGGCCCGGATCAACACCCCCTCTACCCTGGGGGGAAACTGGCAGTGGCGGACCCTGCCCGGCGCCTTTGACGAGAAGCTGTCCCGGCGGCTGTATCGGGAGATGCGGGTGTATCAGCGCCTGCCCAAAACCAAAAAATGAGGTGAGCCTATGGCAAAGAACACACCCAAAGACTACCGCAGTCAGGTTATGTACTCAGTATTTGTCCGCAACCACAGCCAGGAGGGCACCTTCGAGGCCCTCCGCCGGGACCTGGAGCGGATCAAGGCTCTGGGAACGGACATTATCTGGCTGATGCCCATCCACCCCATCGGGGCCAAGGCCCGCAAGGGAACGGTGGGCAGTCCCTACGCCATCTCCGACTACCGGGCGGTGAACCCGGACTACGGCACCCTGGAGGACTTCAAGCACCTGATGGAGGATATCCACCGCCTGAGCATGAAGTGTATCATCGACGTGGTGTATAACCACACCTCCCCCGACTCCTGGCTGGCGGAGCACCATCCGGAGTGGTTCTATCACAGGCCGGACGGCAGCTTCGGCAATCATGTGGGCGACTGGACCGACATTGTGGACCTGGACTACGCCAACCTGCCGCTGTGGGACTATCAGATCGAGACACTGAGGTTCTGGGCCTCCATGGTGGACGGCTTCCGGTGCGACGTGGCCCCCCTGGTGCCCCTGGAGTTCTGGCTCCGGGCCCGGGAGGAGGTGGAGACGGTCCGACCCGGCTGCATCTGGCTGGCCGAGTCGGTGGAGCACGAGTTTGTGCGGGCGGCCCGGGAGCAGGGCATCGCCGCGCTGTCTGACGGGGAGATCTTCCAGGCCTTTGACGTCAGCTATGAGTACGACACCTACCCCGCCTTCCAGGCCTGCCTGGAGGGAAAGCTCCCCCTGAGCCGGTACGCCGAGGCCCTTACCCGGCAGGAGGCCATCTACCCGGACAACTATGTAAAGCTCCGCTTTCTGGAGAACCACGACCGGCTTCGGGCCGCGGCCATCCTCCCCAACGAGGCCGCCCTGGAGAACTGGACCGCCTTCCTATACTTCCAGAAGGGGATGACCCTGCTCTACGCCGGCCAGGAGGTGAGCTGCACCCATGTGCCCCAGCTCTTTGAGAAGGACCCTGTGGACTGGACCTCCGGGCCCGACCGGACGGCGCAGCTGCGCCGGCTTCGGGAGCTGAAGCGCCGCCCCCTGATTGCCGGCGGAAGCTATCAGGTCCAGGCCCTGCCCGGCGAGGTCCTCCTGGCCTGCTACCGGAGCGGGGAGAAACGGCTGACAGGCATTTTCAGCGTGCAGGGGAGCTCCGCCCTGGTGGAGGTGGAGGCCCCCGACGGGACCTACCCCAACCTGGCCGGGGAGGGGAGCGTGGAGGTGAAATTCGGCCGGGTGAGCTGTCAGGGCCGGCCCGTCATTTTCGAGACGCCCTGACCGGACACAACATAAAACGCGTGCCTCGGAGTTTTCCTCCGGGGCACGCGTTCTGCATTGTTAACCGGGTGAGCCTCAGGCCGGGTCTCTCAGCAGCCAGGCAAAGCCATTGGGCCACAGCTCGATGGAGCGGATATCGTCATAGCGGGTCTCATACATCAGCTCGGTATAGCTCCCTGTCCGGTCCACCCCGGCCCGGACAAAGTCCGGGCTGAAGTTGAACAGGCAGACCAGCTCCCGGTCCCCCGTCCGGCGGCACAGGGCCAGCACCCGCCGGTCTCCGCTGTCCTCCACCTGGACGTTGGCGTCCCCGTCGAAGCAGGGCTCGCCGGCCCGGAGCTTCTCCAGCCGGCGCAGGCCCTGAAACAGCTTGCCCTGATAGGTCTCCGGGTCGCTCCGGAACCCGGCCAGCCCCCACTGGAACTTCCCCCGGTGGAGATACCGGCTGTCCGCCTGCTTATCCGGGTCGTTGTGATAGGTGTAGTCGTTGAGCTGGCCCACCTCGTCCCCGCTGTAGATCACCGGGATGCCGCTCTGAGACAGCATCCAGGCGTGGAGGGTCAGGTCGCAGGCCACCGCCCGCTCCAGCTTGAAAGGGTCGCCCTCATACTCGGCGGCCTCCACCCCGCACAGGGAGGCGGTGGTGCCGCACAGCCGGGCGTCCCCCAGCCGGGGGTCGTCGTTGTACAGCTCGCCCCGGGCGTCGCTCCCCGGCCACCGGCCGGTGTACCAGCTGTTGAGGTAGCGCTTGTGGACCACCTCATTTGTCCCGAAGTGCCAGCCCAGCCAGGGGTAGTCCAGTCCCCAGCCGATGTCGTCATGGCAGCGCAGGTAGTTGAGGAACACATACTCCTTGGGCAGGGCGCAGACGGCCTCCATCTGCCGCCTGAGCAGAGAGGCGTCTCCGGTGGCCAGAGTGTGCCAGGTGGTGGCCATGGTGGTCACATTATAGAGCATGTGGCACTCGGGCTTCTCGGTGGTGCCGAAGTAGGGGGCCACCTTGGCCGGCTCCATCACCACCTCCCCCAGCAGCAGCACGCTGGGGCAGACAATCTCACAGACCATCCGCAGCATCCGGGCCAGGGTGTGAACCTGAGGCAGGTTGCGGCAGTCAGTGCCCAGCTCCTTCCATATGTAGGGGATGGCGTCCAGTCGGATGACGTCGATTCCCCGGTTGGCCAGGAAGAGGAGGTTCTCCGTCATGTCGTTAAAGACCACCGGGTTGGCGTAGTTCAGGTCCCACTGATAGGGGTAGAAATTGGTCATGACGATTTTGCCGTTGTCCAGCTGGGTGAAGCTGCCCGGGGCGGTGGTGGGAAACACCTGGGGGACGGTCCTTTCAAATTCCCGGGGAATGTCCCAGGTGTCATAAAAGAAATACCGCTCCCGATAGCCCGGCTCCCCCGCCAGGGCTCTCCTGGCCCAGTCGTGGTCCTCGCTGGTGTGGTTCATCACAAAGTCAAGACACAGGCTGATTCCCGCCCGGCGGCAGGCGTCGGCCAGCTTTTCCAGGTCCTCCATGCTGCCCAGATCGGGCCGGACGGAGCGGAAGTCGCTGACGGCGTAGCCCCCGTCGCTGCGGCCCTTAGGGGTGTCCAGCAGGGGCATGAGGTGGAGGTAGTTTACCCCGCACTCCTTGACGTATTTCAGATTTTTCTTCACGCCCTCCAGGCTGCCGGCGAAGGCGTCTACATAGAGCATCATGCCCAGCAGCTCCCTGCGGCGATACCAGTCGGGGTCGGCCTCCCGCCGGGCGTCCTGGTCCCGGAGGGGCTTCTTCCGCCCCTCCCAGCAGCTTTTCAGCATTTTGCCGAAGTAGTCGAAGGCCTCCTCATCGTGATACAGCTCCATATAGAGCCATTTCAGCTCGTCGAAGTGCCGGGCGAGCCGGCGGTCAAATTCTGTTCTGGCATATTTCATGGCGGACACGCGCCTCCTTACTTGACGGACAGCTCGTCCAAAGTGGGCATGGCGGGGATGGCGCCGCTGCGGGAGCAGGTGAGGGCGGCGGCCCGGTTGGCGAAGTCCAGGATGTTCTCCAGCTCCCCTCTGGTCAGGCCCTCCAGGGGCTTCTCCCCCCGCAGGCTCAGGCGGCTGAGGACGGCCCCCAGGAAGGTGTCTCCCGCGCCGTTGGTATCGGCCACCTTGACGCTGACGCCCGGGACGGTGAAGCACTCCCCCCTCCAGCGGCAGAAGCTGCCCGCGCCGCCCAGGGTGACAAGGACCAGGGAGACGCCCTGCTCCTCCAGCAGGCGGCTGCCCTCCTCCAGACCGGCGGAGCCGGTGAGCAGGGGCAGCTCCTCCTCCGACAGCTTGATGATGTCCACCAGAGGCAGGGGGACGCGCATCCACTCGGAGGCCTCCGCCTCACTGCGCCACAGGGCCGGGCGGTAGTTGGGGTCATAGCTCACCAGCGCGCCCGCCTGACGGGCGGCCCGGGCGGCGAAAATGGTCCCGCTGCGGGCGATGCCCCGGGTCAGGCTGACCGAGCCGAAGTGCAGGAACTTGCTCCGGCAGACGGCGGACTCGTTGATCTCGTCGGGGGAGAGCTCGCAGTCCGCCCCCCGGACAAAGCTGAAGGTGCGCTCCCCTGTGTGGTCCACCGAGACAATGGCCATGGTGGTGGGCTGGGCCCCGGTGCGCATGCCGGAGCAGTCCACCCGGTTTTCCTCCAGAACCTTGCGCAGATAGGCGCCGAACTGGTCCCGGCCTGTCTTGCCGATGAAGGCGGCGGCGGCTCCCAGACGGGAGGCCGCCACGGCCACATTGGCCGGTGCTCCGCCGGGATTGGCCGCGAAGAGGGGGACGCCCGCCTCGTTGGCGCCGGTCTGAGTCAGGTCAATCAGGATTTCTCCAACAGTAGTAATGTCTTTCATAAGTCGGCCTCCCTGTCAAGATTTTTCCTGTCCGTCCGGACACAAAATTTCACTACGACTATACCAAACATGAGCCGCTTTGTCCAGAGCTTTGGGGTTGCCAGTTTGCACAGAAAAACGCTTTTAGAGCTTGAAAAGTCATAAAAATTGACCGTTCGGGGCTGTTTCGCCCCGAACGGCCTGAAATTTTTGTGCGGACTACGGCATCAGGAGGTTGGGAATAAAGGTGGAGAAGGCCGGGATATAGGTAACAAGCATCAGGGCGATGATCGCTACCCCCACAAAGGGCAGGATCGACCGGTACAGCGCCGAGAGCTTGACCTTGCCCACATTGGAGATGACAAAGAGCATCATGCCTACAGGCGGGGTCAGGTTGCCGATCATCAGGTTCAGGCACATGATGATGCCGAACTGGATGGACTCGATGCCATAGGTCTGGGCCACAGGCCAGAGGATGGGGACCATCAGGAGGATGGCCGGGGTGGCGTCCAGCACCATGCCCAGGACCAGAAGCAGGATGTTCATGAACAACAGGAACATAAACTTGCTGGTGATGAACTCCAGGCAGAAAGCGGCCAGAGTCTGGGCAATTTGAAGGGTGGTGATGGCCCAGCCCATGGCGGTGGAGACGGCGATGATGAACAGCACATTGGCCGTGGCCTTGGCCGAGCGGATGCAGGATTCCATAAAGGTCTTCCAGGTGAGTTTGCGCTTGAGCAGGGAGACAATGATGGCGTAGGCCACCGCCAGGGCGCTGGACTCGGTGGAGGTGCAGATGCCGCTGATGATGGAGCCCATGATGATGAAGGGCAGCAGCAGGGCGGGCAGGGTTTCAATCAGAGAGCGGCCAATCTCCCTGGCGCTGGAGCGCCGGGCCTGGCAGGGCATGTTGTATTTTACCGCCATGAAGTAGCACAGGACCATGTAGGCGATGCCCAGAAGAACGCCGGGCACGGCGCCCGCCAGGAACATCTTGCCTACTGACACGGTTCCGATGCAGCCGGCAAAGATAATCATAATGTTGGACGGGGGGATGATGGGGCCGATGATGGCGCTGGCGGCGGTTACCGCAGCGGAGAAGTCCCGGTCATAGCCGCCGTCGGTCATCAGCTGGATTTCCAGGGGGCCCAGGCCGGAGGCGTCCGCTATGGCGGAGCCGGACAGACCCGCAAAGAGCATACTGGCCAGCACGTTCACATGGGCCAGGCCGCCCTTGATGTGGCCTACCAGCTTCTCGCAGAAGTTCACAATGGCGCTGGTAATGCCGCCCACCGACATCAGGTCGGTGGCCAGGATGAACAGCAGGACGCACACATAGGTATAGGTGTCGATGCCGGAGAACAGCTTCTGGGCCACCATGGACTGGTCACCGCCCAGAATGGCGAAGGAAATGTTGGTCAGCGCCCCCATGGCGAAACCCACCGGAGTGCCGATCAGCATGATAGCCAGGAACAGGACAATCAGAAATACTGCCATCAGCCTTCCGCTCCTTTCTTAAAAAAATGGTGCTGTCTTTTCGCGCCGGCGTAAAAGGGCGTAAGAACGCCGGAAAATACGCCGACCATCTCGGTAAAAATCTCATAGGCCATCAGAACACAGCCGAAGATGGGGGCGGAATACAGCATGTAGCCGGGTATCCGCATCATGGAGGATTTGTACATAATCCGGGTCTGCACCACATGGATGCCGAAGTAGACCGCGATCACGATGAAGATAATACACAGGGCCCGGGTGAGGATATACAGGGCCATCTTCCCCTTCTTCCCCAGGCGGTCGAAAATCAGGTCCAACTGGGCCATAGTTCCCTCCCTGTAGACGATGGGCAGGGTCAGGTAGCACAGCCAGATCATGGAGTAACGGGAGAGCTCCTCCGTCCAGGGGAAGGAGAGATCAGACACCTTGACGATCACATAGCGGTTCAATACCTGCAGCAGGACTGAGCCCGCATTGACCACAACCACCGCCACGATCAGAATGCACAGCACCTTGCAGATCACGTTGGAGACCTCGTTCAGTCCATAATATAATTTTTTCATGTTTTCCCCCAATTCTGTTTGATTGAAAAAAGCTGGTCATTATCACATTGGATAACCCACCAGCCTTTTTCATTCAGGAGGCTGTTCAGTCTCCGTTTTTGTTATTATCCGCGGATCTCAACCAGCAGATTCAGAACCTGATCCACCAGCTCGTCGCCCACCTGCTCCCGCATATACTTCTCACACACAGGTCCATAGGCGTCGTGCCAGCCCTTGAGCTCCTCCTCGGTGGGGACATAGACAGTCATGCCGTTGGCCTCCAGGGTGGCGATGCCGCTGGCCTCCAGCTTGGTGGTGACCTCTCTGGCCTTCTTGGTGGCTTCCGCATTGGCCTCCTCGATGACGGCCTTCTGGGCATCGGACAGGCTGTTGTAGAACTTGTCGCTCATCATGTAGCTCATGACGGTGGGGGTGTGGTTGTCCAGCACATACCAGTCCTGGACCTCATAGGTTTTGTCAATGACCACGTTCTGGATGGGGTTCTCCTGGCCGTCCACAACCCCGTTCTGCATGGCGACATACATCTCAGAGGAGGGCATGGGGACAGGGTTGGCACTGATGGCGTTGACAATCTGGGAGTAAATGGGGCTCTCAGGCACACGGAAGGTCAGGCCCTTGGCGTCCTCCACGGAGCGGACCTCCCGGCCCTTGCAGGTGAAGCTGCGCATACCGGTGCAGGAGTTGCCCAGCACACGGATGCCGGTGGTGGTGCGAACCTCCTCCAGGATGCCCTTGGCCCAGTCGCTGTCCAGGACCTGATTTGTCTCCTCGATGCTCCGGAAGGTGCCGGGCATGGAGAACACCATGGTGATCTGGTTGTAGTTATCCAGCTGGGAGCAGTTCTGAACGGTCATCTCCACAGTGCCGGAGGCAACGGCGCCCACGGTGTCCGCCTGGGAGCCCAGAGCGTTGCCGGGATATAGCTCAACCTTGATGGAGTCGCTGTGAGACTCCACATAGTCCTTGAAGGTCTCGGCGTACATGACCTCGTCGTCCTGGTTACGGTCGGGGTTGCTGTGGGTGAAGCCCAGCTTGATGGTCACTTCCTTGTCGGCGGGGGTGTTCTGCTGACTGCTGGAGCTTCCGGGGGTGTTGTTTCCGGAATTGGTGGGGGGAGTGGGGGTTTTCTGTCCGCAGGCAGCCAGTCCGGTGAGCATCATGGCGGCGGCAAGTACAAGGGCCAAGCTTTTCTTTTTCATCCTTATTTCTCCTTTTTATTTATTTCGATATGATCCCATGGGGGGTGTGCGTTACTTGAATTTTGCCAGGGTCTCCTCCCGGATGGCCTTGAGGGCGGCGCCGTAGTTTCCGAAGTCGTTGCCCATGATGACCATATTGACCCCCTTGTCCACCAGCTTTTTGGCATTCTCATAGGTGGGCGGGACGGCGGGAGCCATCACGCCGATCCCCTTGGGGCGGGCCTTGGCGATGATGTCCTTCATGGCGATGTCGGCGGGGCTGTCGTTCAGGTCATAGAAGGAGTTGCCGCCGGAGGTGTTGTTACGGCAGTTCAGGGACATGGAAAAGTCGGCGGGGCCAAAGTTGATGGCATCTACGCCGGGAACGGCCAGCATCTCGTCAAGCTGGTCGGTGAACTCAAAATCCTCGGCCATAGGGATGACCAGCTCGGTGCGGTTGGCCTCCTCATAGAATTCCACGCCGCCCATGTCGAAGCCGTACTGGGCTGCGCGCACGTTCACGTCGAAGCCCCGGCGGCCCAGCGGGGGGAACTTGGCGCCGCTGACACAGATCTTCATCTCCTCGATGGTGCGCACGTGGGGAACAATGACGCCCTCGGCGCCCATCTCCAGGGCCTTGCGGATCTCAATCATGTCGGGCTTAGTGACCCGGACCAGAGGGCTGACGCCGGTGGAACGGGCGGCCAGGACGGCGTTCTGGAGAGCGGTAGTCTCCCAGGGGCAGTGCTCCGCGTCGATGAAGGCGAAATCAAAGCCCGCATAGCCCAGCAGCTCCACAAACTGGGGGCAGCCGGAGTAGATGGTCATGCCGAACACGGGACGCTTCGCCATGACTTCCTTCAGATGGTTTTCATACAATTTATTTTTCATAATGTCGTTTCCTCCTTAATTACCAGGCGGTCCAGCCGCCGTCGATCACAAGATTCGCGCCCGTCATGAAGGAAGAGGCCTTGGAGGCCAGGAAGATAACCGCGCCGTTGTACTCGTCCTCCCGGGACATGCGGCCCATGGGCATTCTGGCGGTGAAGTTCTGAATGAAGGTCTCGTCCTGGGTGTCTCTCCACACGCCGGCGGGGGTCAGGGTGTTCACCCGGATGCCCTTCTTGCCCCAGTAGGTGGCGCAGTAGCGGGTCAGATTATAGACGCCCGACTTGGCGGCGGAGTAGGCCACCGGCTTGATAAAGGGCACCCCGGTGCGCTCCTCCTTGTACTTATAGATGTCCTGAATGGGAGAGACCATGCCATAGATGGAGCCGATGTTGATGATGGACCCGCCCTTGCCGGCGGCCACCATCCGGGCGCCCGCCGCCTGAATCATGAGGAAGGTCCCCACCAGGTTCACGTCCACCACCTCCCGGAACACATCCTCCGGGAACTTCTCAAAGGGCCCGGACACCTCCGGGGGGGCGCTGGGCTGGGTGTCGATGCCGGCGCAGTTCACCAGGACGTCAGGGGCGTCCTTCCAGAACGCCTCCATCTGGTCCAGGGCGGCCTCAATGGTCTCCTTCCGGTTGATATCTACCTGATAGACCTGGAGGCGGCCGGCCTGATACTGGGCGGCGGGGAAGATGGACTCCACCCGCTCCGGCGTGGGGTGGGCGGCGAAAATGGCAACCCGGGCGCCTCTCTCATACAGGCCTCGCGCCAAATTTTTGCCGATCTGTCCGAGGCCGCCTGTCACGATACAGATCTTGTCGGATACGTCAAACAACTCGTCTCTCAAAGTATGTACTCCCCTTTATAATATGATTCCTTGGGTGGTATGATGTCCTGACGTCATGTGAACATATTACCATGGTGCGGGAGTTGTGTCAATCTTCATTTTTAACAGTTATTATGCCCGGAATTTGTGCATAATAACATGACTTTGACCTGCTCTGTGCGGTCCGCCGCCGGTTTGCGGCCTGGAAATTGGAGCTTCTGTCCATGAAAGCCGAAAATTTCAAAATAAATTTAGAGGTTTGCGATGGCGGGTCTCAAAAGGCGGAGAACAGGGTGCTGACGCGGGATATTCCCGTCATCAGGGGTGTTTTCCCCGAATTTGTATATCTTTTTGTGCGGAAACCCTTGACAGTACTGCACTGATTGGTATAGTATCAAATGGGCTTTGATATCATTCTTTTTTGATTTGCGAGGTATGATTCAAAATTAAGATTTAAAGTAGGCAGTAGATGATGATGGAAACTATCACGAAGAAGTCCGCGACACAGCTGGCCCTTGAAAATCTGCGCTCCTATGTTATGAACGACTCGGCCCAGGTGGGGGACCGCTTTCCCACAGAGAAGGACCTGTGCGCTCTGCTGGGGGTAGGGCGGGGGACGGTCCGGGAGGCGGTGAAGGTCCTGATCTCCCAGGGACTTCTGGAGATTCGGCCGGGACTGGGCACGTTTATCAAGAGCAAGACCCCCATGCCGGCCGATTCCCTCTCCGACTGGTTTCTGAACAACGAGGTGGAGCTGCAGGACCTGATTGTTGTGCGCTCCACCCTGGAGCCCCTGGCGGCCAAGCTGGCCATCGAACGGTGCACCGGCGAGCAGCTGTCCGCCCTGAAGAAGAACCAGGCCGGGGCCATAAAGGCCGCCGAACAGTGCGACGCCGCCGCCCTGGCCCACTATGACGAGGAGTTCCACCGCACCATTTTCGTCATTGCCGGGAATGTGCTGCTCATTGAGATCAACGACATCATCTCCAGGCATCTGGCCCAGTTCCGTCAGAACACCTTTAAGATTAAGAACAATATTGACAATTTTATTCCAGCCCATGACGCGATCATCCGGGCCTTCGAGACCCAGGACACCGCTCTGGGCGAAAAAAAGATGCGGCAGCATATGAAAAAGGTCGCCAAGGATCTGGAGTCGAGCAAGTTCAACTCCTGAACAGCGAACGAGAAAAGGGACGCCTTGCGGCGGCCCTTTATCCAAATCTCAGCAGAAACAGGTGAAAGACGTGAGAAAAGCGGGAATTTTGATGCCCATCTCCTCCCTCCCCTCCCCTTACGGCATCGGGACTCTGGGGGCGGAGGCGCGGAAATTTGTGGACTTTCTGGCGGCGGGGGGTCAGAGCTGCTGGCAGGTGCTGCCTCTGGGCCCCACCAGCTATGGCGACTCCCCCTATCAGTCCTTCTCCTCCTTCGCCGGCAACCCCTACTTTATCGACCTGGATACCCTGGCCGAGTGGGGGCTGCTGGAGCCCGGGGAGTATGAGAGCCTGGACTGGGGGGGCGATCAGTCGTACGTGGACTATGAGGCCCTGTACAGACGCCGTTTTGGCGTGCTGCGCCTGGCTGTCTCCCGGCTGAGCCGGGGGGACAGATTTGAGATGCGGGGCACCCTCTGGAACGCGGACTGGCTGGAGGACTACGCCCTGTTCATGGCCCTGAAGGACAGATACAGCGGAAGGTCCTGGCTGGAGTGGCCGGAGGAGCTGCGCCTGCGGAAATCCGCCGCGCTGGACCAAGCCCGGGCGGAGCTGGACGGGGAGACCTCCTTCTGGAAGGGAGTGCAGTACCTCTTCTTCTCCCAGTGGTGGACGCTGAAGGAATACGCCAACCAAAAGGGCGTGTCCATCATCGGCGACCTGCCCATCTATGTGGCCCTGGACAGCGCCGACGTCTGGGCCGGCCGGTCCCAGTTCCAGCTGGACGGAGAGGGCTGGCCCACCGAGGTGGCGGGCTGTCCCCCCGACGCCTTCACTGCCGACGGCCAGCTGTGGGGCAATCCCCTCTTCAACTGGGAGCGGATGAGGGAGGAGGGCTACGCCTGGTGGCTCAAGCGGATCGCTTGGCAATTCCAGCTCTACGACACCCTGCGCATCGACCACTTCCGGGGCTTTGACGCCTACTACGCCATCCCTTACGGGGACAAGACCGCCCGCAACGGCAGGTGGAGGCCCGGCCCGGGCATCGAATTTTTTAAGACAGTGAACAGGGCGTTGGGGAAAAAGGATATCATCGCCGAGGATTTGGGCTTTCTCACCCCCTCGGTGCATAAGCTGCTCAGGAACTCGGGCTATCCGGGGATGAAGGTGCTACAGTTCGCCTTCGACGATAAATACTCAGACAGCGATTACCTGCCCCACCGCTACCCTGCCAAGTGTGTGGTCTACGCCGGCACCCACGACAACGACACCGTTCAGGGCTGGCTGGCCCTCGCCCCACGGCGGGTCAAGTCCTTTGCCAGGGACTACCTGCGCCTGAGCCGGCGGGAGGGCTACCACTGGGGGGTGATGCGGGCGGCCTGGGCCTCCCCCGCTGATCTGGCGGTGATGCAGCTCCAGGACGTCCTCGGCCTGGGCAGCGAGGCCCGGATGAATATCCCCTCCACCCTGGGAAATAATTGGAAGTGGAGAGCCCTGCCCGGTGCCTGCAATGAGGAGCTGGCCCAGCGGCTGTATCAGGAGATGAGGGTGTATCAGCGTCTGCCCAAGAAGCCAGTCCCCAGAGCCAAACGGCCCAAATAGGACTTTTGTAGGGGCGGATATCATCCGCCCTCTGCACAGACACGCGTGTAGGGCGCGACGACCCGGCGCGCCGGTCTCCGGCAAGACGCCATGCCCTGTAGGGGCGCACATTGTGCGCCCACCAGGATACCCACACGGGCGGATAATGTCCGCCCCTGCAGATATTAAAATCCCACCACAAGGAGATGTATCTTATGCAGTTAAAAGAACAGCTTTTCCAGACCACCCAGGCCCGTTTTGGCTGCGCTCCCGACCAGTGTGATGACCGCCAGCTCTACGAGGCCCTGCTTCTGCTTACCCGGAACATGGCCCAGAACCGCCCCGCCCCTGCGGGGGAGCGGAAGCTCTACTATTTCTCGGCGGAGTTCCTCATGGGCAAGCTGCTGAGCAACAATCTGCTGGCATTAGGGCTCCACGACGAGGTGAAGGACCTGCTGGCCGATCTGGGCCGGGACCTGGGGGTCATTGAGTCCATGGAGCCCGAGCCCTCTCTGGGCAACGGCGGGCTGGGCCGTCTGGCCGCCTGCTTCCTGGACTCCATCGCCGCCCTGGGCCTGCCTGGCGACGGGGTGGGCCTGAACTACCACTACGGCCTGTTCCGGCAGAGCTTCCATCAGGGCCGGCAGGTGGAGGAGCCCGACCCCTGGATCGAGCCGGACAGCTGGCTCATCCCCACCGGAATGAACTTCACCGTCCCCTTCGGCGGCTTCGAGCTGAAGGCGGTGCTCTATGACGTTGCCATCCCCGGGGCCAACAACGAGTACGCCAACCGGCTGCACCTGTTCGACGTGGTCCAGCCCGCCGACAAGCCCTGGGTGGGCATCGACTTCGACAAGGGGGACATCGCCCACCGGCTGACCTCCTTCCTCTACCCCGACGACAGCGACGACGCCGGCCGGCTGCTGCGGGTCTATCAGCAGTACTTCATGGTGTCCGCCGGAGCCCAGCTCATTTTGTCCGAGCTGGAGAAGCGGGGCTGTGCCCTGAACACCCTGGCCGACCATGTAGCTATCCAGATCAACGACACCCACCCCTCCATGGTCATCCCCGAGCTCATCCGCCTGCTGACAGAGAGGGGCATGTCCTTTGACGAGGCATTCGATCAGGTCCGCCGCACCTGCGCCTATACCAACCACACCATCCTGGCCGAGGCCCTGGAGAAGTGGCCCCTGTCCTTTATCGAGAAGGTGGCCCCCCAGATCGTCCCCGTCATTCTGGAGTTGGACCGGCGGATGAAGCAGGCCCACCCGGACCCCAAGGCAGCCATTGTGGACGATCAGAACCGGGTACACATGGCCCACATGGACATCCACTGCGGCTACTCGGTGAACGGCGTGGCCGCCCTGCATACCGAGATTCTGAAAAACTCCGAGCTCAAGCCCTTCTATGACATCTACCCGGAAAAATTCAACAATAAGACCAACGGCGTCACCTTCCGCCGGTGGCTGGAGGCCTGCGACCCGGAGCTGGCCGGGCTCATTGACAGCTGCGTCGGCCCTGACTGGCGCACCGACGCCGATAAGCTGGAGGGCCTGCTGGCCTTCCGGGAGGACGAGACGGTGCTGGACCGGCTGCTGGCGGTGAAGCAGGACAACAAAAACCAGCTGTGCCGGGTGCTGTGGGCGGAGCAGGGCATCGAGCTGGACCCCTACTCTGTGTTTGACATCCAGGTCAAGCGCCTCCACGAGTACAAGCGCCAGCAGATGAACGCCCTGTATATCATCCACAAGTACCTGGAGATCAAGGCGGGCCGGCTGCCCGAGCGTCCGGTGACCGTTTTCTTCGGGGCGAAGGCCGCCCCTGCGTATGTAATGGCCAAGCACATCATCCACCTGATTCTCTGCCTGCAGAAGCTCATCGACCAGGACCCCCAGGTGCGGCCCTGGCTGCGGGTGGCCATGGTGGAGAACTACAATGTCACCTGGGCTGAGCGGCTCATCCCCGCCTGCGACATCTCCGAGCAGATTTCCCTGGCCTCCAAGGAGGCCAGCGGCACGGGCAACATGAAGTTCATGGCTAACGGCGCCGTCACGCTGGGCACCCTGGACGGGGCCAACGTGGAGATCGCCCAGCTGGTGGGAGAGGAGAACATCTATACCTTCGGCCGGCACAGCGACGAGGTGATCGCCCTGTATCAGGGCGACGAGCCCGACGGCCGGGCCTACCGGCCCCTGGACTGCTACCACCGCCCGGCGGTGGAGCGGCTGGTGGACTTCCTGGTCTCCCCCCAGCTGCTGGCCATCGGCGACCCGGCCAGCCTTTCCCAGCTGTGGTGTGACATGAAGAACAAGGACTGGTTTATGGCCCTGCTGGACGTGGAGGACTATATCGCCGTGAAGGAGCAGGCTATTCACGACTACGGCGACCGGCGGGCCTGGGCGCAAAAGATGCTGGTCAACATCGCCAAGTCGGGCTATTTCTCCTCCGACCGCACCATCCGACAGTACAATGAGGATATCTGGCATCTGAAATAACAATATGTATTGAAAAAGTGCGCCCCGAGGCGGTGTCTGTAAGTGAAAATCATTTTGTTTAGGACGGCGTGGCGATTGTCACGCTGTCTTTTTCCTGTGTTTCTGCATGGAATTATAGTAGGCCAGATATTCCCGTTCCAGCGTTTCCGGCTCCGGGGCTACCCACAAACCGATGGTGTTGTAATGGATGTCCACTCGTTGATGGCGTTTGCCATCTACCTTGTTAGGCTTGGACACTACAATTTTTTCAATGAACTCGTGGACAATCTCAGGCGTCAGCTCCGTCAGCCGGGTCACCTGTCTGGCCCGCTGGATGAACTTCTGCAAATCATCGGCTTTGTCGGCGGTGGCGTTCAAACTGTCCTCCAATGCTGGAATATCCTCTTTCAACCGCCGCTGCTCATTTTCCAAGGATACCGTCAGCGTGGCAAAACGCTCCTCGGAGAGCAGACCCTTGGTCATGTCCTCGTAGCTTTTTTGGATAAGCTGGTCAATCTCCGCCACCCGCTGCTTGGCTTTGTCCAACTCCCGGCGCTTGGCGGTCAGTTCTTTCTTCTCTTGCAGTCCGAACCGCTCCATCTGCTCCTGGGCAAACCGCTTTTCATAGACCTGAACGTACCACAACAACCTCTGCAAGCCCTCCAACACCAACTGCTCCACAATGCGTTCCCGGATATAGTGAGCGGAACATACACCGGGGGCCTTACGGTAGCTGGAACAAAAGAAGTTGGCCTGCTCTCGCTTATAGTTCCCCATGGCACTGTAGTACAGTTTCTCGCCGCAATCAGCACAGTACAATAAACCTGAGAACATACTCACAGCGCCCGTCCTTGTGGGCCTGCGGCGGTGCCGACGGAGGCTTTGAACAAGAGCAAAGGTTTCACTGTCAATGATGGCGGGGTGGGTATTGGGGAATACCTTCCAATCCTTTTGGGGCCTGTCTAACTGCTTTTTTTGCTTGAAAGACTGGCGGTAGGTGCGAAAGTTCACGGTGTCGCCCACATACTCCTGTCTGTCCAAAATACCCGCCACTGTGCCAGAGCTCCAGTTGCAAGGGTACGCCGGTGGCTTATTGGCACAGTTGATGCCGGTGCTGTGTAGATACTCGCTGGGGGTCATCACGCCGTTAGAACGCAGTTTCCTGGCGATTTGAGTGGGCCCCAGGCCAGACACGCTCATCTGAAAGATACGCCGCACTACCTCCGCCGCTGGTTCGTCCACAATCCACCTGTTCTTATCCTCTGGCGCTTTCGTGTAACCGTAGGGCGGGTTAGTGGTGAGTGGAATCCCGGCGTTGCCACGACTCTGCATGACACGGCGTACCTTGTCGCTGGTATTTTTGGCGTGCCACTCGTTGAAAAGGTCTTGCATTGGAACAATATCGCTGACCCCGTTGGCGGTGTCGATGTTGTCCATGATGGCGATGTACCGCACGTTCAGCCGGACAAAATCTTCTTCCAGAAGCTGCCCCACCACAAGACGGTTGCGCCCCAACCTGGAGTGATCTTTCACAACGAGGTTTGCCACAAGCCCCTGTTCGGCCAGTTCCATGATCTCCATGAAAGCCGGCCTTGCGAACGTAACACCCGAGTACCCGTCGTCGAACATAAAGCGGGGGTTGGGCAGGTGGTTGTCTGCGGCGAATTTCTCCAAAATAGCCCTTTGATTCTGGATTGAGCCTGAGATACCCTCTTTCTCATCGTCACGGGACAGTCTGGCGTAGAGAACAGTAATTCTCTGCTCGTTTGGCTGCTTTTTCTTCAAAATGTACTCCTTTCCGCAGCCGAGTGTGATATGAATTGCAAGGTGCTATTATCATACCACACCCGGCGCAAAACTTCAACACTTTACAGTGTGATATTTCGGTTGAGAATGTGGCTAATCTTTCCTTCAGCGGTTTCGGCGGCGGCTTTGGTGAAATGGGCGTTGACGGTATAGACGGTCCCGCCGATCTCCTGCTCAAAGCTGATGGGGCGGCTGTATTGATGCTTTTTCAGCCAGTCCAACCGTTCCTCACGGGACAGGCTGGCAAGGTAAGCTGCTGTTTTATCAATCTGCTCCATCACTTCATCGTAAATTTTTGTTTCTTGCTCGGTCAATTCAATCTGAAAAATGTTCATCTGGTAGCAATCCTTTCTCTGCGCTTATCCTGCGTGCGGCCCATGCGCTGGGCCTGTATTTCCTGTTCCAGTTTCAAGTTCTATTTCAGCCGATTACTCCGGGAAAGTACGTTTTCGCCGGTTTTGATGTCCTTTCGGCAAACGGCCATCGCCGCCGTCAGCCGGTCACGCTGGGCCTTGATCTGGGCGATTTCTACCCCATTACCACAGCGGCGCAGGCGGTTATAGCATTTCTGGCGGGCTGCTCCCAACTCTTTCATTTCGGCCTGTTTTCCGCCGATAAAGTCTGCAACATTTTCCGCTGTGTCCAGCTTTTCCCGGCAAATCAACTGTGCCTGACGGCTGATACTGTCCAGACGGCAGCACTCCTCCCGCAGTTCCGGGGATAGAGGGCGGCGTTTGTTCCCTTTGGGCAGGATGCCCAGGCAGTAGCAGTAATGGAGATACAGCCCCCGAAAACCGCTGATTTTCTTCACTGTGCTGAAAGAGCCTTTTAACCGTAAACGTCTGGGACGTGGCCGCTGAACGGGGACAGGCTTGTACCGCTGATAACCAAAGTCATAGGCATACCGCTGGCGGTTTTCCTCAATTCGCTCCTGGAGGGCGGGGAGATCGTAGCCTTCCCCCAGCCGGTACAGTCGCACCGCCTTTTTACTGCCGATCCGCCGCAGGGTGGCGTATTTGTGGGCGGGGTTGGCGTCCAACTCGTAGCCCTGTTCCCGGAGGGCTTTCCGCAGGTCGTTCCCGTCTATGCTGACCTTGAGGGCGGCGTCCAGGGCCTCCTGCATCAGGTTGTATTTGGTGGGTTCGCCCCTCTTTTCAGCAAAGTAAATGCTTCGGGGCGTTTTGCCTTTTGGGTTTTTAATGGTGGAAAGCTGGTATTCCTTGCATAAATCATCCGATAACTGGCGAAACTGATAGTAGGTACGTTTGCCGCAGTTAAATTTCCTGCCGTCCCACAGGCCCACAGAATTGACCACAAAATGATTGTGATAGGTGCCGGTGTTGAAGTGGGTGGCAACGAGCACCTGGTACTCATCGCCCCACATCCGCTTTGCCAGCTCCACCCCGAGCCGGTGGCACAACTCCGGGGTGACTTCTCCGGGCTTAAAGCTCTGATAGGCGTGATAGGCCACATTGCCGCCTGTCTTGCCGAACCGCTCCTTGACCGCTTGCATTTCTTGAAAAGCGGTGTCCCGGTTACAGTTTACGCCGGTGACGAACATGGCCCGTTCCTCGCCCTCAACAGTCTTTTCCTCGTTTGCGGCGTAGTGGAGAACAGACCGCAAATCCGAGTAAATGGTCTTATCCGGGTTTTGGGCATAGTCCACCACACGGGTCAAGCTGTCCTTGACAGGCCAAATTTTAGTTACCGCCATCGTCCGTTCCCTCGCTGGTATAAGCAGTTAGAATTTCCCCCGCCAACTCGTTCAGTTGGGCCGCTGTCTGCTCCATAGGCTGGGTGGCGAGGTTATCCCGCAGGACATTGACCTGCTGATAAAGGGTCTGGAATCGCTGGCGGGGGAACGCCGTCGCAGGATTCCCAGCACCAACCCGCCGGAGATACCCAGATAGGGACAGGCCGCACCGCTTGGCCTGACGCTCCAGCTTCCGCTTTTCCTGCTCAGTTACCCGCACCTGGATGGCTGTCGTTCTCTTTCTGTCGGTCATGTTGATTCTCTCCTTTCTGGCCGGGGTTACAGGGGCGGAGCCCCTTTCGGCGTGAAGCGCCGCCCGCTTTTGGGGTACCCCCGGCAACACAAAAGCTATGCTCGTTACCCCACAAGACAGGGCTGCGGGCTGTCGTTCAGTGGCTTCTTCTTTGCGGAGCGTTGGGGGTCAATGGTTTTCAGCGTGTTCACCATAGTGGCATCATCGGTGATGCCACGCTTACTCGAACGGGCGGAAATGGCATCACATATGATGCCACGCAGAGGTTAGTAGATGGCAAAATGCCATCATGGTGGTTTGGTGCAGTTCATGTGACGGTGATCTACCGTCACCCAGCTTTGCCGTTCTTCCCGAATGGCGTTCCTGCCCCTTTTCAGCGGCGTTGTTTCGCTCCCTCCACGGTGAAGTTCTTGGCGTAGTATCCCATTCGGACGGTCATTCAGTTGTCAGGGGCAAAAAAGAAGCCGGTACATAGACGCACCAACTCCAGCGGGAGTGTTCCTCTCGCTGGGGTTCTTGTGTGGTTGTCTATGTACCGGCTGATAAGCCGTATTCAGTTCGCCCACTAAATGGAAATTTAGTATAGCACACAGAACAGATATTCGTCAATGGTATCTAAGCATATTTGTGAAAAATACCATTGGAGGATTATTGTTAATCTCCTACATTGACAGATTCCTTTAATTTCAAAATATCACCTAAAGCGATATATGTATGAATGATACATTGCATGGCCTGATTCCTCGTTATGTCAGTATGGACTTCGGAATTCTGTACCTTGTTTACCTGTTCTATCCAATCAATTAAGTATATAGTTTCACTGCCTACCAGCGTATTTTTTACTGCCTTTGCTTGAAGTGTTTCAATAACAGCGGATAATTTGTTATTAAAATGGTCACCGGATATGTCAATTTCCACACCAGACCTGGTATTAAATGCCTTCCCCTTGTAGTCTGGTAGAATTTCCTCAAATAGCTGTTTTGCTATATCTTCCCATAGCCTGCGGCATGATGTAAGAACTTGTGAATATCTTTCTGGATTTCCATCTTCCATCAAATCTTCTATTGCATTAAGTTTTTGAAGTGTCGTTACTGAGAAATCAGAAAAATATAGACTGACTTTTTCTTGATATTCTTCAAAAATATTCTTCGCTGTATTGCCAAATTGTAAATCAATTTGCCATCTCACTGCATACTCATAATACTGAGATTTTAGAATTGCCAGACGCTTTTTATTAACTCGACCTTCCTTGCGCAAATTATTTGTTCCTTCTGCCACTCTTACAAGCATTCGATCTGTCGCTAAAAGTGCATAATCGCCCGCAGCCGAAAATCCCTGAGTGGTAAAGTTTTTTAATGCAATTTTTGAACTCTCTATAATTCCTTCAAGTTCTGCAGCCGACTCAATAAAGACATATTGTTTCTTGTCTTTGTTATCAATATAGCCCCGCCCATGCTGGAGAGCAATATCCCATGCCGAACCCGTAATAAGGCCCTTATCGGTTTTGGGATATCCCCCATATTCATAGCCAAGCCATTCTTGACTCTCAATGTCATTTACAAGGCGAGCAATTTTCATACATTGAAGTAGTGCTGATGAAACTGTGATAGTTCCATCTTCAATACCGTTGATAACCTTATCACAAGCCGCCAACGCTTGTAACCTTTTATTTGCAAAATCACTCATACAGTAACTCCCTTACTAAAAGTGATACCTCATCCTATGGTCTACACGTCCAGAGTTTCTGATATTTTTGAAAACTGCACAGCTTCGTCTATTTTATACATCAACATACTTGCGAATATCAGACGGCGCATGGCATCATTTCGGTCTATTGGAATATTGGCATGAGCTTTAGGATTACGCAAGGCTGACATCGCTCCTGCAAGCATCTCCATAAATCCTTTTTGTGTATTCGCACCAGAATCAGTGGAACGATCACAAAATTCTATCAAAGGGTTCTTTGTAGAAAACACCCTTTTCATTGCAGCATCGCCATCAGGGACATCCTCTCCAGGTTTTACCACCTGAAAAAGCCTTTTTACTCTATCATTTATTTCAATAAACGCATCACAAGCTGCATTTGCATAACTACCATCTAAAAAGAGTTTTTTTGATGCTTGCGTTATTTTAGGATGAATAAGTTGCCACCAATCGTCTTGCCGATTGAAATTCTGTGCCAACAAGATATCTAATACTTCAATTCCCTGTCCAAAGGCAAATGGATTTATGTAAATATGAATGGTATTCCAACTTGCGGGAACTTCTCTAAACAGTCTATTTTTGATTGTCATCAACTGATTGCTAAGGACAGGTTGCTCTCGCTCAATATCTTTAGCAATAATAAGAAGCCCTTCGCGGATATTTGTTACATCCGCAGTAGAAACCGGCATATTCAAAACATTTGGTTGATTTGATAAATTCCGCATCCAACAGCACACAGTATTTATTTTATTTATGTCCACATTCATTCTCCCAGCATTTTATATTATTTCCCCTAAGAGCAAATTTTTAATAAAGTAGCCATTTTAAGCATTAGAATGTCAGTGTTCTTCTTTTTTAGTTCGCACTCCCAAATCCGTAATACTGTCCACCCGCGTGCTTCAAACATAGCTGTTACTTCTTGGTCATGTTTTATATTCCGTTCCCGTTTCTTTTGCCAATACTCTTGGTGATCTGCGGGACGGGTGTTCCGGCAATCATGTCCATGCCAGAAACAGCCGTCTACAAATATGGCAATTTTTTGTTTTGGAAATACAAAATCAGGGTGGCCCTTGACAGGATAATTCCGCCGCCAGCCAGTGATATTATTCTGTTTGAATATTTCAATCAAGCGAAGTTCTGTAGATTTGTTCTTCTTTGATTTGACCTGCCGCATGATATCAGAGCGTTTTTCTTCATCAAACACATCCGCCACAGCAAATCACCTTGCCTCAAACTCAATGCGGAGACTTGGATCGGTTTCAGTTTCCAGTACAATATTGTTGTAGCGGCTGATAATATCCGACAAGGTAGAGTTACGCTTTGTTTCGTCAAATAAGCTGTGTTCATATACATTTGCGGATAGGAATTGCTGAATATCCCACACCTCTACGCGCCCAGCAAGACCGGCATCTTCCGCCAGATTCAGCGCCGTATGCACACGCTCAAAAATTGTGATAATAACAGGATGACACCCGCTCCGCAAATTGGCTTTACATTTTTCAATCAGGAGCGCCCCTGGCATAGTAGTACAGTGGATAATCGTGCTGTTGATGACAAAATCACCGTTACGATCCGTTGGGCCGTCCGCTACTGAAGCGCCATGAATTTCAAAAGCTCCCTCCGACATAATAAGGCAGAGTTTAGCCGCCACTAAATGCTGCAACACCGTTCCAAGATACTGCGTACCCGGATTCTGCTTTTGCCGCTTTTTTGCCTGTTCAAACAGTTCATCCAAATTAGCACCGATTGTTTTGGATGTGTCGGCGGTTAAAATAAAGGGCTGATTTCTAAAATACTCCCTGACTTGTTCTGCCCAAAAATCTTCTACAACAGAAAAATTAACAGTTTGTTCTTCGTTCCATGCATTGAGAAAATCCACATACTTTATCATCAGGCCCATGCTTCCCCGGCTGGTACGTCCGCCCTCGGCTGATAACTGCTGAGTAATACCATGTTCCTTCAAAATCTTCTTTAGATTTCCTCCACCTAATCCAGCAACTTGTCCCTTGCTACTGGTCTGAAAATCATCAGAATTCAACGGAAATTGCTTGTCTTGTACTAAACGAGTAAACTGCACGACCAGCGATAGAGGGCCTTTAGTAAAAATATTGTTTTCAGCTTGAAACGCCTTCAAGCGTTCTTCTGGATTAATCATCGTACACTGCCTCCGCAATTTTTGTTAAGAAACGTTCGCCAATAAACTGCGCTACGGGCATCGCTACCGCGTCGCCCATCGCCTTATATCCATCGTTATAGCTGCCCGGTAGGATAAAACTGTCTGGCGCTCCCATAAGCCGGGCAGCCTCGCGGACGGTCAACAGCCTTGCATGGGTTGTCCCGTTTTTTTTAACAACCAAATACTGTTTGCTGCTCCCGCCTTCCGGCGTCCGTAAACATCCCGCGATTCCGTCAAAGCGTAATTCAAGCTGCTGTTCTCCATGTCGGGTGCGCCGATAACCTGTGGCGTAAACGGTACTATGCTCATTCAACTTAATTTGATGCCGTTCTGGCACCAATCTGAGCACATCATCCTTATCAAAAAGAGCGGTATCCTCAACAATATCTTTCAGCTCTTTATTGCGATGTGGGGGCTTCTCTGTATTCCACCATATCCATTGCGGTAAGGAGTACCCCAGTTCAATCGCGGCTTTCGTATGGAGCCAGCAAGGGCCGTTTCCAACTAATTCGTTTGGAATTTGACAGCCATGCTCCACAGCGATGATGAATACTCTTGGTCTGGACTGCGGTACGAAATGCGAAGCGTTTAGTACGATTGCTCCACAATCATAACCACGTTCGACAAGGGCGGCGTGGAGAACGCGATAATTGCCGCCATTGTTTGTAGAAAGCAAGCCGATCACATTTTCCAACAAGAGTATTTTAGGATGTCTTTCCATCTCATCCAAAACACGCAACCATTCCCATACAAGCCCGCTCCTTGATGCGTGGATACCGCCCAAAGAACCGGCTAAAGACAAATCCTGACAAGGAAAACTGGCCCATGACAAATGAGCATACGGCAGGTCATAGCCATGGACATTCTTGATATCATCGAGTTCAAAATGATCACACCCAAAGTTCGCATCATAAACCGCCGCTTTTTGCTCGCTGATATCGTTGGCCCAAACAGGCGCAAACATTCCTTTCAAACCATAGGCCACAAGTCCGCTTCCTGCAAAAAATTCATGCATCGTCCAAACAGCAGAGGACAAATCAATTCTTTGCTTTTTAAACATGGTGCTTTGTAGCATCATCTTTTCCTCCTAAAATGTGCCTTTTGTCCCCTGTTGGCTTCTTTGCATTTTCTGGGATGATCCAAATGCGGCTCATACGCATTGCCCCGGCAATTCGGCCCTCTTTGCAGAGAATTTGAACTTGCCGTGGCGTTACTCCCCATTTTTCAGCGGCTTCTTGAACGGTAATAAATCCATTCACGTTTGACACCTCAGGTTGTTTCAAAATCTACTAAATTCCACCATCATTATATTCGTTTAAGCGAAATTAGTCAAGCTGTTTCAGTAAAGCGCCCATGCTCACGAAATTCGTTCGTAAGCATGAGCGCTGTTTATTTAGGCAAATATGATTTCTGTGTTCACGATTTCTTCTGCTGCAGAACGAGTACTGTTCATACGGCCTACCCACTCCATCTGATTTTCGACTTTAAGCTGTTCGGAGATACCCTCCTGCTCTGCCATCCGATCCACAAGCTGAAAAAACATAGCTTCTGCCTGGGTGTCGATTTCGGACAGGTGGCCGTCCAGCTTGCCAGATAGCAGCAGCGCCGTATAAAGAGCCTGACGGTATTCTTTCAAATATCGTCTCCGCCGCTGCCCCCATATGCCGATGGCAGGTAGTTCAGGTACAGACAGGTCTGGAAGAAAATAATCGCCCTCCTGATGATAGGCGCCACCCATTTGTTCAAAAAATGACTTTTCCATGATATAGTCCTCCAATATGTTGAAATTCCCTACAATTCAATCACATTCGGCTGCCTACAAATAGTAAGGGAGAGGTAACTTCCTTACGTTACCTCTCCCTCCGGGGCGCACTTTTTATGGGATTTTCCACTTATCCGTCAGCACCTCCGGGGCGTTTTCCACATGCCACAGATACCGCTTCAGCACCTGCCGGACGTATCCGGGCACGGTTCTGCTTCCCTGCTCCGCCTGCTCCCTGACCTGTTCATACAGGTCCATGGGCATCAAAACGCTGACAGTTTTTTTGGGGCCTTTTATCATATGAACACCTCAATTCAAATCTGATTGTAGCACAACCAGAAAAAGATTGGCTCATTTAATCTGAATCAGGTTAAATAAAAGATTTGTTGGGGCTGACCAATGTCAGGGAGGCGTATCCCAGGGCATAAAACAGGGCGGGAAAAATGTCTGAAAGGCTTGCAAATGGCGGGTTCCTGTGATAAAATCACCCCTGTTATATTATGGAAAGGGGCGGCGCTCTGTGAAAACGGTACGGCTGAGAAATCTGGAGGTGGGGGCGGGGGCACCCAAGGTCATCGTTCCCATAGTGGGCCGGACCCGGGAGGACATCCTGGCCCAGGCCGCCCGAGCGGCGGAGCTGGCTCCGGACGCGGTAGAGTGGCGGGCCGACTTCTATGAGGAGGTCTCCGACCTGCCCAAGGCTCTGGAGGCCCTGCGCGCCCTGCGGGGCGTGCTGGGGGAGGTCCCCCTCCTGTTCACCTTCCGGACCAGGAGGGAGGGGGGGGAGCAGGACATCGACCCGGAGGACTACGCCGCCCTGAACATCGCCGCCGCCCGGTCGGGGGAGGCGGACGGGGTGGACGTGGAGATTCTCTCCGGGGAGGAGATAGTCCGCGAAATCATCGGCGCTGTCCACGCGGCGGGAAAGGTGGTGGTGGGGTCCAGCCACGACCACGCCGGCACGCCCCCCCGGGCGGAGCTCATCGCCCGCCTGCGCCGGGCCCAGGACCTGGGGGCCGACCTGCCCAAGATGGCGGTGATGCCCCGGAGCCGGGCCGACGTGCTCACCCTGCTCAGCGCCTCTGAGGAGATGGTCCGCCTCTGGGCCGACCGGCCTATTATTACCATGTCCATGGCCGGGGAGGGGGCGGTCAGCCGGCTGTGCGGTGAGGTATTCGGCTCGGCCATGACCTTCGGCACGGCGGGCCAGGCCTCCGCCCCGGGACAGGTCCCTGTGGAGGAGCTGCGCCTGGTGCTGGACGTCCTCCACCGCTCGCTGAATCCGGAGAGGGGGCGTGGGCTGTGAGGGACTACTCCTTTTCCATATTCCCCAACGAGAATTTTCTCGACCTGCGGCTGTATCAGTACGGCTGGGAGCAGTGTGCTCCCCTGCACTCCTACGGCCCCTTTGTCCGCAACCACTTCCTGTTTCACTATGTCATCTCCGGCCGGGGGCAGCTGGACTCCGCCGGCCAGGACGGGGCCAGCCGCCTCTATGAGCTGATGCCCAACCAGGGCTTTATGATCTGCCCCGGCCAGGTGAATACCTACCGCGCCGACGAGAACGACCCCTGGAAATACGTCTGGCTGGAGTTCGACGGCCTGCGGGCGGCGGAGTATGTGG
The DNA here is from genome assembly GCF_009911595.1 of Colidextribacter sp. OB.20. Taxonomy (GTDB): domain Bacteria; phylum Bacillota; class Clostridia; order Oscillospirales; family Oscillospiraceae; genus Lawsonibacter. Next base: position 33,822 of record NZ_QWKG01000024.1, read on the forward strand.
ACAACGCGGGGCTGGGCCTGTCCCAGCCCATCTACCATCCCCTGAGCGAGGCTCAGGGGGAGGCGGTTCGGGACACCATGCTCTATATCACCGACCACAACCAGGCCTCCGCCCTCCACCTGGTGGGACACCTGTGCCTGTTTCTGGACGAGCTGATCCGATCCTCCGCCACCCGGCGGGAGCTGCGGGGCGGACAGCTCCGGGACTTCTACATCCAGGAGGCCATCAACTATATGGAGCACAACTACCGCCGGGAGCTCACCGTGGAGGAGCTGGCCGACGTGTGCAAGCTCAACCGCAGCTACTTCAGCAAGATTTTTAAGGAAAATATGGGCTGTCCGCCCCAGGAGTTTCTCATCCGCCTGCGCCTGTCCAAGGCCGCCGACTGGCTGAAGGGGAGCGTCAAGCCCATCGGGGAGATTGCCGCCCTGTGCGGCTACCCCAACCAGCTCCACTTCTCCCGCGCCTTCCGCAAGCGCTACGGCATATCGCCCCGGGAGTGGCGGATCCAGAATCAGATCATACAAAAGCGGTGACCGAACGGTCACCGCTTTCTGTTTTCAAATGGCCCGCAGATAGAGCTGCATGGACTGGTAGTCCCCCCGGAGCAGGGGCAGGGGGAAGCCGGCGCTCATGAGCACATCGCCGGGGTAGGCCTCGCCGCCGTTGACCTGATAGGTGAGCGCGGGGTCCAGCCCCTTCAGCCGCAGAGTCTGGAAGGGGGGGGCCGCCCGGAGGGAGGTGGACACCAGGGAGACCAGGGCCTCCCGTCTGTCGGCGGAGACCTGCTCCCAGGCGGTGTAGGGGCCGCCCGCGAAGGGGTCGCTCAGGCGGTAGTAGTCCCCCCGCTGAATCAGGTCGTAGTGCTCCTTGAAGAAGGCCGCCTGCTCCTTCATAAGCTCCTGCTCCTGGGGAGAGACCTTGCGCGGGTCCAGCTCGTAGCCGAAGGTTCCGGCCATGGCCACCGTTCCCCGGGTCTCCAGAGGGGTGAGGCGGCCGTTCTCCTCGTTGGGTGAGGTGGAGACGTGGGCCCCCACGGCGCTCACGGGGTAGCAGAAGGAGGTGCCGTACTGGATGCGCAGGCGGTCGATGGCGTCGGTGTTGTCGCTGCACCAGATCTGGGGGGTGTAATAGAGCATTCCGGCGTCAAAGCGGCCGCCGCCGCCGGCGCAGCCCTCGATGAGGATGTGGGGGAAGTCCCGGCGCATCTGCTCCAGCATCTCATACACCCCCAGGACATAGCGGTGGCAGACCTCCCCCTGGCGCTGGGGGGGCAGGGCGGCGGACCAGACGTCGGAGAGGCTGCGGTTCATGTCCCACTTGACGTAGGAGATGCCGGCGCTGGACAGGACAGCCTTGATCTGCCCGTAGACATGCTGGCGCACCTCGGGGCGGGAGAAGTCCAGCACCAGCTGGTTCCGGCCCCGGGCGGGGGACCGGCCGGGGATGTGCAGGGCCCAGTCCGGGTGCTCCCGGTAGAGCTGGCTGTCCTCGCTGACCATCTCGGGCTCGATCCAGATGCCAAAGGACATGCCCAGCTCCTGAATCCGGGGCACCAGGGCCTCCAGCCCGCCGGGGAGCTTCTCTTCGTTGACCACCCAGTCCCCCAGGCCGCTGTTGTCGTCGTTCCGCTTGCCGAACCAGCCGTCGTCCATCACCAGCAGCTCGATGCCCAGAGGGGCGGCGGTTTTGGCGAAGTCCACCAGCTTGTCGGCGTCAAAGTCGAAGTAGGTGGCCTCCCAGTTGTTGATAAGCACCGGGCGGCGCTTTCCCTCGTAGGGGTCCCGGATCAGGCGCTCCCGAATGGCCCGGTGGAGCTGCCGGCTCAGCTGGCCCAGCCCGCTGGGGGAGCAGACCAGGGCCCCCTCAGGGGCGGTGAAGGACTGGCCGGGCTCCAGCGTCCAGCAGAACTGGAGGGGGTTGATTCCCATGACCAGCCGGGTGTTGTCATACTGGCTGCCCTCCGCCAGGGCCTGGAAGCTGCCGCTGTACAGCAGCGCTGCCCCATAGCACAGGCCGTAGTCCTCGTTGGCGTCCCGGTCGCAGAGGATGACGAAGGGGTTGTGCTGGTGGCTGGAGGTGCCCCGGGCGCTGCCCACCCCCTGGACGCCGGAGCGCAGGGGCGCGCGGTCGGGGGCGCGCTCCATCATGTGGCAGCCGTCGAAGGTAATCAAATCCAGGTCGGACCGGAGAAGGTCCAGGCACAGGGAGTCGCACCGGCGCAGGCGCAGGGCCTGTCCCCCCCGGTTGACCACCCGGACCGCCCGGGTAATCAGGTCGTACCCCTCGAATACGCCGTAGTACAGCTCCACCTCCGCTTGGGCGGCGGCATCCTCCAGGGTGATCACCAGGGTCTCGGCGTCGGCCCGGGAGCCGTGGAAGGCGGGCAGGCCCTCCAGGGCGTATTTCCCCCCGCGCAGCTCACAGCGGACGTAGCGCAGGTCCGCCGAGCAGCTGCCGCCGGGCAGCTCCAGCTCCAGGGAGGGCAGGCGGAAGTCCCCCACGCCGCAGGTGGAGTATTCCTGGGGGAGGGTGTCCAGGGAGTAGGTCCGGTCCAGTCCGGCCTCCGCCGGGTTAGGCGCGCAGGCCCGGTCGGCATATCGTATTAGATAAGACAGGTCGCCGCCGGCCAGCCGGGGGCCGTAATAGGTGTGAAGCAGGACGTTGTGCCGGTCGGCCTTCATCTGGTATGTGGTGTTCTGGGTATGCAGGGTGAAAACTCTGTTTTCCTGGTCGAGTACGATCATGAGGGATACCCCCTGAAAAAATTTTTTCTGGAAGATTGTACGGTATTTTCTCCTGGGACACAAGCCCATATTTCTGACAAATCGGAGGTCTGATTCCTGAAACAATTTGTTTAGGGGGACAGCCCCGGCCACCTGAGTGTACCGGGGCTGTCCTGAGAAAGGGGGGAGAGAAAAGAGAGGAGGCTTATTTACCGCCGGTGGAGGCGATGCCCTCGATGAACTGGCGCTGGAAGATCAGGTAAAGGATTACCATGGGCAGCATAGCCAGCAGGGAGCCTGCCATCAGCACGGGGAAGTTGGTGGTGAACTGGCCGCGGAGGGTGGCCAGGCCGGAGGAGAGGGTCATCATGTTCAGGTCGGAGTTGACCACCAGGGGCCACATCAGGTCGCTGTAAGCGAACACGGCGGTGAAGATGGTCAGGGCGGCCACGGAGGTGCCGGTGAGGGGGAACATGACCTTATAGAAGGTCTGCCACTGGTTGCAGCCGTCTAAGTACGCAGCCTCGCCGATCTCCTTGGGGATGCCCATATAGGTCTGCCGCAGGAAGAACACGCCGAAAGCGCTGACGATGCCGGGGAAGACCAGGGCGAAGATGGTGTTGGCCATGCCCATTTTCGCCACCATCTGATACTGGGGGATGATGAAGATCTGGCTGGGCAGAGACATCTGCACCAGGATGATGCCGAAGAGCAGCTTCTTGCCCCGGAAGTTCAGCATGGCGAAGGCGTAGCCCGCCATGGAGCTGAAGGCCACAGCGCAGATCACCCGGAAGAAGATCAGCAGTCCGGTGTTCAGATACAGCTTGAGGAAGGGCAGGCTCTTCATGGCGTCCCCGAAGTTGGTGGTGATTATCTCCTTGGGGAAGATGGTGGGAGGCACCTCCATGCTCTCGGGGACGGTCTTGAGGCTGGTGAGGATCATCCACACAAAGGGGAAGATCATAATGAGTGCGCCGAGGATCAGCGCGGCGTAGGTAAGGACGGTCAGGCGCTTCCGGGAGGCCTCTAAAGAACGGTTTTTCATCTTTTTTCCTCCTTACACATCGTAGTTGACCCACTTCTTCTGGCCGTAGAACTGGATGACGGTAATCATGCCGATGAGCAGGACGGTCCAGATGACGATGGCGGAGCCGATGCCGCGGCTGCCGGCGATGAAGGACTCCCGATAGAACAGATACATCAGGCTCTGCACGCTGGTGACGGCGGGATTGGTGTCCTCCACCATCATATAAATCAGGTCATAGACCTTGACGGCGGACATCAGGCGCATAATCATGACCACGAACAGTGTGGGGGAGACCATGGGCAGGGTGACGGTGAAGAACTGCTTCACCTTGCCGGCGCCGTCGATGCTGTTGGCCTCGTAGAGGGTCTTGGGGATGTTCTGAAGCCCGGCCAGCAGGAGGACGGCGTCGTAGCCGATGTTGCTCCAGATGGCCACGATGGCGCAGGAAACCATGACGATCTTGGGGTCGGTGATCCAGCCCACGTGGGCGCCGAAGAGCTGGTTGAGAATGCCGTACTCGCCGTTGAAAATCCAGCGCCACACCATGGTGACGGCGGCGGGGGCGCAGACCATGGGCAGGAAGAAAATGGTCCGGAAGCCGCCCTTGAACTTGATTTTGGCGTTCAGAAGCATAGCCACCAGCAGGGACAGGAACAGCCCCAGGGGGACGGTGAGAATACAGAACAGGATGGTGTTCCAGGTGGCCTTCCAGAACTCAGGGGTCTGGAAGATTTCAGCGTAGTTGGCCAGGCCGATGAATTTATAGTGGCCGAAGCCCAGGTGCTCGCAGAAGCTGGTGTAGATGGTCTGGACGAAGGGCCAGATATTCAGCACCACCAGACCGACGATGGTGGGGGCCACCATAATCCAGGCCCAGTTCTCTTCCCGCCGGGCGGCGGGGGACAGTTTGTTGTTCACCCAAAGCCCTCCTCTCAGTCGCCCGCCAATTTCTTGGCGGTCTCGGTATCCACGATTTGCTGCATGTTGGCAAGGGCGCTGTCCAGGTTCTGCTGGCCGTTATAGACCTTGTTCAGCTCATCCAGGACGGGGCTCTTCCACTTGGGCTTGGCGGAGTTGTTCACGTTCTGCACGCCGTACTCAAACTGGTCCATGACCATTTCCACATTGATGTCATAGCCGGCCTTGTCGAAGGCGTCGAAGTAGGGCTGCTCGGTGCCGTTGTAGGCGGAAATGGCCGCGCCGTAGGAGCTGGCCAGCAGCTGGGCCTCCTCGGTGCCGAAGAACTTGATCACATCCAGGGCGACGTCCCGGGTCTTGCCGTGGGCGGCGGTGGAGTAGCACAGGCCGTTGGAGATGGTGGCCCGGCCGTCGCCGCTGACGGGGTCGGGGCACTTGGGCATGGGGGCGATGTCCCACTTGCCGTCCATATTGGGGAAGTTGATGCACTTGTTCATCAGCTCCCAGTTGCCCTCGATGTACATGGAGCCGATCTCGGAGAAGAAGGCGGTGCCGGGAGCAGTCTCAGCGAAGTAGGCCTGATTGGGGCACCAGTCGTAGCTCTGCAGGCCCACATAGAACTCCATGCCCTTTTTGGTGCCGGGCTGGTCGAAGCCGGCTTTGGTGAAATCCTCGTTCAAAATGTACCCGCCGGCCTGATAGACAAAGCTCCAATAGCCCATCTGATCGTCGTTATAGGCCATGTAGCCGTATTTGCCGGTTTTGTCGTAGATGGTCTGGGAGGCGTTGACCAGGTCGTCCCAGGTCCAGCTCTCGTCGGGGTAGGCCACCCCGGCGGCGTCGAACATCTCCTTATTATATACAAGGAAGATGTTGTCCTTGTCCTTGGGCACGCCGTACATCCGGCCGTCGCTGCCCTGGGCGTTGCCGATGGAGATCTCGGAAAAATGGTTCTGGTAGTAGCTGGGGTCCTCGTCGGCGTAGAGGTCGGTCACGTCGGCCAGCATGCCGAAATCGGAGTAGTACAAAATCTGGTTGGTGTGCATCCAGAAGATGTCCGGCATGGTGTTGGACTCGGCGGCGGCCTCCAGCTTGGTCCAGTACTCGTTCCAGCTGGTCACCTGCACCTCAATCTCCACGTCGGGGTGCTTGGCGGTGTAGGCGTCGCAGATGGCCTGCATACTGTCGCGCTGGGCCACGTCCCAGATTTGGAACTTGAGGTGGGTTTTGCCGTCTGAGGCGCCGCATCCGGCCAGAGACAGCAGCAGTGCGATGGCCAGAAGGAACGCGCTGACACGGGAAAATCTCTTCATAACTCCACTCCTCTGCTTCTTCATTGTGATTACCGCGGTTCTGCCAGCATCATAATACTATTTCCGGCTCTGTGTAAATGGGCGGGGTTTTACGAAATATACCCAGATGTCGCACAACACGCTTTGAGAGCAGGTGAAGTGACATCCGGGTATATTTCGCGAAGATTCATTAAAAATGCACAGTTTGGCGAGTTTTGATTTGTATAAAACGTCAAAACGGGTCTTTGGGCGCCGGGAGACATGGGACAGGGGCGGGAGCATATGGCTCAATGTGCGTTCCTGCGGCGGGGCCCCTTCGTTGACAGGGACCCGGGGGCGTGATATGATGGTTCCCACGTAAAGGGTGGTTTACATGGGAAATTTGTTAAAAAATGCCGATGTAAACCGGAGTTGATAGAGGTTTTGGGAAAGGAGTGCTATGATATGGACATTGGACAGAGACTTCGTCAGGTCAGAACGGTACAAGGAATGTCTCAGGAGGCGCTGGCGGAAAAGCTGGACGTCTCCCGCCAGACGATCTCCAAGTGGGAGAACGGTGCGGCCTATCCGTCGGGGGAAAACCTGGCCGCGCTGAGCGAGGTGTTCGGTCTGCCGGTGGAGGCGTTGATTCACGACGGCTGGACGCCGCCGGAACAACCGGAGCCGGTAATTGTAGAGGTGCCGGTGGAGGTTCCTGTCCCCGCGCCCAGAAACTACCGCCTGTGGGCACTGGTGATTGCAATCCTGGTTGCGGTGGGGATTGCGATAGGGGCGCTGGGTTACCGTTTCTGGTCTGCAGCTCCTGTTTCAAATCATGAAGTGAAAGTGGAGGTGATAGACCCGGCGACGTTGGGAAGCGGTGTTCCGTTTCTCCCGTTTGAAGACGACCTATGAGAGGAGGTGAGAAAAATGAGACTGAGACGGTTGGGAGCGGCGCTGCTGACCTGTCTGGTGATATTCAGCTTTGCCGCGCTGCCGGCCAGTGCGGTGTCAGTCCCCGGTGACACTGCTGTAGTGACGCGTGCAGGTGGACGGGTAAATCACACTATTTCTAAAAACTCTATTATACCTATAGGCACAGAGTTCTACCTGGAAAAAGGAGATAAGATTACCTTCGACTGTACCTATACGCCCAAGTCAGCCAGTGTTGATTTTGGCTACATTGATTCCGACTACGCATTTCAGTATCTGAATTGCACCAGCGGGAGCATTTATAAAGCGCTTGAAGCTACTAAAAGCGGGCAGTACACCATCGCCATCCGCAACAACGAGGACTACGCAGTTACGGTAAAAGGAACCATCAAGTATTGACGAAAACAGGATTTATGAACGATGAAAGGAGTTCAATATGAAAAACAGACGTTTTTTCCAGAAGCTTATTGCAGTTCTGCTGCTGGCCGCGCTGGCCTGTCCCATCGGCGTCAACGCCATGGCCGTTGAGGAGTGGGAATCCACCAAAACCACCTATCGCTACGCGGGCTATACCTACGACGCCTGGACCATTCTGTATAAGGACAACGACGGAAGATATCGCAGCAGCTCCTGGATTCAGGAACAGAACAATTCCCCTCTGCCCGCCAAGTATATCGGCGTCTCTGCGGAGATTCGCAACACGTCGGGGAAAATTTTGATAAGCAGGCCGGTCAAGTACAACGCGGCCGCAGAGAGCTGGATTTGGCAGGAGACCAGCTCCGCCAGAGGAGAGGGCACGATTTATTCCACCGGCAAGGCATATCTGTCCAACGGGAGCCAATCGGTGGAGTACGACCTGCCGAGGAGCGCTAATGTGAGCACCGGGCGCTGGGCCGCCGCCTTCCAGGCCCTCGCGGAGGAGACGCTGACCGCCGAGGGGACCTATCCCGTCAACGCCAAGGGCCAGACCTACGGCTCCGCCGCCCTGTCCAAGGTTGTGGGCTATGAGCCCGACCTTCTGGCCGCCGTGGGCATCGACGGCGTGGATGGCTATATCCTCCGGACCGACGTGCGCCCCGAGCTGAACACCTTCGAGGAAATCTGCGCCTACGAGAAGGCCATGGACGCCCGGACCGACTGCACCATCCCCCTGTTTGACGCGGAGGGAAATGAGATCGGCCGCTTCCAGTACGGCGAGAAGGTGGAGACCTCCGACGATGTGAAGCGCACCCTCGACTGGCTGGAGCAGGAAAAGCAGAAGTATATGGAGCAGGTCCGGGAGGATATCCGGGAGCGCCGGGACGTGGTTGAGGTACTGCAAAACGGCGTGGATGGCTATTGCCGCAGAAAAGATATGGACCCCTCGTGGGGCCTTTCCTTCGAGCAGCTCTCTGAATATGTTGAGGTGCAGGATACCATAACCTATTTTGCCGCCCCCATCTATGACGGCGACGGCAACAAAATCGGCATGTTTGATATGAGCGGCCCCTCGACCCCCTCGCCCGAGACCCAGCGGATCATTGACCGTCTGACCGCGGAGCAGGCGGCGGTCCTCAACCAGGAGGAGCGCAAGATCACCGACCTCCAGGCCCTTGCGGAGAAGGCGCTGACCGCCAAGGGGATTTACCCCGTCAACGCCAAGGGCCAGACCTACGGCCCCGCCGCCCTGTCCGAGCTTGTGGGCTATGAGCCCGACCTGCTGGCCGCTGTGGGCATCGGCGGTGTGGATGGCTATATCCTCCGGACCGACGTGCACCCTGAGCTGAACACCTTTGAGGAAATTTGCGCCTACGAGGAGGCCATGGCCGCCCGGACCGACTGCACCATCCCCCTGTTTGACGCGGAGGGGAATGAGATTGGCCGCTTCCAGTACGGGGAGAAGCTGGAGCCCTCCGAGGATGTGAGGCGCACCATCGACAGGCTGGAGCAGGAGAAGCAGGCGGCCCGCGCCCGGTAACATGGAGTTATAGGGTTAAAACAGCGGGAGCGCCCGGTTAGGGGGCGCTCCCGCATACAGGCGCCGGACCATCAGGGATTGACTTGTGACTTATGAAGAAAAGACGGTACTTTATGAAAAAAATAATTAATCTGGCCCTGGTCACTTGCATGGTGGTACTTCTTGCCCGCATTCCAACGAGGCTTGCGGAGGCCAAAGAGATATATCTGCTCCATCCGGAGTGGAGCGCATCGCTGGAAGCACGGTATCAATACGTGATCTACCCCCGTGTTTTCCTTGTCCTTGTGCTGATTGTCATTTTGTTCTTCTACAACCGGACCAAGAGGAAATAAGCGGCCAGATTGTTCAGATAGGAAGGGAGCGCCCCGGTGAGGCGCTCCTTTTGCGTATTTAACCGGCCTGCCGTCCCGGCACGGCCGTTTTTCTCCGCTCCCAGAGGACCACAGCGGCGAAGGCGGCGAAGAGCAGAGCCGCCGAGACGGAGAGGGTGATCCAGGGGTTTTGGGTGAACCCGGCCACCAGATACCCGGCGAAGCACACCCCGGCCACCAGGGTGGCGTAGGGCAGCTGGGTCTCCACGTGGCGCAGGTGCTCGCACTGGGCCCCAGTGGAGGAGAGGATGGAGGTGTCGGAGATGGGGGAGCAGTGGTCGCCGTACACCGACCCGGCCAGGGTGGCCCCCAGGGCGGGAATGAGGACGGCGGCGCCCTCCTCCCCGGCGCAGAGCATGGACACAATGGGCAGCAGGATGCCGAAGGTCCCCCAGGCCGTCCCGGTGGAGAAGGACAGGAAGGCGGCCACGACAAAGACGATGGCGGGCAGGAAGGCGAAGGGCAGGTCCACCACGGCCACAAAGTCGCTGACAAAGCGGCCCGTGCCGATCATCTCCCGGCACACGCCCCCCAGGGCCCAGGCCAGGATCAGGATGGTGAGGGCGGGGATCATGGTTTTGATGCCGTCGATGACGCCCTCCATAAACTGGCGCACCGTCATAATTTTCCGGGGGACATACAGGGCCAGGGCCGCGAGGAGCCCGGCGAAGGTGCCCAGGGTGAGGCCCGCGGTGGGGTTCTCCCCGATGGCCCGGGTGAAGGATACCCCGTCAAAGTAGCCGCCCACATAGGCCATGCCCAGAATGGCGCAGACGATGAGGGTGAGGATGGGGGCCGCCAGGTCGATTACCCTCCCCTTTCCGGAGACGGACTCCGCCTCTGCCCCCTGGGGCGCTTCCCGGCCGGCCAGCTCCGCCGCCCGCATGGGGCCGAAGTCGAAGTCGGTCACGCTGAGGAAGAACACCATCACCAGGGTGAGGATGGCGTAGAGGTTATAGGGGATCGTCCGGACGAAGGCGTTCAGGCCGCCGGCCTCCTCCACCTCAGAGGCCACCGCCACCGCCCAGCTGGAGATGGGGGCGATGATGCACACCGGGGCGGCGGTGGAGTCCAGAATGTAGGCCAGCTTTTCCCGGGAAACCCGGCACTTGTCGGCGATGGGCCGCATGACGGTGCCCACGGTGAGGCAGTTGAAGCCGTCGTCCACAAAGACCAGCAGGCCCAGCAGGGAGGTGGTCAGCTTGGCCCCCACGGGGGTGCTGATCCGCCGGCCCGCCCACCGGCCGTAGGCGGCGGAGCCCCCCGACCGGGTGACAATCACCACCAGCGAGCCCAGCAGTACCAGGAAGATAATCATATAGCCGTTTTCCCCAATTTTGGCGGCGATCATGTCGAACACATAGGTGACCGCCGTCAGCAGGTCACCTCCGGCGGCATAGCAGTATACGCACATGCCGGAAAAGATCCCCAGAAAAAGGGAGGAGTATACCTCCTTGCTGATCAGGGCCAGCGTAATCGCAATCACCGGAGGCAGAATGGACATCCACCCCGCCTCTACCATTTCTAATGACATAAGGACGTTCTCCTGTTCTTGATTTCTTGAACAGATTATATCGGCTTTTTCATAAGAAATCAATCTTAAAAAGAGGAAAAGACATTTTTTGTGAAAAAGCTTCTTTTTGCTGCCCGCTTCGGCAGAATATGGTACAATGACCATAATATTTTCCGGAGGAATGGAGGAGCGGTTATGTGTTCTTGCGCTCAGATAATAAACCTCATAAAGAAAATAACAGATGATCCTCAAAGTGAAGTACAAGACAAATAACAGTATGGAGATTGATTTTTCACGGTCTTTGTGGTATAATATAAACCAGCTTATTTCTTGAAAGGAGCATTCACTATGAAACAGTTCCAATACACCATTACTGACCCCGTAGGCATCCACGCCCGTCCCGCCGGCCTGCTGGCCAAGGCGGCCAAGGCGCTGGACAGCACTGTCACCATCACCAAGGCCGACGGCAGCAAATCCGCCGCAGCCACCAAGCTCATGGCCCTGATGGGAATGGGCATCAAGACGGGCGAGACCGTCACCGTCACGGTGGAGGGCGGCAACGAGGAGGCCAACTGCGCCGCCGTTGAGCAGTTCTTCAAGGAAAATCTGTAAGCGCCATTCAGGGGCGTCCGCCTCCGGGCGGACGCCCCTGGTACTACTATTTAGGAGGGAACACCCATGATTTTGATGCAGGGAAAAGGGGTCTCCAGAGGCGTAGCCAGCGGCCCGATTTTTTTCTTCCAGCGCCCCGACACCACCATTTCTGACGCTCCCGCCGCCGACATCGAGGCGGAGAAGGCCCGCATTGCCGCCGCCCAGGAGAAGTCCGTGGAGCAGCTCAACGCCCTGGCGGACAAGGCCCGGGAGGAGGCGGGGGATGAGACCGCCATCCTCTTCGAGACCCACGCCATGTTCGTGGAGGACGAGGACTATGTGGATTGCATGATGAACGCCCTGGAGGAGCGGCACTGCACCGCCGAGAAGGCGGTGGAGCTGGCCGGCGAGGAGTTCTCCGCCATGCTGGCCGCCATGGACGACCCCTACATGCAGGGCCGGGCCGCCGACATCAAGGACGTCACCCGGCGCATCCTCAACAACCTGATGGGAATTGCTGACGGCGGTATCGACTCCGAGGAGCCGGTCATCCTGGCCGCCGACGACCTGGCCCCCTCCGAGACTCTCCAGCTGGACAAGTCAAAGATTCTGGGCTTTATTACCCGGGGCGGCTCAGGCAACAGCCACACCGCCATCCTGGCCCGGACCATGGGCATCCCCGCCATCTGCGGCCTGGGCGACGCCCTCAAGGAGGACCAGGGCGGCAGGATGGCCTACATCGACGGCGAGACCGGCCAGGTGGCCATCGAGCCCGACGAGATCACCCTGTCCATGTTCCAATCCAAGCTGGAAAAGCAGATGGAGCTGAAGGAGCTTATGGAGACCATGAAGGGCCAGGAGGACGTGACCCTGGACGGACGGAACATCATGGTCTACTGCAACATCGGCAACCCCGGGGACGTACCCGCCGTTGTGGCCAACGACGGCCAGGGCATCGGCCTGTTCCGCTCTGAGTTCCTGTATCTGGCCTCCAGCGACTACCCCACCGAGGAGGCCCAGTTCCAGGCCTACAAGGAGGTGGCCGCCGCCATGGGGGGCAAGCGGGTGGTCATCCGCACCCTGGACATCGGCGCCGACAAGCAGGTGGGTTACTTCGACCTCCAGAAGGAGGAGAACCCCGCTCTGGGCGTCCGGGCCATCCGCATCTGCCTGAACCGGCCTGAGGTGTTCCGCACCCAGCTGCGGGCCCTGTACCGGGCCTCCGCCTATGGCAAGGTGGCCATCATGTTCCCCATGATTACCTCCGTGTGGGAGGTGAAGGAGTGCAAGCGGGCCTGCCAGAAGGTGATGGCCGAGCTGGAGGCCGAGGGCGTCCCCTATAACAAGGAGACCGAGATCGGCATCATGATCGAGACTCCCGCCTCCGTCTTTGTGGCGGAGGAGCTGGCAAAGGAGGTTGACTTCTTCTCGGTTGGCACCAACGACCTGACCCAGTACACCCTGGCCTGCGACCGTCAGGCCAACGACCTGGGCAAGTTCTTCGATCCCCACCATCCCGCTGTCCTCCGGGCCCTGAAGATTGCCACAGACGCCGCCCACAAGGCGGGCATCTGGATCGGCATCTGCGGCGAGCTGGGGGCCGACCTGACCCTGCTGGAGACCTTCCTTGCCATCGGCATCGACGAGCTGTCGGTGTCTCCCTCCTCGGTGCTCCCCCTCCGGGCGGAGATCCGCAAGTCCATCGCCAAGACGTGCACCCTGGAGATGCTGGAGTGCTGAGCCTGATCGGCCATTTTTGCAGAAGCAGCGCCCGCCTCTTTTTTGAGGCGGGCGCCGCTTATTTTTTGCTTTTTGATTTTAGCTCCCCGAGGGAAGAGAGAAGAATCGGAATAATAATCACGGTGGACAGCAGCTCAAAAAAGCGTGAGCAGGGGTCGTCGCTTCCGAGGTAGACAAACAGCGCCATATCCAGTATTAGGAGTTCCAGAACCGCGGCTACCTCACAGAAGCGGATGCTGTTTGTCCTGATTCGCTCAGGGTCAAGCAACCCGTGGAAGCGTATGGTAATCCGCATCAGCGCCAGCCACCATAAATATTGCAGGGCATAGCACAGTTCCTGAGCATATGCTTTGACTTGACTGCCCAAAAACCCTGCCGCCAGCAGGCAAAAGCGGATAATGCCAGCTTGCGCCCCTTCTTTGTCTACCGTTTGGGCTATTTGACGCAGGAACTGCTCCCGGTTCCGCTGCTTTTTCTCCACCCCGTTTATGTTTGCCTGTAGCATGTCGGGGTCCTTTTTAAGAAATATAAAAGCGGTGATAAGATATGTGTTGACAAAATAACAGAACAGCACGGCCAGCAAATAGAGCAGGAGCAGGATCAGCGCGAGAATGAGGGAGAATGTGCTTTCCGGGAACTGGGTATTTCGATACACAAACCCGACGGTTTTTGTATTTGTGCTGAAAAGCAGGAGCAGACAAATGATAGTTGGAAGTACAACAGGCTCTAAAAATTCAGATAGAGTACCGGGAACGGATTTTTGCCTGTATTGAAGATACATGGCTAAAATTCTAACTATGACATTGAGGCCATAAAGAAGCACAAATACTTTCAGGCAGACGAGAAAAATTTCCATTCCTGTTTTTACATAAAGGGTCAAAAGCAGTGCCTGAATACCAAACAGGAGGGGAGTTATGTAGAAACCATTATATGAAACAGAAATATCGCTGCTGTCCAGCTCTCCGATGTCATCCATGATATTCAGCGCTCTGCCTGTCGCCAATTTACTGAATTTTGACAGAACAAACATGCTGCTGATCGCTCCGATGAGCACAGTTATGAACAATAGATCGGTCCATATCCGGGTCATGCAATCCAAATCGTCTGTCATAGCTGCTATATTTCGAAACAAAGATACAAATTGTAATATAAGTGGGACAATTAAGAGAATATACAAAATAGACGCTTTCAGTATTTTTAAGAGCCTCATAGCTGTCCTCCCGCGGTGAATGGTGAAAAGGACGGGCCTCTTCGGGAAGAAAAAGGGCCGCGAAGCCTTTGAGCTTGCAGCCCCTTTGATTGAGAAGCTTCACAGGCCGGGCGCTGTCTCTACAGCAGCTCCAGCCGGATCTCAGCGGCCCGGGAGTGGGCGGCCAGCCCTTCGCCGCTGGCCATCCGGGCGGCCAGGGGGGCAATCTCCCCCATGGCACCCCGCCGGCAGCGCTGGAAGGTGCACACCTTTAAAAAAGTGCCAACCCAGAGCCCCCCGGTGTACCGGGCGGCCCCCATGGTGGGCAGGGTGTGGTTGGGCCCAGAGGCGTAGTCCCCCAGCACCTCGCCGGCCTCCTGACCGATGAACAGGGAGCCGAAATTAACCAGCCTGTCCAGGATGCTCTCGTCCCGGACCATAACCTCCAGGTGCTCGGGGGCCCGGCGGTTGGCGAGGTCCGCCGCCTCCTCCAGGGTGCCGGCCAGGATGACCTCGCCGTACCGCTCCCAGGAGGCCCGGGCGATGTCCGCCGTCTCCAGCCCCTCCAGCTGGGCCTCCACCTCACGGAGGACGGCCTGTCCCAGACTGCGGTCGGTGGTGACCAGAATGCCCTGGGCCAGCCGGTCGTGCTCCGACTGGGCCAGCATATCGGCGGCCAGGACGCGGGGGTCGGCGCTGCCGTCGGCGATGGCCATCACCTCGCTGGGCCCGGCCACAAAGTCGATACCCACCTGACCGAAGCACTGGCGCTTGGCCTCGGCCACATACTGGTTGCCCGGCCCCACGATCACGTCCACCGGCTGGATGCTCCCGGTGCCGTAGGCCAGGGCGGCGATGGCCTGGGCCCCGCCCATGGCATAGATCTCATCCGCTCCGGCGATGTCCATGGCGGCCAGAGTCTTATAGTGGATGGAGTCCGTCCCCTTCACCACCGGGGCGCAGGCGGCTACCCGCCCCACCCCCGCCGCCTTGGCGGGGACAATGAGCATCAGGGCGGTGGAAAACAGGGGATAGGCCCCTCCGGGAACATAGCAGCCGCAGGAGCTGACGGGGATAACCCGGTGGCCCAGGCAGGCCCCCTCCACATTGGAGAAGTCCTCCAGTCCGGACAGGCACCCCTTCTGGGCCAGGGCGAAGGCCCGGATGTGGCCGGCGGCCCGCTCCAGGTCGTCCAGCTCCTGAGGGGTGAGCCTGGCCCGGGCGGCGTCGACCTCCTCCCGGCTCACCCGCAGGGCGGTCCGGACGGAGCCGTCGAAGCGGACGCCGTACTCCGCCAGGACCTCGTCCCCCCGGCTGCGCACATTCCGGATGATCTCCGCCACTCGCTCCCGCACGGCCTCCTCCTCCCCGGCGGGCCGGGGGGCGGCCTGTTTCAGATATTCCACAGGGATACCCCTCAGGCTACGCCGACGGTGATGAGCAGGTTGGCAAAGACCCGCTTCTCCCCGGTGGAGATAGCCAGACGGACGCCGGGCTGGCAGCAGGCGTCGTAGAACTCATAGCGGCCCAGCTTGGACAGCTCCATGCCGTCCAGCATGGACTGAAATTCCCCAAAAATCTCCGGAGTGGTGCCGTCGGCGGGGGCCATGACCTCGGCCTTTTCGATGTTTATCGCGCTCTGGATGGCGGCCAGCACATCGGTGACGGTGGGCAGGCCGGGGGTCAGGCCCAGGTAGACGGTCTTGGCGTCGCCGGTCTTGGAATCCAGGGGATAGTTGCCGTCGGCAATGAGCACCTTGTCCCCGTGGCCGCACAGGGCCAGGGCCGCCATGATGTCGGGGTGAATCAGTTTTCCTTTCAGCATAAAAAAGCTCCTCTCTGGCATGAAAATAGTTCAGAGGCCCGGCGCTCTGCCGCCCTCCCGGATATCAGTCTTTGCGTCCCCTATTATACAAAACATTGAAATAAGATGCAATAGGCAAAAATCCGCCGGGGCTCTTGACAAGGACGGCATTCGGGAGTAAAATTGCACCATAGACATCGGACGTCATACATCCGAACCGACTGAGAGATAGGAGGATTTGAATCATGGTAAATGTGAAAGCAGAGCAGCTGTCCCGGATCTGGTCCGCCCTGATTACCCCCACCCGGGAGGACGAGAGCGTCAACTATGAGGCGCTGGAGCGGATTGTGGACCTTCAGATTCAGGACGGCGTCGAGGGCTTCTACTGCTGCGGCTCCTCCGGCGAGGGCCTGCTGCTCACCCTGGAGGAGCGCAAGCGGGTGCTGGAGCACGTGGTGAGGGCGGCCGGCGGCCGGGTGCCCGTCATCTCCCACGTGGGCACCATCCGCACCCGGGACGTCATCGACCTGGCCCGGCACGCCATGTCTGCCGGGGCGCTGGCGGTGTCTATGATCCCGCCCTACTACTACAAATTCTCCATGGACGAGATCATAACCTACTATGAGGACGTGATCCGGGCCCTGCCCGATGTGCCCGCCATTGTCTACAACATCCCCCAGTTCACCGGGGTGGAGTTCTCCAAGGACAACGCCGGCCGGCTGCTGGCCAACGAGAACATCGTGGGCATCAAGCACACCTCCACCAACCTGTACAGCCTGGAGCGCATGGGCCAGGCCTTCCCGGGCAAGGCCCTGATCAACGGCTTTGACGAGCAGCTGCTGGGGGCCCTGTCCATGGGGGCCTGCGCCACCATCGGCACTACGGTCAACCTCTTTACCCCCCTGTTCCTCAAGGTGCGCGCCGCCTTCCAGGCGGGGGATATGGCGGAGGCCTGTCGCTGGCAGCGGGCCATCAACCTGCGGGTGGAGGGGGCTGTCAAGGTGGGCATCTTCAACGCCATGAAGTACGGCTGGACTCTGCGGGGGGTGGACTGCGGCTTTTGCCGCGCCCCCTTCAAGCCCCTTGACGAGGCCGCCCGGCGGGCCGTGGCCGAGCTGATGGCCCTCCCCCTGGAACCCTGACTCCCGAAAAACAGCCGGGCGGGCGCCGATTGGCGCCCGCCCGATTTTTTCTCTTGCATATTCTCGCGGGATGCGCTATGATGGTGGCGTTTTCCGATTCTGACGCGAGAGGTGTTTTTGTATGTCCCTTCTTCTGGCCATCATCTACCTGGCCTTTATCAGCCTGGGCCTGCCCGATTCCCTGCTGGGCTCGGCCTGGCCCTCCATGTACGGCCCGCTGGGGGTTCCCATGTCCTATGCCGGAATTATCTCCATGATTATCTCCGGGGGCACCATTGTCTCCAGCCTGCTCAGTGACCGGCTGACCAAAAAGCTGGGGGCGGGAAGGGTGACTGCCGTCAGCGTGGGGATGACCGCAGTGGCCCTGGCGGGCTTCTCGGTGAGCCCCACCTTCTGGATGCTGTGTCTGTGGGCGGTGCCCTACGGCCTGGGGGCGGGCAGTGTGGATGCGGCGCTGAACAACTATGTGGCCCTCCACTACGCCAGCCGGCACATGAGCTGGCTGCACTGCATGTGGGGTCTGGGGGCCACAGCCGGCCCGTACATTATGGGCTATGCCCTCACCGCCGGGATGGGCTGGCAGGGGGGCTATCGGATTATCAGCATTCTTCAGGCGGGCCTGACGGTAGCCATCATCGCCAGCCTGCCCATGTGGAAAACCCGCTCCGGCGAAGGGGCGGAGGAGTCCGGCCCCGCCAGGGCCCTCACCCTCCGGGAGATTGTCCGCATCCCCGGTGCAAAGGCGGTGATGATTACCTTCTTCTGCTACTGCGCCCTGGAGCAGACCGCCGGCCTGTGGGCCAGCAGCTACCTGGTTCTCCAGAAGGGGGTGCCGCCCGAGACGGCGGCCAGCTTCGCCGGGCTGTTTTTCATCGGCATCACCGTCGGCCGGGCGGTGAGCGGCTTTCTGACCATCCGGCTGAACGACCGGCAGATGGTCCGGCTGGGTCAGGCCATCATCGCCGTTGGCATTGTATCCCTCCTTCTTCCTGTGGGGGAGGGGGCGGCCCTGGTGGGGCTGATCCTCATCGGGCTGGGCTGCGCCCCCATCTATCCCTGCGTCATCCACTCTACCCCCGACCACTTCGGCCCGGAGAACTCCCAGGCCCTCATAGGAGTCCAGATGGCCAGCGCCTATCTGGGCGTGTGCGTCATGCCTCCGCTGTTCGGCCTCGCCGCCGCCCATATCACGGCGGCCCTGCTCCCCGGCTATCTTCTGCTTTTGCTGGCCGTCATGGCGGTCATGCACCAGCGGCTGCTGCGGGTCAGCGGACCGGCCCGCAGTTAAAAATATCCGGGATCATACAAAATCCCGGATTCTTTTATAGCTGGGGCTTGGGGATGTTGGCGGCCAGCCGCTGGATGGCGGGCTCCATGGCCTGAGCCCACATGTCGAAGCCCTCCCGCTGGGCCAGGAGGTCCTTCACCATGTAGTTGATGCCCCCGGGGGTGGCGGTGGCGGCCATGCGGTGGAGGCCCTCGGCGTCCAGCCCGGCGGCCTCCTGACACACCGCCCCGAAAAAGCTGGTGACATACTGGGCGGCCAGCTCCCGGGGCACCCCCTGGCTGGCGGACCACTGGCTCAGGGTGTCCATCAGGGTGAAGAAGGGGGCCACGCAGCCGGTGACGGCGGCCAGTACGGCGGCGTGGTACCGCTCCTCCAGCTGGACGACCTTTCCGATGTGACCAAAGATTTCCGCCGCCTCGCCGTTGGGAGGGGACAGGACGATGGGCCCGTCGCAGAAGGCGTTGAAGGTGAGGGGGACCATGTGGCACAGGACGGCGGTATCACCGATCCACTCCCGGATCTGGGGCAGGGTCTTGTCCGACATAAAGTTGATGACCTTGTGGTCGGGTCGGAAGCGCAGGGAGCGGCAGACCTCCTCCCCGGCGCCGGGCAGGACGGCCAGCATCACCCAGTCGGAGCGATCTGTCACCTCCTGCATGCTCTCTGCCACCGTGACCCGGCCGGGGTAGGCGGCCCTCAGCCGCTCGGAGTTCTTCCGGCTCCGGGGAGAGAGGACGATGGGGTAGGGGGTCTCTGCGGCACGGGCACAGAATCCGGTGACCAGGGCGGTGGTCAGGGTGCCGGTGCCGATAAAGCCGAGGGTGGGCAGACTGTTTTTCATAGCATATCCTCCCAAATAATAAATAGTCCGAAATCTGCCCCCATTATACTCCAAAGGAGCCGCTGAATCAACCGAGTGATTCAGCGGCTCCTGCCAATATTTTTTATTTTTTGCACAGGCTCAGAGCCCGGTACACGTCCAGGATGCGGCCGAAGAGGGGCTCCTGGGGCTTCAGGCCGGTGTACTCCTCCAGGGCCTTCTCCACGCCCTTGGTCTCGATGGTCTCCATCAGCTGGGTGCTCTGCTCGTCCTCGGGGCAGCTGAAATGAAGGGCGGCGGCTGCGCCAAAGATCAGGTGGTCCACGGGCAGGCCGTAGCTGTAGGCGGTCATCAGGGGCTTGACCAGCCGGTCGGTGGGGGCCAGCTTGCGGATGGGCTCCCGGGCCACACGCTGGGTCTCGTCGGCCAGGAAGGGGTTCTGGAAGCGGGCGAAGATGCGCTCGATATAGGCGTGATGGGCGTCGGCGTCGAAGCCGAACTTGCGGATCAGGCCCTCGCCGCTCTCATACATGGCCTGGCGGACCAGGGCGCCGATGGCGGGGTCGGCAATGCTCTCCACAATGGTTCTGTACCCCTTCAGGGTGCCCAGATAGGCGCAGATGGCGTGCCCGCTGTTCAGGGTGAAGAGCTTGCGCTCCAGATAGGCGTCCAGGTTGTCCACCCAGCCCAGGCCCTGGATGTCGGGCAGCTCGCCCTTCCAGCCGCCCTTCTCCACATCCCACTCGGTGTACTGCTCCACCGCCACGTCCAGGGGGTTCTCGAAGGAGGCCTTGGGGACGATGCGGTCCACGGCGCAGTCGGCGAAGCCCACATACTCCCTGGCGTAGGCCTGCTCCTCCTCGCTCAGGTGGGAGTAGACGGACTCCCGCAGCTGGCTGGTACCCCGGATGGCGTTCTCGCAGGCCACGATGTTGAGAATCTGGGTGCTTCTCCTGGCCTTCCGGGCCTGGATGCCGGCGGCAATGGGCTTGGCTACGATGGGCAGGATGCGCAGGCCCACGGCGGTGGTGATGATGTCGCAGTCCCCGGCGATGGCCTCGGCCAGCTCGGGGCCAGCGGAGGAGATGCCGCTGATATTGGTGACGGTCCACTGGTCCTGCTCTCTGTCCTGAATGTGGACGGTGTAGCTCCCCCGCTCATTGATGGCGGAGATCAGATTTTCCGCCACGTCGGCGAAGGTCACATGGTAGCCGCTCTTCTCCAGCAGAGCCCCGATAAAGCCCCGGCCGATGTTGCCCGCGCCAATCATAATTGCCTGTTTCATAGGGATGATCGCTCCTTTTTATAACAGTTTTGAGAATTTCCGGCTTCTTGCTGTGTTATTGCCAATAGTATAGCATTCCCGCCCAGACTGTGCAAGACGGGAAAATACCGAAAAAATTCGATAAAAAACAAGCAAAATCCGTCAAATGAGCGATTATGACGAATTTGAGGTTTTTTAAACCTGACCCATCCTGGAAAAGAAGCCCGGAAAGAGGGCGGAGGGCGCGTATTTTGGGGGAACTGTCCGGATTTGTCGAAGTGAACAAAAACAAAGAGAGAGTTTTGTGTATAAATTGAGGCGAAAACGGGTTGACATCTTTTTCCCATTGTGTTAGTATTTGGTCAGTCAAAACCAATCAACAAAGCAAAAACAATCAAGAAAGGAGGAATCACCATGCTGGCGGAACAGAGGCTGAGAACCATTTTGCATCAGGTATCCCAGCGGCAGACGGTCAGTGTGGCGGACCTGTGCCAGCTGACGGGGGCGTCGGAGGCCACCATCCGCCGGGACCTGAATGGCCTGGCCCGCCAGGGCAAGCTGGTCAAGATCCACGGCGGGGCCACCAGCCTGGAGGAGGAGGAGTTTCTGGCCAGAGAGCCCGACCTGGCTACCAAGCAGCGCTACGCCCGGGAAAAGGAGCGCATTGGCCGCTACGCCGCCACCCTGATCGGGGACGATGACGTGGTCTATCTGGACACGGGCACCACCGTCCTGCACATGGCGGAGCATCTGAAGGGCTCCAACGCTCTGTTTGTCACCAGCAGCATCGAGTTTGCCGCCCGGCTCACAGAGTACAGCCTCCACATCTATGTACTGGGCGGCGCCCTGAAGCTGGGGACGGTGGACATTGTGGGGGCGGAGGCGCTGGACGCCCTGCGGCGGTACAATTTCACCAAGGTGTTTCTGGGCACCAGCGGCATCAGCGTCAGCCAGGGCTTCACCACCCCTGACCCGGAGGCGGCGGCGCTGAAATTTTTAGCCGCCTCCCGGGCCCAGACGGTGTACATGCTGGCCGACTCCAGCAAGTTCGGCCGGGTGACGGCGGCCACCATCCTGCCCCTGGAGGGGGCGCGGATCATTACCGACAAGCTGCCCGACCGCAAATACCTGGACTGCACCGACATTGTCGCGGTGTGATGCGCCCGGCTTTTCCCCGCAGTTCCAAGCAGCGCAATGAGAAAGGAAAAAGGAAAGAAAGGAAGTATTTTCGTGAAAGAACACGTACAGAAATTTGGCCGGTTCCTCAGCGGAATGGTCATGCCCAACATTGGGGCCTTCATCGCCTGGGGTCTGATCGCCGCCCTGTTCATCCCGGACGGCTGGCTGGGCAAGTGGGGTCCCGCCGCCACCATCAACACCATGGTGGGCCCCATGCTCTCCTACCTGCTGCCCATCCTCATCGGCTACACCGGCGGCAAGGCGGTGGGCGGCCAGAAGGGAGCCGTCGCCGGTGCCCTGGCTACCCTGGGCGCCATCGCCTCCACAAGCAGCACCATGTTCATCGGCGCCATGATCTGCGGCCCGCTGGGCGGCTGGTGCATCAAGAAGTTTGACGAGAAGATGGAGGGCCACATCCCCGCTGGCTTCGAGATGGTGGTCAACAACTTCTCTGTGGGCATTATCGGCGGCGTGCTGGCCGTGCTGTCTATCTTTATCATCGGCCCGGCCTGCGTGAAGATCACCGACGTGCTGGGCGCCGGGGTGGAGTTTTTGGTGAGCCACAGCCTGCTGCCCCTCACCGCCGTGCTGGTGGAGCCGGCCAAGGTGCTCTTCCTGAACAACGCCATCAACCACGGCGTATTCACCCCTATCGGCACCGCCCAGGCCCTGGAGACGGGCAAGTCCATCCTCTTCATGATTGAGTCCAACCCCGGCCCCGGCCTGGGACTGCTGCTGGCCTACTGCGTGGCCGGCAAGGGTGAGACCCGTTCCTCCGCCGGCGCTGCCACCATCATTCAGTTTGTGGGCGGCATTCACGAGATCTACTTCCCCTATATCCTGATGAACCCCATCGTCATCCTGGGCCCCATGCTGGGCAATGTGGCCGGCATCTTCACCCTGTCCGTCCTGGACGGCGGCCTGGTGGCTGCCGCCTCCCCCGGCTCCATCATCGCCGAGACCCTGATGACCCCTCCCGGAGGCTATGTGGCCAACTTCGCCGGCATCGGCGTGGCCGCAGTGGTCAGCTTTGCCATCTCGGTGTTCCTGCTGAAGTTCTTCGGCAAGGACGCCAGCCTTGAGGAGGCCCAGGCCCAGGTGGCCGCCAGCAAGGCCGCCTCCAAGGGCCAGGCCGGCTCCACCGGCGCTGCGGCGACCGGCGCCTCCGTGAACATGAGTGCCGTGAAGAAGATCGTCTTTGCCTGCGACGCGGGCATGGGCTCCTCCGCCATGGGCGCCACCATGCTGCGCAACAAGCTGAAGGACGCCGGCATCACCGACATCGAGGTGGTCCACGCCCCGGTCAGCGAGATTCCTGGCGACTGCCAGATCGTCGTCACCCACCACGAGCTGGCCCACCGGGCTGTAGCCAGCAACCCCAGCGCCCGGGTGGTCCCCATCCAGAACTTTATGGGCGCTCCCGAGTACGCCATGCTGGTAGACGAGCTGACGGCCGCCCGCAGCGGCAAGGCCGCTCCCGCCCCCGCCGCCGCAGAGGCCGAGGAGAAGCCCGCCGCCCCCGGCGCTATCCTGCTGGAGCAGAAGAACATCGTCCTCAACTGTAAGACGGTCACCCCTGAGGAGGCCATCCGCGCCTGCGGAAAGCTGATGGTGGACAGCGGCTACTGCACCGAGGGCTATGTCCAGGGCATGATCGAGCGCAACGCCGGCTTCCCTGTGGCCATCGGCAGCCATGTGGCTATCCCCCACGGCACCAACGAGTCCCGGGAGTTCATCCAGAAGACTGGCCTGGTGGTCATGACCTACCCCGAGGGCATCGTCTGGGGAGAGGATGAGGAGCTGGTCCGCCTGGTGATTGGCATTGCCTCCACCGGCGAGGAGCACTTGGATATCCTCAACCGGATCGTAGAGGTCTGCGAGACCGAGGAGGACACCGACGCCCTGGTGGACAGCGCCACGGTGGAGGAGCTGTACAGGAAGCTGAACGGCCTGTCCTGAGCCCGGCCAAGCGCGCCTGAATCACGGAGCGCATCCCCGTAAGGCTCTTTTGGCAAAGGGGCCTTGGCTCCGCGGGGGCAAGAAAAATGAGAACCGGCCCGATCAAAGCATCGGGCCGGTTTTTTCACTCCAGATTCAGCTTATTTTCCAGAATCCAGCACACCACAGCCAGAAAGGCGGCGGCGGGAATGAGCATAATGGCGCTGGCGGTGAGCATGGAGCCGTAGACGTTGACAGTAGCCATGTTCATCAGAGCCTGTACGAAGCGGACGGAGAACACCCGCCCATATATATTCACAATCAAGATATACAGTCCGATGAATACGGCCACGCTGATGAGCTGCCGGTGGCGGGAGAACAGGTGCCCCACGGCCATAGCCAGATACATGGACGCGATAAAGAGCACCAGCAGGGAGAGGATTACCAGGCAGAATTCCGCCAACAGGACCAGCACGCCGGGGTGCTTCATGACTCCATGAAAAATTCCCCGGAAAGCTTCCGACCAGAAGGAGAACTGTATCAGCTCAAGCCAGTTCACAGGGGCCATGATGAAGGGGGACAAAAGGGCCACCACCCCGCAGCCTATCCAGGTGACGGTTCCGCAGATCAGCTTGGACAGCACCAGCTCCCAGGGCCGGACGGGGAGAGTATGCATCAAATAGCCCTCATTGCCCAGCAGTCCCTTGGAGAAGCGGTTGACGACAAATCCAATCGCGATGACGAACATGGCAGCCAGAACGGCTATAAAGGCGAAAATCGTAATGCCTGAGGCGGTGGTATCGCTGAGGCCGATAACGTGGTCGTCCACATCCCAAAAAATACTAAACCGATTCACCAGGGCCAGTACCAGTGCCGCCCCCCAGATGAGGGAAAACTGCTTCCACATGGCCCGGAAGTCGTATTTTAACAGCTTAAACAGCATCAGAACTCTCCTCCTTCCATGGGCTCCGCCCGGAAAATCTCCCGGAAGAGGGCGTCCACGCTCCTGCCCTCCTTCTCCCGGATGGTGTCCACTGTCTCGTGGAGCATGATTTTCCCCTCCTTGAGAAAGACAGCCTCGTCCAGCACCCGCTCCACGTCGGAGATCAGGTGGGTGGAGATGAGGACGGTGCCCTCCTCGTTGTAGTTGGTCAAAATGGTGCGCAGGATGAAGTCCCGGGCCGCCGGGTCCACCCCGGCGATGGGTTCGTCCAGCAGGTAGAGCCTGGCGTTCCGGGCCATGACCAGCACCAGCTGGACCTTCTCCTTGGTGCCCTTGGACATGGCCTTCAGCCGGTCATGGGGCTCCACTCCCAGGGAATGGCACATGTCGATGGCCTTCTCGTACTCAAAATCGCTGTAAAAGTCCCGGAACAGGTCGAACAGATCTACCGCCTTCATCCAGTCGGCGAAGTACATCCGGTCAGGCAGATAGCTCACCACCGATTTGGTATAGGGCCCGATGGCGGAGCCGTCGATTTCCAGCTCGCCCCGGGTGGGCTGGAGCAGGCCGCACAGCAGCTTGATGAGTGTGGTCTTGCCGCTGCCGTTGGGCCCCAGCAGGCCCACAATCCGCCCCGGTCCCACCTCCAGGTCCACCCCGCACAGGGCGGGGCGCAGGCCGTAGGACTTATACAGCCCCCGGCACTCGATCAGGTTTTCGCTCATGATGTTTCCTCCTCCCGCAAAAGGGACGCGGCCCGGTCCCGGTCGTAGCCCAGGGCGGCCATGGCGTCCAGATATTGGCGAATGATGGCTTGGGCCTCGCTCCGGCGCACCCGGTCCAGGATGACCGTGTCCTGGGTCACCAGCCGGCCGGCGGTGCGGTCGGCCCTGGCAAGGCCGTCCAGCTCCAGCTGGGCCAGAGCCCGCTGCATGGTGTTGGGATTCACCCCCGCCTGAGCCGCCAGCTCCCGCACCGAAGGCAGTCTGCTCCCCGGGGGATAGACCCCGGTGATGATCCGCCGGGTGAGCTGCTGGGCCAGCTGCTGCCAGATGGGCCGGTCGTCGTCCAGCTTCCACTCCATTGACGTCTCTCCTCTGTATTATTGTATTATGCGATTAATACAATAATACATGTGGGACGGTTTGTCAACCCCCTTTCGCAAAAAAATTTGGGCCGCCCCAGCCGGGGCGGCCCTTGCGGGTTTATGGCAATCATCAGAACGCGTAATACTGTGCAGGGGCGATAATCAGCAGTAATTTGCCTCGTATAATAAGATTTGCAGATGATTTAGAGTGGATCTGCTTAGTC
>NZ_QWKG01000025.1 GCF_009911595.1 Colidextribacter sp. OB.20
ACGTTTCGATTGGGAAAACCCTCCGTCATTTGCTTCGCAAATGCCACCTCCCTTCTCGAAGGGAGGCTTTTTCCTGCGGGGGACGGGGGCAGAACTGCCGCCCCCCTCCGTCAGCGGCTTCGCCGCCGACACCTCCCCCACAAGGGGGGAGGCTTTTTTAGAGCAGCTTCTTCAGGTACTGCCCCGTATAGGAGCCGGGACAGGCGGCTACCTCCTCGGGGGTGCCAGTGCAGACGATCTGTCCGCCGCCGTCGCCCCCCTCGGGGCCCAGGTCGATGATATGGTCGGCGGTTTTGATCACATCCAGGTTGTGCTCGATGACCACCACCGTGTTGCCCCCCTCCACCAGCCGCTGGAGCACCTCGATGAGCTTGTGGACGTCGGCGGAGTGCAGGCCGGTGGTGGGCTCGTCCAAAATATAGATGGTTTTCCCTGTGGAGCGCTTGGACAGCTCGGTGGCCAGCTTCACCCGCTGGGCCTCGCCGCCGGACAGCTCGGTGGAGGGCTGGCCCAGCTTCACATAGCCCAGGCCCACCTCCTCCAGGGTCTTGAGGCGGTTGTAAATCTTGGGGATGTTCTCGAAGAAGGGCAGGGCCTCGTCCACCGTCATCTCCAGGACCTCGTAGATGTTCTTCCCCTTGTACCGCACCTCCAGGGTCTCCCGGTTGTACCGCCTGCCCTTGCACACCTCGCAGGGGACGTAGATGTCCGGGAGGAAGTGCATCTCAATCTTGAGCAGTCCGTCGCCGGTGCAGGCCTCGCACCGGCCCCCCCGGGTGTTGAAGGAGAACCGGCCCGGGCCGTAGCCCCGGCTCTTGGCGTCGGGGGTGGAAGCGAACAGGTCCCGGATATCGCTGAACAGGTTGGTATAGGTGGCCGGGTTGGACCGGGGGGTGCGGCCAATCGGGGACTGGTCGATATTGATGACCTTGTCCAGGAACTCCTCCCCCTCGATGCGCTGGTGCTTTCCCGCCCGGGTCTTGGTGCGGTTCAGGTCGGCCCCCAGCTTCTTGAAGAGAATTTCGTTCACCAGAGAGGATTTTCCTGACCCCGACACCCCGGTGACGCAGGTGAAGGTCCCCAGAGGGAAATCCACGTCCACCTGACGCAGGTTGTGCTCCGCCGCGCCGAACACCTTTAAATAGTGCCCGCTCCCCTTCCGCCGCTCCGACGGAACGGGGATTTTTTTCCGCCCGGTGAGGTAGTCCCCGGTGATGGAGGCGGGATTGCTCATGACCTCCTCCGGGGTGCCGGCGGCCACGATGGTGCCCCCGTTCACCCCCGCACCGGGGCCCACGTCGATGATATAGTCGGCCTCCCGCATGGTGTCCTCGTCGTGCTCCACCACTAAGAGGGTGTTGCCCAGGTCCCGCAGCTCCTTCAGGGTCTGGAGGAGCTTGTCGTTGTCCCGCTGGTGCAGGCCGATGGAGGGCTCGTCCAGGATATAGAGCACCCCCATCAGGGAGGAGCCGATCTGGGTGGCCAGGCGGATGCGCTGGCTCTCGCCGCCGGAGAGGGTGCCCGCCTCCCGGGAGAGGGTCAGATATTGCAGGCCCACCGACTGGAGGAAGCCCAGGCGGCTGCGGATCTCCTTCAAAATCTGAGAGGCGATCATGGTCTGGGTCTCGTTGAGGACCAGCCCCTCCATGAAGTCCAGGGCCTCGGTGACGCTCTTGCGGCAGAAGCTGTCGATATCCAGCCCCCCCACCGTGACGGCCAGGGACTCCTTTTTCAGCCGCCGGCCCTGACAGGCGGGGCAGGGGCACTGGGACATGCACTCCTCCAGCTCCCGCTTCATGGCGTCCGACTGGGTCTCCCGGTAGCGGCGCTCCAGGTTGTTGATGATGCCCTCGAAGGGCTGGTACAGGGTGCCCTTCCCCCGGGGCTGGTCGTAGTAGAGGGTAAGCTTCTCCCCGTTGGTGCCGTAGAGGATCACGTCCATGACCTCCTTGGGCAAATCCCTGATCGGGGTGTTCAGCTTGAACTTGTATTTTTTGGACAGGGCGTCGAAGTACATCCGGGAGATGCCGTCGGACTTGATGTTGTTCCACCCGGAGGCGGTAATCCCCCCCTCCACAATGGACAGGTCCCCGTTGGGGATAATCAGCTCCGGGTCGATCTTCATCTGAGAGCCCAGGCCAGTGCAGGTGGGACAGGCCCCGAAGGGATTGTTGAAGGAGAACATCCGGGGGGACAGCTCCTCAATGGACACGCCGCAGTCCTCACAGGCGTAGTTCTGGGAGAACATGATGTCCCGGTCCTCCCCCACGATGTTCACCACCACCAGCCCTCCCGCCAGGTTGGAGGCCACCTCCACGCTGTCGGTGAGTCGGCGGGCGATGTCCTCCCGGATGACCAGCCTGTCCACCACAATCTCAATGTGGTGCTTTTTGTTCTTGTCCAGCTTGATCTCCTCGCTGAGGTCGTAGAGGGAGCCGTCCGCCCGGACACGGACGTAGCCCGACTTCCGGGCGTCCTCAAAAATTTTGGCGTGCTCCCCCTTCTTCCCCCGGATTACCGGGGCCATCACCTGGATGCGGGTGGCCTCGGGGAGGGCAAGGACCTGGTCGATGATCTGGTCGATGGTCTGCTGCTTGATCTCCTTGCCGCAGATGGGGCAGTGGGGGGTGCCCACCCGGGCCCAGAGCAGGCGCAGATAGTCGTAGATCTCCGTCACCGTGCCCACGGTGGACCGGGGGTTCTTGCTGGTGGTCTTTTGGTCGATGGAGATGGCCGGGGACAGGCCGTCGATGTAGTCCACATCGGGCTTCTCCATCTGGCCCAGGAACATCCGGGCGTAGGAGGACAGCGACTCCACATACCGCCGCTGGCCCTCGGCGTAGATGGTGTCGAAGGCCAGGGAGGATTTGCCTGAGCCCGACAGCCCGGTGAGGACCACCAGCTTGTCTCGTGGAATCTTCACGTCGATGTTTTTCAGGTTGTTCACCCGTGCGCCCTTGACGGAAATGTGTGTGTGCATAACAGTTGTTCTCCTTGTACGCAAATATCGAGTTTACAGAAGTATACCCGCCAAACGGGGAATAGGCTGAAAAATCAAAAGTGCCAGGAAGGCAATGACGACAAAAAACTCCCAGGCCAGCCCGCAAAACAGAGTGAAACGGCCCAAGAAACCTTTTAAAGTCGGGTCTCGTCTGGCATAGGACGCCTTCAGCTTCCCTTCCCGCTTCCATTTCGCCCGGATTTTCAACAGGATCCAAAGAATCAGCAGATTCGGCACCAGCAGAAGGACCAGAATCACATTGAGCAAAAGGACATGGGCCGCAGCCCAAGTCAGAACCGCCTCCAAAGCCATACCGATATAAAAGGCCGGAATCATTAGCAGAAATATCCATCCGAACAGCGCCATAAAGGCCATCGTGCCCGCCCCCCTTACTCCGCCCGCTCCGCCTGGAAGAAGGCACCGTCGCAGTAGATAAGCAGACTGTCGCTGCCCAGGACAAAGAAGTCCCGGCCCAGAAGCCGGTTTTGGCCGATATTCCCCTCAATATTCACCGTGACGTGGAGCAGCATGGAGGCCGACGCCCCCAGCTCGGAGGGGGCCAGCCCGCAGGCAGTCTCGAAGCCCTCCGCCGTGACGATATCCTCGGCGTAGGCTGTGCCGGGCAGAAATTCACAGGTGATCCCCTCAGCCGTGAAGCTGTCCTCCTTATAGGAGACGGCCAGCCCCTCGCAGGCGTTCAGCTCCTCCTGGCTCATGGCGCAGGTTGGGGCAGTCCCCAGACAGGCGGTCACCGCCCAATCCCCGAAGTAGGCGGGCACGATAGCCTCCGGCTCTGAGACGGAGGCCGAGGTCCCCGATGAGACCGCCCCCTCCTTCGGCACGGGTCCGCAGGCGGACAGAAGCAGGATTGCGCTGAGCAGTATAGCAGAAAAACGTATTTTCATCTCCCGGCACCTCCCTTTACGTGGCATTGCGCGGGGGCTTTGCCTTCATCAGAATCAGCCGCTGAACTTCTTCCAGCTGCTCCGGCTTTTTTACATCCATCACCAGCCACTTGCCGCCGTTGAAGGGCGGGGTTTCTTCATACAGCTTGCGGAACGGGGCGGAGAAGGTGGGCAGAAGGGTCTCCAGCCCGGCCACCTCCTTGGCCCTCAGGGTCACCATGGCGGTGAACCAGCCAGAGCGGACATAGAGGGCGCACAAGGCCCTGCTCCCCTTTTTATATTTCACGTTCCATCCCCGGTCCATGGAGCACCGGCTGAACTCGATGGAGGGCTCCAGCTGATAAGTCTCCTTCATCCAGTCCGCCAGCTCCTCCAGAAGGGGGTTGTTCACCCAGGCCCCAATGTCGGACAGGGCGGGCTTCGTATGCTGGGGCCAGGCCACGTCCCAGGGCACCGGGCCCTCCGCTTGGGCCGGGTCCTTCTTTTTGGGGGCCTTCTTCCTGGGCAGGGGGGTGACCTCCTCGGCCAGGCGGACCGCCTGGCGCAGGGTGTCCCGGTCGTCCGGGTCCAGAAGGTAGTGGTTCTTGGCCCCCTCGTAGGGCGGCTCAGTGGGGCGGCCCCGGAGGAGCTCCTCCAGACAGGGCAGCATCTTCACCATGGGCCGGTCGCCGCAGATAATCACTACCGGCTTGTCGTTGAGGTAGACCATATACTCCCCGAACATCTTCCGGGACCGGACGGCCCCCAGCCCCTCCAGCTGCTCGCAGATATAGTTGACAAAATCAGGGTTGCTCGCCATAATTTCCTCCTAATTGATCGTCGTCAGGGCCAGCCAGTAGAGCACGGCGGCTACGCCGGTCAAAATTACCCACTCGGCCCGTTCCATAAAGATGTACCACTCTGAGGGCTCCGCCGCCGCCGGGTCCCGGACGTGCCACATGATGCTCCAGCGGAACATGAGGCCGGGACAGCAAATCTGGAAGATGTTGAAAGCTGCCAGCAGGGTCACCAGCAGGTACAGGGCAAAGCTGCCCCGATGGGTCAGCTCGGGCATCTGGAGGACCAGCTTCGCCACGGTGGTCAGGCCAGGCTCGTGGAGGTCCCGGAGGGTCAGCTCCCGTCCGTTGGAATCATAGACCTTCCCCCCTGATGTGCTGTAGGTGATGTTCAGTATTTCGGTGGGCTCTCCGTCTTCGCCGTACAGGATCGGCCACATCCCGCTGGAGAGCCCGCCCCGAAAGAGTATCTGATCCCCCTGGCGAATCTCCAGACCGGTCATGTATCGCTCAGGGGCGGCGGAGGGGTCCTCCGCCACCTGGTAGGGGCCGTAGACCTCCTCCCCCCAGCGGTACTCCACCCTCCCGCCGGGTCGGACGGTGAACTCCGCCCGCTTTCCATCGACTCTGCCGGTGTAGCGGCGCACCTCCCCCTCCTGCGTGAAACGGAGCAGGGTGTCCCGGTATTCCATCCCCTCACGGCCGCCCGCGGCAAGGGTGGCAATCCCAAAGCCTGCAATCATCACAGCCAGAACAATCAGCAAAATGCGGCGATACCAGGACATCTCTCTCCAAGCACCCAGCATACGCTCTCCTTTCAAACGCTCAGGTCCGCAGTGGACGCCCCTACCAGCGCCATCAGCGCGGCGGGCTCCAGCTCCACCTGAAAGCCGATCTTCCCGGCGGACACCACGATGGTGTCAATCAGCTCCGCCGTCTCGTCAAATACGGTGGGGTACTGCTTTTTCATCCCCACCGGGGAACAGCCCCCGTGGACGTAGCCCGTCAGGGGAAGCAGCTCCTTCTGGTGGATCATGGCGATGGACTTCTCCCCCACCGCCTTCGCCGCCTTTTTCAGGTCCAGACTGGCCTCCACCGGGATGTCGAATACATACAGCCCCCCGGAGGCCCCCCGAGCCACCAGGGTCTTGAACACCGTCTCCGGGTCCCGGCCCAGCTGCCTGGCTACGCTCACCCCGTCCAGCCCGGCGTCCGGGTCGTAGGTGTGGGCGGTGTACGGGACGCTCTTCTGCTCCAAAACCCGCATGACGTTGGTTTTCTCATCTTTCTGCTTTGCCATCTTATTTACCTTCCTCATAATAACAGTCTTCCCGCCATTTCGCGGGATTGGTCTCGATGTATTCCCATATCCGCCGGTAATCCGCCTCGCCGCGGATGATGTGGTCGTGGTAACTCTTTTGCCATATGGGAAAACCAATCGTTTTTGTGACAGCTTCTTTCATCCCGTGCAGGATCCCAGGAATGGAGGACCGGCGTGTAGGGGCGCACATTGTGCGCCCGTTCTCCCATCCCAACACCAAAATTAAATGAATATGATTGGGCATAATAACGTATTTGTCTACACGAACATCTCCATGGTGTTTGGGTATCTGTAAAATGGCGTTCTCCACAACATGACCAATGTCAGAAAGTTGCACGTTTGCGGGCGCACAATGTGCGCCCCTACATTCTCGCACAACCCTGCCCAACATTTCTACATGTTTTTTAATACAAACCGTAATGAAATAATACCCCGGCCGGTTGTAATTGTAACCCAGCAGGCGGTTTTGTTTTCGTTGCGGCGGGTCCAAAAGCCGGCCCCTCACAGCAGTCCATGCTCCCAGGCCAGATAGGCCGCGAAAAAGGCCGCCAGCAGGACCTCCCAGATGATGCAGATCCACAGCACCCACCGCAGGCCGCGCAGGAGGGTCCCTCTCCAGCCGGTCAGGCCGTCAAGATAGGCCCGGTCCATGGTGCCGCTCCGCTTCCACAGCCAGCGGACCAGAAGCAGCCCCGCCAGGCCGGCGATGTTCAGCCCCAGCAGGATGGGGGCGAACAGGTTCAGGGCGATATCCAAAAAATACAAAATTGCGATTGGCAGGATCATGGGCCACATGACTACAATAATCAATCCGCCCATAGAATCTCCCCCTCTTGATTATTACGCCGCCATACCGCGTCAGCGGTTAATCTCCCGGTTCTCTGTCCGGCCCAGGAGGTAATCAGTGGAGACGCCAAAATGCTCCGCCAGAAAATCAAGCATTGACACGGAAACATTTACCTTTCCATATTCGATCTTTTGATAATGGCTCGGTGTGCAATCCAGCAACTCCGCCATATCCTTTTGCTTCAAATGGCTCCCCTCCCGGAGAGCTTTCAACCTATTTCCCATAATTTTTAACAATTCCATTTTATACCCCTTGACACATCACCTGAAAACAATATCATCGGTTGATTTCCCGGTTCTCTGTCCGGCCCAGGAGGTAATCAGCGGAGACGCCAAAAAAGTCGCCCAGAAAAATCAAGGCGGTGCCCGACGCATTGACCTCTCCCTTCTCCCAGCGCTGATAATTTCGCTCTGTGATCCCCATCAGGTCTCCCATCTGTCTCTGTGTCATATGCTTTTCTTGTCGCAGCTCCCGAAGGCGCACAGCAAACACTTCTAATTTTAATTTATCCTTCATAAATAAAACCCCTTGACACGTCAAAAAACATCTGCTACAATAATCAAATAACGATGGTTTTCGACGCGATATTTTCTATCTTTTGTTGAGGAGGATACTTCTATGACTATTTTTGTCAATGGCTCTATGACAACTATGCCGCGCCCATGTTCGAAGATGAAGCTATGTCTGAATCATACCAATGTCAAAAACGGGAGTGGCTGGCTTATGCTCAGACGCTGTCCAACCATGAGCGTCTGTTATCCCTGGACCTGTTAAACAGCATGAAAAGGGACTGGGGCGCACAGGCATTCATGTATGGCCTCCAGGCAGGTTTCTTCCTCGCTTTGGAACTTCCGCCCAACGGCCCTACTTCCCCCGCAGTTCTATGATCTGGTCCCGCAGGGCGGCGGCCAGCTCGAACTCCAGCATTTTCGCCGCCTCGCGCATCTCTTTTTCCAGCCGGGCAATCCGCTCGGCCTTCTGCTGCTTGGTGAGGCCCTGGACCTCGCCCCGCTTTTCGGCGGTGTCCTCGCCGGCGGAGATGCTCATCAGGTCCCGCACCGACTTGATAATGGTCTTGGGAACGATGCCGTGGGCTTTGTTGAAGGCGTCCTGCTTCTCCCGGCGGCGCTGGGTCTCGTCGATGGCCCGGGCCATAGAGGGAGTCACGGTGTCGGCGTACATAACCACCATGCCCTGGGCGTTTCGGGCGGCCCGGCCGATGGTCTGGATGAGGGAGGTCTCGCTGCGGAGGAATCCCTCCTTGTCGGCGTCCAGGATGGCTACCAGAGACACCTCGGGCAGGTCCAGGCCCTCCCGCAGGAGGTTGATGCCCACCAGCACGTGGAAGGTGCCCAGCCGCAGGTCCCGGATGATCTCCATGCGCTCCATGGCGTCGATGTCGTGATGCATGTACCGCACCTTGATCCCCGCCCCCTGGAGGTAGGTGGTCAGGTCCTCGGCCATCCGCTTGGTGAGGGTGGTCACCAGCACCCGCTCGTCCCGGGCGGTGCGGGTGTTGATCTCGCCGATGAGGTCGTCGATCTGCCCCTCCACCGGCCGGACCTCAATCACCGGGTCCAGCAGGCCGGTGGGCCGGATGACCTGCTCCACAATCTGCCCCGACCGGGTGCGCTCATACTCCCCCGGGGTGGCGGAGACGTAGACAATCTGGTTCACCCGCTTCTCGAACTCCTCAAATCTCAGGGGCCGGTTGTCGTAGGCGCAGGGCAGGCGGAAGCCATAGTCCACCAGGGTGGTCTTTCGGGCCCGGTCGCCGTTGTACATGGCCCGGACCTGGGGCAGCGTGACATGGCTCTCGTCGATGAACAGGACAAAGTCCTTGGGGAAATAGTCCAGAAGGGTGTTGGGCGGTGAGCCCACCGGACGGCCCTCAATGACCCGGGAGTAGTTCTCAATGCCCGAGCAGTAGCCCAGCTCCTGCATCATCTCCACGTCATACATGGTGCGCTGCTTGATGCGCTGGGCCTCGATGAGCTTGTTTTCCGACTCAAAGAAGGCCACCCGCTCCTCCATCTCCTGATAGATCTCCTGGATGGCGGCGTCCATCTTCTCCTTGGGGGTGACATAGTGGGTGGCGGGCCAGATGGGAATGTTTTGAAGCCGGCGGATGGGCGAGCCGGTGACCACGTTGATCTCGCTGATGCGGTCGATCTCGTCCCCAAAGAACTCCACCCGGATGGCGGTGTCCTTCCAGTAGGCGGGCCAGACCTCCACCGTGTCTCCCCGGACCCGGAACATGTTTCGGTCAAAGGCGATGTCGTTGCGCTCGTAGCGGATGGCAACCAGCTTTTTCAGCAGCTCATCCCGCTCCAGCGCCGCCCCCACCCGGAGTGAGACCATCAGCTGCCCAAAATCCTCCGGCTCGCCCAGGCCGTAGATGCAGGACACCGAGGACACCACAATCACGTCCCGCCGCTCCAGCAGAGAGACGGTGGCGGACAGGCGCAGCCGGTCGATCTCCTCGTTGATGGAGGAGTCCTTCTCAATAAAGGTGTCGGTATGGGGGATATAGGCCTCGGGCTGGTAGTAGTCGTAGTAGGACACGAAGTACTCCACCGCGTTGTTGGGGAAAAACTCCTTAAATTCGGCGCACAGCTGGGCGGCCAGGGTCTTGTTGTGGGCCAGCACCAGGGTGGGCCGCTGGACCTTCTCGATGATCTTCGCCATGGTGAAGGTCTTGCCCGATCCGGTGACCCCCAGGAGGGTCTGCTCATCCAGCCCCATCTCGATGCCGCTGGACAGGGCCTCAATGGCCTCCGGCTGGTCGCCGCTGGGGGTGTATTCGGAGACTACTTCAAATTTGGGCATGGGTTTCACCTCACCGATCCAATTTACGCCGAAAGGCCCCCTTTCATAAAGGGGGCTGGCATTTGCGAAGCAAATGACTGGGGGTTTCTTCGAGGGACCCCTCCACCACCGGGCTTCCCCCGGCGGTCCCCCTCCCTTCTTCAAGGGAGGCTTATATTATAGCAGAACTAACGTTCCACATCAAGAGGAAATCGAACAAATTTTTCACTGCTGGCCGGGATAAACCATGCGGTAGCCGCCCTTTTTTCCGCTGGCGGCGGTCTCCCGGGTAGACACCAGGTCGCCATCCACAAAAACCAGGTGGTCCACCAGCCGCACGCCCAGGGGGTCCAGAGCAGAGCGGATGACAGCAGTGGTGTTCATGTCCTCCGGGGAGGGCAGGGCAACGCCGCTGACATGGTTGTGGGCCAGGTAGCAGAGGGAGGCCCGCAGGGCCAGACACTCCTCCGCCACCCGGCGGATGGCAACAGAAGAGTTGCTGTTGTTGCCCTCTGAAATTCTTCGGACTCCCAGCACCTTCGCCTTGGCGTCCAGACACAAAATATAGGCCATCTCGTTCCGGGCGCCGTAGAGGTAAGGCGCCAGAACATGCCCTGCCTCCTGAACCGTGTGGACGATCTGCCCCGGGCCGGTGCGGCCTTCCAAATAGCGCCCCAGCACCGCAGGGAACAGCTTGAGCATGGTAGCCGAGTGCTCCCCCATCCCCTTCACCTTCATCAGCTCCTCGGGCAGGGCGTCCAGCGCGCCGGACAGGGAGCCGAAGCGGTCGATGAGCTCGTGGGCCAGGGGGTTCACATCCCCCTGGGGAATGCCGAAGCCCAAAATCAGCTCCAACACCTTGTGGTCGGTCCAGCCCTCGATCCCCCGGGTGCGAAATTCTTCCTTCAACCGCTTCCGGTGGCCGGTGTGGATGGATATCTTTTTCTCCGGCATGGCCTCACAACTCCTTTAATCCCCTCGTGACCGCTCAATATATCCTCGTACCAAGTCCCAAAAGGCGTCATAATCTTGATTGAGGGCAATCTGCTGACAGAGAATATCCATCTCCGCGTCAACCGCCTCGTCCTCATAATCCGGGCCGCTCAGCTCACCCGCCCGCTTTAAAATCTCCGCCTCGGCGGCCGCCCCGCAATTCAGCAGGGCCTGAATATACTGTTCCACACGGGGGCTGGCCGCGCAGCCGTCCAGCCCCTCCATCTGCACCTCGGTGTCGTAGTCGATGATATAAATGACATCCTGGATGTATTGGGGATATCGGTCCAGCTCTCGCCAGACCTGGGGCTCCTTGTAGATATCCGCCATAGCCTGGAGGAAATCGTCCGGGGTTAAGCCTTCCCCCTGGGCCAGAGCCCGGTCGATGAAGTTCATCTCAGCCCTCCATATCGTCCTGGTAATCCTGATAGGCTTGATCCAGCACAGGCTCGAACCGGAGGTAGTCCTCCCAGCTGCCCACAAACTCCAGAGGCAGGTCGCACAGGACAGTGATTACCCACTCCACGTAGTCCTTCCAATACTGGCCGCCATCATAGTACCGCACCACAAAGGGCAGAATCTCCGGGCACAGGTCCTCATCCCAGAATTTTCCGTCGCAGTACCGCAGGAAGAAGTCCACCCCCGGCAGCTTGCCGGTCTTGACCTCCTCCAGGGCCTGGGGGAGCTCCTTGTGGAGTTCCCCCTCAAACCCCTTCCGGATTATCCAGGTGAGGAAAAATCCAATGTGATTGCCTGCCCACCGGACGATCTCGTCATGGTCATCGTCGGTGAGAGCGTCCGCTTTCTTTCGATATGCCTGGCAGTAGGCCTCCATGGCCTTTTTGTAGTAATAGTCCGCCTTGTCAAAGCACATACCGGCATTCCTCCTTATTTGGCCCCGTATTCGGCCAGGTAGGCCTCCATCTTCTCCTTCATGGCGTCGTCAATATAGACCTTCCCGTCCACCGGGTTGTTGTGCAGGAAGGAGATCACCTCCCGGACGGTGACGATGGGGTACACCTGGATGCCGTAGTCCTGGCGCAGCTCGTCCAGGGTGGAGCAGTCCCGGGTGCCCCGCTCCATCCGGTCCACCGAGACAAAAAGGGCCTTCATGTCCACCTTGGCCACGTGCTTGAACAGCTCAATGGACTCCCGGACGGCGGTGCCGGCGGTGACCACATCCTCAATGACAGCCACCCGGTCCCCGTCCTGGGGCTTGTACCCCACCATGGCCCCGCCCTCGCCGTGGTCCTTGGCCTCCTTGCGGTTGAAGCAGTAAGGCAGGTCCCGGCCATAGCTCCGATAGAGGGACGCTGCGGCGGACACGGCCAGGGGGATGCCCTTATAGGCCGGGCCGAAGAGGCAGTCGATCCCCTCGGGCAGGTTCTCCTGAACACAGGCGGCGTAGTAGTCCCCCAGCCTGGCGGCCTGGGCCCCTGTTTTGTAGTTGCCGGTGTTGACGAAGTAGGGGGTCTTTCGCCCCGACTTGGTGGTGAAGTCCCCGAAGGTGAGTACGCCGGAGCGCACCATAAAGATGATAAATTCCTCTTTGTAGGTCATGGCGGTATAACCCCTTTTTCTTAATCTGCGGCCCTTCCAGAGCCGTAACGGTTTATTATACCACGCATTGGAGGGCTGTACAAGACCTTGTCCCGGAGACAGGCATAAAAACAGCGCCGGACTGAGCCGGCGCTGTTTCCGCTTTGTTATCTTAATAGGTCAGCACCCGGTGGAGAATCAGGGCCATATCTACTCGGGTCAGGAGGGCGTTGCTGTCCAGACGGCCGTTTGTGA
Source organism: Colidextribacter sp. OB.20 (assembly GCF_009911595.1). Classification (GTDB taxonomy): domain Bacteria; phylum Bacillota; class Clostridia; order Oscillospirales; family Oscillospiraceae; genus Lawsonibacter. The sequence continues at coordinate 12,446 of NZ_QWKG01000025.1, forward strand.
TGGGCAGGTAGCCCTTCAAAACGGCGTTGGCCATGTCGTTTCTGGCGTAGTCCGCGACAGAGCCGCCGTCGCTGTAGCTGCTCAGCAGGGACCCGCCGCCGCTGCCGGTGCTCCAGCCCATGGACCGCATGGCCCGGTGGACCATGCAGATGGCGTCCTGCCGGGAGACATTGCCGGTGGGGGCATATTTCCCGCCGCCCACGCCGTTGACGATGCCCATACGGTGCAGGGTGTTCACCGCCTCGGTGTAGTAGGTGCCGGCGGGAACGTCGGTAAACGCCTGACTGCCGCCGCTGGAGGTGGAGTCAACGTTGAAGGCGTTGTAGAGCATCACCGCGAAATCTCCCCGGGTGATATTCCCCTGGGGCGCGAACTGGGTGGCGGAAATGCCGTGGACCACGCCGCTGTCGTAGAGGTAGGCCACCGCCGCCTGGGCCTCCGCGCCGTACATCCCCATGTCGCTGAAGTGGTTGGAGCCGTAAACGGGCGAGACGTCGATGACCACCTCCCCCTGGAAGGAGGAGCCGTTGGTGTTTGTGCCGGTGTAGGGGAGACGGACCGTCCCGGTGAAGCCCGCCCGGGGGACGAAGGTCAGCCAGTCGATGGGCTCACCCCTGCTCTGGCTGGCATAGTAGGAGACCCCCATGCCGGCCCGGCCGCCCTTGGTGCTGCTCTCGTATATGCTGTACAGCTTGCCCTCATTGGCGGAGGGCAGGGAGGTGAGGCGGATATAGTCCAGAGTGCCGCCGCCGCGCAGGTCAACGCTGCGGAAGGACACCGGGGCCGTCCAGGTGGAGTAGCGGGCGGTGGCCGACGTGCCCGCCTGGCCCACGTCCACCTGCACCGTGCCGGTGAAGGTGCCCCCGCCGTTCCGGGCGGTGGCAGTGAAGTCAATATTCACCGTACCTGTAAAGCCGCTGGCCGGGAGAAATGCCACCCGGTCCAGGTCACTGGCGCTGATGCGGGTGCTGTCGGAGGTGATGCGGCTGCCCCGGCTGGTGCTGGAGCGGTAGCCCTGGTAGAGGCTGCCCCGGCTGGTGCTGGGGATCTCAAACTGGACGCTGCTCACATCTTCGCCCGTCTCATCCCAGGACAGGTTGTCAAAATCGTCCCGGTCGAAGACCGCGGCGTCGCCGTAGTCGGCGGTGTAATAGATCGTCATGTCCCGGCCCCCCGAGCCGTCGGATGCGATGGTGAGGGTGCCGGTAAAGCTGACCCCGTTGGCAGACATGCCGGTAAAGGGGATGTCCACCGTTCCGCTGAAGCCGCCGGCCGCCTGGAAGGACAGATACTGGATGCGGTAGCTCCCCGAGCCGTTGCTGTACTGCCGGGAGAGGGCGGAGCTGGTAATCCGGCTGCCGCTGTGCAGAAGCCAGCCCTGGGAGGAGCTGTTGGGCAGATTCTGGAACTGGATGTAGTCCACCGCCCGGCCGGTCAGGTCCCGGCTCAGCTGGTTGAAGTCGCCGGCGTCAAACTTCACGGTCCGGCCGGGCTTGCAGTCGTACCAGATGCTGCCCGCGCCGCCCGAGCCGGTCACGTCGATCTCAATGGTGCCGGAGAAGCGGTCTCCGTTGTTGCTCCAGCCGGTAAAGGGGATGTACACGGTGCCGGAGAAGTACTGGTCGGGCACGAAGGTGATCTGATCCAGCCGGGGGGTATAGGTGCCGCAGTAGTAGTTGGTGCCGGTCTGGGCCGGGGTGCCGGGGTTGCTGGCGGAGCGGTAGCGGCAGTACAGCGTGCCCTGGCTGGCGGCGGGCAGGGAGTCAAAGCGGATGAAGTTCAGGCTGCCCCTGCCGTTCAGGTCGTTCTGCCAGTAGTCGTCGAACCGCTCGTCATCCAGAGTGACCGTGCCGCCGGAGTAGCAGCTGTAGATCAGATTCTCCCCCTTGGAGGGGCTGTCTCTGGTCACGGTGACGGTCACCTGGCCGGTGTAGGAGGCCCCGGGGCTCCCTGCCGCCCGGCCCGTGTAGTAGATGGTGGCGGTGCCGGAGAAGCTGGCGGCAGGGACAAAGGACACACTGTCCAGATCCCGGCGGCGGTACTGGGTGCCGGCGGTGATTTTGGTTCCGAAGTCATCGTCGCTGACATAGTCGGTGTACAGCACCCCCTGGCTGGAGGGGGGCAGGGAGAAGGTGACATAGTTCAGGGCGGCGCCGTAGTTCTGCACACAGATCCGGTTGAAGTCCTCGCTGCTGAACCGGGCGGGGTAGCTGTGGGTGCCGGTCAGCTGGATTTCGCTGGCCTGACCCTTCACCATGTTCAGAATGATGCGGCCGTTGCTGTTCTGATGGAGGGTGGAGACAACCGTGTAGTTGATGGTGACCTGGCTGCCGGTATAGCCGGGGTTGGGCACGAAGGTGATCTCACCCAGGCTCTTCTGCCTGCCGGTGGCGTTGTAGTAGTAGTCCTGGCTCTGGGCCACGCCCTCGGGGCCGTTGTCGGCGTTGTACCGATAGTACAAAATGCCCTGGGCGGGGTCCACATAGAGCCCGGTCAGGTGGGACAGCCTCCCGCCGGCCTGGTCGTTGAAATTGTCCAGGTAGTCGGCGAAGCTCAGGGTGTCGGTGGTCAGGAAGCGGGGGACCTCAATGGTCACCTCGTGGTTGGAGGACACCGTGACGGTGAAAATCTCCTGATAATCCACCCCGGCGTAGACGGTGATGGTGGTGGTGCCCGGACCCCGGCCCTCTACCGTTGTGCCTACCACGGCCGCCACGCTGTTGTCGGCGGACTGGAAGCTCAGGGTGCCGTTTCTGGCCGCGCCGAAGCGGGAAATGGTGGGAATATCCACCTCATTCCCCTCCCGGACGCTCAGGTCAGTCTTACTGAGTACGATGCCGCTGACCTCCACGTCGATGGTGGCCTCAGCTTCACTCTTCCCCTGGGTGGCGGTGGCCGTGATGGTGGCCTTGCCGGGGGTGCGGCCGGTGAGGGTGGCCGTGTGGCCGTTGGCGTCGGTGGAGCCCACCTGGGCCACAGCGCTGTCGGAGGAGCTCCAGGTGACCTTGGCGTCGTCAGGGGTCGTCGTGGCCCTGATGGTCTCCTGCCTCAGCCTGCCCTCCGTCTCCAGGATGAGGGGGCCGCTGGGCTGGAGCTCCAGCGTTACCCGCACCAAAACCTCAACCTCGCACTCGGCCTTGGCGGTAAATGTCTCACCGCCTGGGGGGCTGTACGTCACAGTAGCGGTAACGACAGTCTTACCCGCCTTGAGAGGTTTTACCTTGCCACTCTCATTGCCAGGCTCGTCAATCGTGGCCGCGTCTCCGCAGTCCCATTCCACAGTATAGTTGTCGGTGACCTTGTTCCCGTTGCTGTCCGTCACCGTGAGCTCCAGCTTCTCGCTGGGCCCCTTCTCAGTCAGAACCAGTTCCTTCTTGTTCAGCTTGGCGGTGATGCCGGTCACCGCCGGCGGGTCGTCAGTCTCCGGGTCGTCCGCCAGCGCCGCCGGCGCCAGGGTCAGGCTCAGGACAAGAGTCAGGAACAGAGACAGCCAGCGCCGTCCCAGTGTTGTCTTCACCATAAAACACTCCTTTTTCGTGAGGTTGGTTAACGGGGGACGGGAGCGGGCACGGGGCCCGCTCCCGATTAGGAATTAGGGTTTACGTGTAGAAACTGAATATTTCATCACTTCTTGGGTGTCAACTACGTTATCCCCCAACGCAAGATCAAGATATACATGTTTCCAAGTTAGTGCGTTTGTCACTTCGTCTTCCACTCTTACCGTAACCGTCATCTTTTCCAATGTCTTCTCCGCATCCTCGCTGCTGATGAAACCTTGGCTAAACCAGCTAAACACAGTTCCAGCTTTTACATCCTTAACTGACAGACTAAAACTAGTTGCCGGGCTACTGCCTGTACCCGTAGCCTCCACAGTGCCACCGTTCTTACCAACATAATCTGTAATACTAATTCCACCAGCGGCAGCAGTTTTATTATTATAGACAGGCAACACATTATTACTAGTATAAACGTCCGCCCAATACAGCGGCTTATCAAAGCGAATTGTAAAGGTGCCGTTATATTCGTCACTGCCAGGCGTATTTTGAGCAAACGTACCAGGCACAATTCTCGTCGGCTTTGGCGCCGGATTGACAGGCTTGGAAATGCGACACTTTTGCTCCGCTATTACCTTACTGCCCCACAGGACTCTTATGTAATAGTCCTCACCCTCCTGCTCGACCTTGATATAGACCTTCGATTGAGATGTTCTGCCGTATCTGTTTGAGAAGTTGCCAGGAGAGGTGATCGTAATCTGATCGCCAGGTCGCAGGTTGCTATAACGGAACTCAAGCATGTCTGTCAAGCTCGTATGAACACCAGTACTCGTTAAAACGATACCAGAATTTTGGGGACTGTACAGATCTATAACATCCTTGCAGTTCTTACCACAATTCCCACCACAATTCTGATGGAGCTCCGACGCATACTCACCTTCCTCCAAGGCTCTCTCTACGTAATACAGATCCCCATCAAAATGGAGCGAAAAGGTTCCAGAGAAGGTTGCGCCATTGTCATCCGTATTAATTGTACAGCTGGTTCCTTCTTCTATCAGCGCAGGCGGTTCCCCGTAGATATCAAGGTTAATCGCCGCAAAGGAGTAGTTGTCAACCTGGTCATCGGTGCTGGTACTGCGGCCCATGACAAAGATTACATGGGGGTCCTTCTCTGCCGGATTATCTTTGTTCAGCTCCTGCTTGATATCTTTCTTGCTAGACGTCTCGTAAGGGGAGCCTGCATCGTGAATCATGTCATAGACCTGCCGCCGGACGTCATCACCCGCATAAATATCAAAGACAGAGTAGTCGTCGGACCTCGCTCCGTCCGGCGGGAAATAAGCGCCCTCTCTTATGGCTTCCAGTTTATCCCCCGTAATATTTGCCGGGTTGTAGGCTGACTTATAGCTGAAGCGCGTCTTCAAAGCTTCCCATACTGTAATAGAGTCAGTCATCTTGTAAACTGTAACATCTTGATTGTTCTCGTCTTTCTCTGTCACCTCTGTCCACTTACCATAAGGCTCAGGGAGCACCTTTCCATCGGAAACCTCGTGCATCTTCTGGTTTAATACACCCTTCCACCTCTCGTTCGCAGTACTGATAGTGATCATCGTATAAATCAGATCGCTGTCGGTTTCCTTTGTCGTAATATCAGCGATGCCCTCGTTTTTAGCATTGTGGGTAAGCACGATCTTGGGCGGCTTGGTCGGCTCCGTAGCAAAGTTGTAGATATACACCGGGGAGCGGTTGCCTGCGGCGTCGGTGATTACCATGTAGATATAGTACTCCGTATCCGGGGTAAGATATGTGTCCGGACCCTCGCCACTCGTATTGCCAATCGTGAAAGTGGGAGTAGTGTTGCCGCCTTCGTATACCATAGTTCCATAGCGATACTTTCCTTCGAGTCCCTTACCATTCACGATATTCGAGGCTGCCGGTGTCTCCCCCACAGTATAGAACAGCTTGCCCGGGATCATACTGGTCCTGTTGGTCTGCAGGGTAATGACTTCCCAGAGAAGCTTCTCTTGACCCGAGATTGTGCTTGTGATTGTCCCGAGCAAATCTTCCTCTTCCATTCCCAGTTCATCCACTATTTCTTTCAGCCGCTCCTGCTCGCTTTTCGTCACATCCAGCTCAGTCGTAGGCGGTGTACCCGTTGTCTTTGTGTTCAGGGTCAGCTCTGTATCCAGCCGCCCTCCCCAGCCGTCATTGGTTCTGTCATCCCGGTTGGCGACAACGTAGTAAACGGTGGCCGGATTCTCCAAGGCAAAGTTGATCTCTACGCTTTTATCCGGATTCTCGTCCGAAAGCTCAATATTAGGGCCAATTTTGAAGCCGGGCAGCTGTCTGCCGCCCAGGTCGGCCAGGAAATCCACATAATCCTGGGTCTGGTAGGTGCCGATGGACCGGCCGGTCTCCGAGCCAATACCCTTATTGAAGTCGTCGATATCCTTAGGCTGCAGTTTTCCGGATGCGCCGCCCTGGGCGAGGGGGGCCAGGGCAGTACTGTAGCCAGCCACCACATAGGCGCGGAAACCAACACTGCCGCGCCACTGGCCGGGGTCAGTATTTTCGGCCTTTTTGGTGACGGAGATGGCAAACTCATACATGTAGCCCTCTCTCAGCGACGTTAGAGGAAGGAAGAAGGGCTGCTCACCCTGCTTGTTGAACTCCCGGCCCAGGGACATGGAATCCCAAACCTTGTCCCTGGTCATATTGCTCTCCTTGTTGCCCAGATAAACCCAGCCACCATCGTCAACTTCGGTCTCAACATGTGCTGCGGACAGGCCATAACCTTCAGCAATAGAAGCCTCGGTGTTCACTACTCCGCTGGGGGTCTTGATGCGGTAGTACAGGTCATAGCTGATGTAATCCCCGGTACCCATAATGATGATGTCGTACCGCAGGTCGGCGGCAGCGTTGGCGGTGGACTTGGGCCGCATGATGAAGTAGCCGTCCACCCGGGCGCTGCCGTCTTCCTGCTTGCCGCCATTGTTGTGCGGCTGCGCCTTCGGGTTTTCAATCCAATCGGGGGCCTCGCCTTTTCCGGAGGGCCGGTCAGTGCCCGGGCCCAGCTCCACCCAGGCAAAGACAGTGTCGAAGATTTTCAGGGTGTGCTCCGTCTTTTCGCAGTTCTTGGGGGTCAGGATGGGGATGGGGCCCTTGGGCGGGTTGCCCGACAGGTCCTTGACATTCCTCAGCTCAAACTGGAACTGGGTGCCGCTGGTCATCTTCAGGGCGCCCTGGTCGGGGGAGAAAACTACCTCCACATGGCCCTCTCTTGTTTCCGACGCGCGGACAATCACCTTGCTGTAGTCCACCCAGTTGCGGGTCTTTTCCTTGTCCGCCTCTTTTGTCTTCTCATCCACCACAGGCCAATCCATGTTCTCATACCGCCTCAGGATGAAGTTCTCCCGCAAAAAATCGGTCGCTTTCGTGTGCTCGGGGTCGCTCTTGTATAGATCCAGCAAATCGCCGCTGTCGCCAATCGCGATGCTCTCGCTGAAGTCCAGGATCACGTCGCTGCTCACCGTGGGCTTCTCAGTGGGGTCGTTGCCCTGGAAGTCCGAGAAATACTGGTAGACCACGGGGCCGGTGCTGTCCTCGGTCTTGATGGTGATCTTCTTGACCCACTTGGAGTAGTTGCCCGCGTCGTCCTTAGCCACGTAGTACAGGTCGTACACGGTCTCCTTGGCCAGTCCGGTAATGTTGAGGGTCACCTCGGTGTTGGGGTCGTTGACCTTCACCTGGCCGCGCTTTGTCGCGCCCCGGCCGTACTCCACCTGGATCTTGGCCCACAGGGTGTCCAGCTTGGCGGCGCCATTCTCGTTGTCTTCACTGTTGCCGGGGTTGGGATTGGGGTATGCCTTGCCTCTGGGAACGACGGCCCAGAAGATGGTGCCCTTCTCGTTCAGGCCGGCGGTCAGGGTAACGGAGGTCGCCCCCTCGGTGGCGGTATTGGGGTCGGGGTCGGGGTTGAACTCCGGCGGGGTCATGTCCTTGGTGGTGAACCGCACGGCCACGATGCTGGAGCTGTTGGCGCCGTTGGCGTCGGTGAGCCAGAAGTAGGCGGTGTAGTCCTTCAGCTCCTCCAGCTGGCGGCTGATGGTGAAGGTGTGCTCGGTGTTCTTCACCACGTCCATCACGCCGTAGCCCAGGTTGCCGGTGACGGCAGCGGACTTCAGGTCGTTGATGGTGGGAGCGGAGGCGTTCTGAGGCAGAACCGCGTAGTACAGCTTACAGCTCTTGGTTGCCATCACGGTGGCCTGGGCCAGGGTGTCGGTCACCAGGGAGATATAGGGATAGCCCTGAGCGAAGGCGGGCTTGGTGTTGTCCGGCGTGGTAAAGGAGATGACCTTGACCGGACTGCGCTGCTCTCTGGCGTCCACCAGGACGGCGGACAGGTAGTAGGACCCGCCCGAGGTCAGCCCGGTGATGCTTACCGGAACCACGGTCTCGGCGGAGGGCAGGGCGACGGAGCCGCTCTTCATGGCCAGGGAGCCGTAGGAGGGCGGGGAAATCAGGTCGTCGGCGGTGATGGAGCCGTCGGTGATATTGCTGACGGCCCAGTAGACGGTGCCCCGCTTATTGCCGGCGAAGTCCGCCCGCAGAGAGGTGGGGGCGATATCGTTGGCCTGGGGATAGCCGGACAGAATCTGGGGGTCCAGAGAGGACTCCTCGGCGGCGGCGCTGTCCATGATCTCGCCGGCGATGTTGGACTCCAGGCCGGGCCGGATGTAGATGTCGTTGGGCAGCATGGTGCTGGTCACGTCGGAGGCGTTGACGTTCATCTTGTCCACGTCGCCCTGGCCGTTGACGCTGGCGCCGGTGTCCAGGTTGATCTCCTTGGCCTCGGTGTTCCGGTCCAGCTGGACGGTGGAGCCCACGGCGGCCTCATCCACCGTCAGCTTGCCCACAGTGCCCTTGGACAGCTGGATCGTGCTTCCGGGGGCCTTGTTTATCACTTCCTTGACCCGGCCGGCCAGGGTCAGCCTGCCGCCCGCGTTCTCCATAATGATTTGCCGCAGGCCCAGGCCGTCGGGGGTGTTGTCCTCCAGATAGGCGGGGGTTTTGACGGTGGTTACGCCGATGCTGGTCAGACCGTCTGCCCGGAGGGTGACCAGCTGATCCTTCATGTTGTCCACCAGCATCTCGTTGGCGGTGACGTTGCGCAGCACAACGCTGGCGTCGCCCCCCTGGCTCTCGCCGGTGCCGCTGACAATGATGCGGCCCAGCACGTTGACGTTCTCCAGCCTCACATTGCCCAGGCCCACGCCGGCGGAGACGTACAGATCGCCGCTGACGGTGGTGTTCCGCAGGGTGACGCCCGAGGCGGTGATGGTGACATTGCCGTACACATCGCCCAGGGCATACTCACCCGCCTGATTCAGGGGGGTGCCGAGGCAGCCCACCAGCATGCTGGCCATCTGTCCCTTGGATATAACGTCCTGGGGGCCGAAGCTGCCGTCGGGATAGCCGTTGACAATATAGTGGTCCACCGCGGTCTTGACCAGGCCCCGGGCCCAGTCGCTGATGTTCCGGGCATCAGAAAAGGCCAGATTCTCTCCCGGGGTCTCCTTCATCATCATGTTCCGGGCCAGAATGCACACCGCCTGCTCCCGGTTCAGGGTGGCGTTGGGATGGAAGGTGGTGGCGGAGGTGCCCAGGGTATAGCCCGCCGTGTAGGCGATGGACACATCATCATAGAACCAGTCACCCCGGTTCACATCCTCAAAGGGAATGGGGCCTGTTTTGTTATAGCCATAGGCCCGGTTTATGACTGCCATAAACTCAGCGCGGGTCAGAGGGGCATCCGGGTCGCTGGTCTGGTCGGCCCGCATGACCCCCCACTCCACCAGCTGATCCAGATATCCATCGGCCCAGTGCTCCGCCGAGGCGGGCAGAGTCAGTCCGGGCACCATTCCCAGCATCAGGACGGCGGCCAGCAGCATGCTGACGGCACGGTCCCTCCATCCCCAGCGGGTTGTTCCAGTTCTACGAGGCATAAGCGGTTCTCCTTTCTTTTCTCCAAAGGCCAAGCTTGGGGCCGGAAGGCCCCGGAACGCGGGTAAAACAGTTTTTCTGTCAGGACGCGTCGATCTGGATGCTGAATACCGCCTTGCGGATCAGCGCCTCCTCGTCCTGAATCAGGTCCACGAACTTGGAGGCATACAGGGGCTGCTCGGCGCCCTCCTCCGGCAGGGCCCGGATGACCTGGGTCCTGACAATCAGCGGGGAGTCGGTGACAGGCAGGACCATCTCCACAATCTCCCGGTCCTCCAGGAAGATCGGGGAGTAGAAGGCGATGCCGCCGCAGCTCAGGTCCTTCGACTTAAAGGCGAGCTGCCCTTTCCAGCGCCCCGACACGGGATACATGACGCTCTCAAAGTCGGTGGTGATGCGCAGGTTCTCACGGGCGGCGGGCCCCAGGGCGGCGGTGGGCTGGATGACCATCTGATCCCCCCGCTGCCGGACGATCAGGCCCACCCGGTTGGGAGAGCTGTCGTCCAGTCCGATGAGCTGAATCTCCCGGTGGGCCGCAACCGCCTCCTCCTTGTTGTTGAGGATTCGTATCTGCAAAACCTCAGCGTTCAGGGGCGACTCCAGCACCGCGTTGGCCAGGGGAGTGCCCTGGCTGTCCAGAATTAAATAGAGCCTTTCTTCCATTTAAGCTCCTCCTTTCTCGTCCGCGGACTCCTCCGCGGACCGCTGAGCCGCCTGCTCCGCCTGAGCGGCCAGGGCGGCCCGTTCCCGCCGGGCCTTGTCCGGGTCCTCCGGGTCAAAGTTCAAAAAGTAGACGTAGATCTCCACAATGGCCTGATACAGCGCGTCGGGAATCTCCTGACCCAGAGCCAGCTGGGACAGCATGGTGGCCAGAGAGTTGTCCTCATAGATGGGTACGCCGCTCTCGGATGCCACCTCCACCATGCGCTCGGCCAGGTAGCCCATGCCGGAGGCCACCACCACCGGGGCGCCCTCCCCCTCGTATTTCAGGGCCACCGCCCGGTTGGTGGCCCGATTATCAAATCTTGACATTGATACTGTTCTCCCCCTCAAAGATCCGGGGGAATACCCCGGATATGGTCAGCGGCCTGGTCATCTGCTGCACCTGGACCGCGCCGGCGGACAGGCCGTTGTCCGTCAGGATGCGGGACAGCTCCCCCTGCACCAGCTGGGAGAAGGGGGCCACCTTCTCCGGGCAGAAGACCTGGACGTCCACCTTATCCCCCTGGCTGGTGAGCACCATGTCGAAGAAGCCCAGATTCTGGATGTCGATCTTGAACAGGAACCGCAGGGTGTTGGGCCGGTCCCGCCGGCTCCGCTTCAGGTTCTCCTCCGCGTCCGGGTCCACCCACATCTCGGAGAAGACCATCTTCCCGTCCCACTCCAGGGGGAGCAGGATGTGGTTCAGCGGCATGTGCACGCTCTCGTTGACCAGGAAGGCGGAGACAATGTTGCGGAAGGCCTCCTGGACCTCGCTGCTTGCCCCTCCCTGGAGGGCCTTCTGGGCGGCCCTGGTGAGCTGGGCGGCAAAGTTGTCCCCCTCGGCGGCCTTGGCGAAGCTGGTGCTGTCCAGCAGCCGCAGCAGCCCCTCGTCGCTCAGCCCCCCCAGCTTCTCCCGCAGGCCCGGACTTCCGTTGAGCTGGTGGAAGGCCTGAAGCAGGCTGTCCTCACTGCCGTTCTCATAGCGGGCAATGTCCAGGGCCAGCATGGAGATCAGCGTTCGGGACAGGCCCATGTCGTTGGTCTTGCTGGTGTAGGCCGACAGGAAGGGGAGGATGCTGCCCTGGAGCAGCTTCAGCGCCCCCGCCCGGTCCCCGGCGTTCAGCCTCTCCTCCAGCTGAGACACCATGGGCAGCAGCTGGCTGCCGTAGCTGGCCGGGATGGCCCGGGTCAGCCGGGTCAGGCCCCGGAGCAGATTGTTCTGAATGTGTCCGGTGGAGGAATAATCGCTGTATTTCTTCAAAAACTGGAGGATGCCGCCGCGCACCGCCTCGGAGTTCCCGCTGGAGAAGGCCTCCCGCAGAATGTCGAACAGCGCGCCGCCGAAGCGGTTGCCGTTGGCCATCTGGGAGTTAAGAAACTTCCCCAGCTGGCCCTCGTCCATCTTCAGCATGTTGAGCAGGGCGCCCATCTCGCCGGCCAGCCCCTCCTCAATGCCGGAGGAGACCACCTTCCCCTCGAACATGGCGAAGATAATGCTCAGGCTCTCCCGCAGCTCCGGGGTGTTGGCCATGCGCTGGAGGAAGGCGGCGAAGTTGGAGTCGTAGCGCAGGGCCTGACTCCCGCCGGAGTCGCCGGTGTCCTGCCGCTCCGTCCGGTTGTCCGGCCGGCTGACCCTGGAGGGGTCAGGAGCGTTCTGAATCCGGGTATCTCCGGGCGAAACGGGGATATTTCGGTTTACATTGCTGTCATTATGACCCGGTACCGGGTTGGTTACACCAAGCAGGTCTGGCATCGCAGACACTCCATTTCCGTAAATTCTTCGTTTTTTTTTCGGGGAAACTTAATTTTCTAATTGACACAGCCGATATAACGAGTATGATTAGATATAGGCGGGTGTGCCATGCCTTTATGAAGCTGGGGCCCACCGCCGACCAAATGAGAAAAGGTGGCGTTTTTATGGGCGACAGCATCCTGGATATGTACCTGTATGAGACCAACACCCTGCTGGAGCAGTTGGATGGTATCCTTCTGGCCGCAGAGGAGGCGGATACATTCTCAGAGGACAGTGTCAACGAGATTTTCCGGATCATGCACACCATCAAGGGCTCCTCCGCCATGATGGAGTTCAGCTCCCTGATGACGGTGGCCCACCGGATTGAGGATTTGTTCTTCCTCGTCCGGGAGAAGGGAATGGACATTGTTCCGGAGCAGACCCGGCCTGATTTGTTCGATATGCTCTTTCAGGCTGTGGACTTTTTCCGCGGTGAAATTGAAAAAGTGGAAAACGAGGAACCCCTCTCTCAGTCTATCGACCACATCGTAAACAAAATTAATAGCCTGATTGATAAAATTCAGGGCAATCCCGGCCCCTCTGAGGAGGCCCCCGCTCCGGCGGAGCAGGCCCCCGCCGAGTCCGCCTCCGAGGCGCCCGCAGCAGCGCCGGCCGCCGTCAACGAGGACTACCTCTACGGCATCCACGCCTTCTTCGACGAGGGCAGCGGCATGGAGAACCTGCGGGCCTTCATGCTGATCACCAACGTGAAGGACTACTGCAGCGACTTCGTATGCAGCCCCGACAACGTGGAGACCGACCCCTCCACCGCCGACATTATCGCCGACCAGGGCTTCTTTGTCTGGTTCCGCACCGCCGAGGACCGGAACGCCGCCATTCCCGGCGTGAAGAACGCCGGCTCCGTCCGGGAGTATCAGCCTGTGGACGCGGCCAAGCCCGCAAAGGAGGAGCCCGCCGCCGAGGCCCCCAAGGCCGAGCCCGCTCCTGCAGCCCCCAAGGCCGACGCTCCCGCCAAGGCGGACGCCCCCGCGGCCAAGCCTGCCGCCGGCCAGCAGCAGCACGCCAAGGAGAGCCTCATCAGCGTCAACCTGGCCAAGCTGGACCAGCTGATGGCGGTGGTCAGCGAAATTGTCATCACCGAATCCATGGTCACCTCCTCCCCCGATCTGAAGGGGCTGCGGCTGGACAACTTCACCAAGTCCGCCCGGGACCTGCGCAAGCTCACTGACGATCTTCAGGACGTGTCCATGTCCCTGCGCATGGTGCCCGTGTCCGGCACCTTCCAGAAGATGAACCGCATCGTCCGGGACATGAGCAAGAAGCTGGGCAAAAAGGCCAAGCTCACCCTCATCGGCGAGGACACCGAGGTGGATAAGACCATCGTGGACGCCATCAGCGACCCCATCATGCACATCGTCCGCAACTCCATGGACCACGGCCTGGAGGAGACCGAGGCTGACCGGCTCTCCGCCGGCAAGGATCCGGTGGGCGAGGTGATCCTCTCCGCCCGGCACACCGGCAGCGAGGTCATCATCGAAATCAAGGACGACGGCCAGGGAGTCGATACTCAGGCCGTTCTCAACAAGGCCATCCGCCAGGGCCTGGCCACCCCCGACCACGATTACAGCCAGAAGGAAATTCTCAATTTCCTGATGATGCCCGGCTTCTCCACCAACACCGAGGTCACCGAGTACTCCGGCAGAGGGGTGGGCATGGACGTCGTGAAGAAGAACGTGGCCGACGTGGGCGGCACCGTGTCCATCTCCAGCGAGTGGGGCAAGGGCATGACCACCACCCTGAAAATCCCCCTGACCATGGCGATTATGGACGGCATGGAGGTCACGGTGGGCGACTCTATGTTTACCATTCCCATCAACTCCATCCAGTCCTCCCTCAAGGTGGGCAGTCAGGACGTGATCCATGATCCCCATCAGGGTGAGATGGTCAAGATTCGTGACAACTTCTATCCCATCGTCCGGGCCAAGGACCTGTTCTGCATGGACAAGGGCCGGGAAAATATTGAGGACGGCATCCTTATGTGGGTGGAGGCCGGCGAGCACTCCTACTGCCTGTTCGTGGATGAGCTCATCGGTGAACACCAGATTGTTGTCAAGCCTATGCCCAACTATGTGAACAGCTTCGGCGTGAAGAACTTCGGCATCACCGGCTGCTCCATCCTGGGCGACGGCAGCATCAGCATCATTCTGGATGTTGTCAACGTATATACTGCGGCCCACAGCGCCTTTTGACCTGGACTATGTAAAGAAGGGAGAACTAACTATGGCCCAAACTGAGGAAGTATTGTTCGCGCGGGAGCAGGAGGACAGCTACAACGAGCAGCCCCCTGAAATTCAAACCGACAAATACCTGATTTTCTCCTCCGACGGTCTGATGTACGGCATCAAGGCCGATCTGGTGAAGGATATCATTACGGACTATGCCATCACCTATCTGCCCCAGGTGCCCGCGTATGTCAAGGGCGTCATCAACCTGCGCGGCCAGATCGTCCCCATCATCGACATCCGCCTGCGCCTGGGCAAGCCGGAGAAGGAGAACTTCTGCGGCATTGTGGTGGAGGTTGAGGGCAACATGGTAGGCATTCTGGTGGATATGGTAGAGCAGATGGTGGACGTCCCGCTGGATGCCATCCTGCCCGTCCCCACCAACAAGGGACAGGCCATGGTCTGCGGCATGTGCACCCTGGCAGACGGCAGCACCATGCTGGAGTTGGACTGCGAGCTGCTGCTCCATGAGTAAAAAAATCTCCATTTCCGAGGGGCGTGTTTTTTGCTATGATACAGTCTATCTCTGACAACGATTTTCAGCGTCTGGTCAGCTTTATTAAATCGAAATACGGCATTACCCTGGCCGAAAAGCGCCAGCTGGTCACCAGCCGTCTGTCCTCCATGCTCACCGAGCAGGGATATACCAACTTTTCGGATTTTGTCACCAACCTGCTGAAGGAACAGAACCCCCAGAAAATCGAGCAGGTGCTCAACCGCCTGACCACCAACTATACCTTCTTCATGCGGGAGACGGAGCATTTCGACTTTTTTACCAAGGTAATTCTGCCCGATCTGGTGCGCAAGCATCAGAACAAAAAGTCTATGGCCATCTGGAGCGCCGGCTGCTCCAGCGGTGAGGAGCCCTACAATCTCACCATGTACATCAAGGACTTTTTGGGTCCCCAGGCCAGATTTTGGGACACCCGGATTTTGGCCACCGACATCTCTCAAAAGGCTATGGCCAAGGCCAAGCAGGGGATCTATGAGCTGCCCGACACCCTGCCCCCCACCTGGCGCCAGAAGTACTTCACCAAAGTGGACGGCAGCCGGTACGCTGTCACGCCGGAGGTCCGCAACAACGTGATCTTCCAGACCTTTAACCTGATGGACCCCATCAAGTTTCGGACAAAATTCGACGTGATCTTCTGCCGCAACGTGATGATCTATTTCGATCAGCCTACAAAGGACGCCCTGGTGCGCCGGTTCTACGATGCCACTGTCCCCGGCGGCTACCTGATGATCAGTCACTCTGAAAACCTGAGCAAGGACGCCCCCTATGTAACCGTAGCTCCGTCCACCTTCCAGAAGAAATAATTTCTATCCCGGCCCGGCCTCCGGGTCGGGATGCTATATGACTCCAGGAAAAAAGGAGTGATCTCCCATGTGGTCAACTAACAAAACCATCCGCGTCATGGTCGTGGACGACTCTATCCTGGCCCGCACCATGATTACCCAGGGCCTGTCCAAGAACAACCGGATCGAAATTGTGGGCACCGCCTTCAACGCTCAGGACGCCATGACCAAGGTGGCCCAGCTCAAGCCCGACGTGATGACCCTGGACGTGGAAATGCCCGGCATGAACGGGATCGAGTTTTTAAAAAAGCTTCTGCCTCAGCGGCCCCTGCCTGTCATTCTGGTGTCCTCCCTGGACCTGCGGGTGTTCGATGCCCTCCAGGCCGGCGCAGTGGACTTTGTCCGCAAGCCGGAGCCTGGGAAGAACGACGTTTTTATCACTGCCCTCACCGAAAAGGTAATTGCCGCCGCCGGGGCGAAGGTGCGGGCCCGCCCCGGCGCCCTCAATCTGCCCGTTCCGGCCGCCGGAAAGGACGCGGTGCGCCTGCCCACCACCGGCGCCAAGCCCGTCCTCCCCGCCCCGCCCCTGCTGGGTAACCGCCCCTCCCTGGACAGTGTCATCATCGGCTTGGGCGCCTCCACCGGCGGCACCGAGGCCACTCTGGAGGTCATGAAGCGCCTGCCTGCCGATATCCCAGGGATGCTCATTGTCCAGCACATGCCCGTGGGCTTTACGCAGATGTACGCCGACCGCCTCAATCGCCTGTGCTCCATGGAGGTACGGGAAGCCAAAAACGGCGATGAGATTCACCGCGGCCTGGCCCTGCTGGCCCCTGCCGACTACCAAATGCGCGTAGTCCGCTCCGGCACCCGATACACCGTCTCCTGTCAGCCGGGGGAAAAGGTGAGCGGACACCGGCCCTCAGTGGACGCCCTGTTCTTCTCCATGGCGGAGCAGGTCAAGTGCCGGATGGCCGGCATCATCATGACCGGCATGGGCCGTGACGGAGCTGACGGCCTCCTTAAAATGCGGCAGGCCGGGGCCTACACCATCGGCCAGGACAAGGAATCCTGCGTGGTATACGGCATGCCCATGGTGGCTTACAACATCGGAGCCGTCCAGATTCAGGGCTCCTGCGAGGATATCGCCGGAATCCTGCTGCGGCAGCTGCAAAAAATGTAACAAAAAAACGCGGGACGCCGGCGGCGTTCCGCGTTTTAAGGAGGCGGCGCGATTGCTCCAGTGTCTCAAAAACCTTTACCACTGGTTGGACGTACAGGGCCACCACGTCCCCCCTCTCCCCCGGAATCTGGGGATCACGGCGCTGTTTCTGTGTGCCGCCTACTGGGCCAGCAGCATCCTCATCGGCCACACCGGCGGAGAGAACAACTCCGCCCTGGTCTTTGTGCTGGCTGTGGCGCTGATCTCCCTGCTCACCTCCGGCTACCGCTACGGCATTATCGCCTCTGTGGTGGGCACCTTCTGCATCAACATCTTTTTTATGGAGCCCTACAACGCCTTCTCCCTCAGCCGCACCGGCTACCCGGTTTCCATGGTCTCTATGGTGGTGATCTCCTGCGTAATCTGCGCGCTCACCGCCCGGGTGAAGAAGCAGGCCCTGGAGGCCGCCCAGCGGGAAAAGCAGACCCGGGCACTCTATGAGACCAACGAGAAGCTAAACGAGGAAAAGGCCGCCATTCAGCTGGAGTCCGACCGCATCTCCATCCGGGAGAGCATTCTGCGGGCGGTGTCCCATGATCTGCGCACCCCTCTCACCTCCATCTCCGGGACGGTCTCGGTGCTGCTGAGCAGCCCGGAGGTGCCGGAGAAAAATCTGTCCATGCTAATGGACATCAAGCAGGACGCCGACAGCCTGATTGTCATGGTGGAAAACCTGCTGTCCGTCACCCGCATCCAGGACGGCACCCTGCCCCTGAAAAAGCGGGAGGAGATGCTGGAGGAGGTGGCGGGAGACGCCCTGCTCACCACCCGGCGGCGTTTTCCCGACTGTCACGCCAGTTTGGAGCTGTCGGAGGACATCCTCTATCTGCCCATGGACTCCATTTTAATCAAGCAGGTGATGGTCAATCTCCTGGAAAACGCCATCCGCCACTCGGGCGACACATCACACATACAAATGCGCCTGTACCGCCGTGACAACTGGGCGGTGACCGAGGTGCGGGACCACGGCCGGGGCCTGTCCCCCGAGGTAATCCAGGCTGTGAAGGCCGGTGAGGCTATGCCGCTGTCCGGCGACGCCACCCGGGGGATGGGCATCGGCCTGTCCGTCTGCCAGAGCATCATCAAAGCCCATGGCGGCTGGTTTACCGCCAGCAACCACCCCGAGGGCGGAGCGCTGTTCTCCTTCGCCCTCCCTGCAGGAGGAGAGTTATGAGCGAAAAACAGACGGTCCTCATCATCGAGGACGACCGGGCCATCAGCAATTTTATCAGCCGGGCCCTCACCGCCAACGACTATCGGGTCATCCCCGCCTTTACCGGAAAGGAGGGGCTCTCCCTGTTCTTTTCCCACGGCCCCGACCTGGTGCTCCTGGACCTGGGCCTTCCCGACATGGACGGGCTGGAGATTCTCATCCAGCTCCGGGACCTGCCCAGGGAGGCGCCGGTTATCATCATCTCCGCCCGGGACCGGGAGTCGGAGAAGGTCCGGGCCCTGGACATGGGGGCGGACGACTATGTGGTAAAGCCCTTCGGCGTGTCCGAGCTTCTGGCCCGCATCCGCTCCACCCTGCGCCGGGCCGAACGGCTCAAGCTGAGTCAGGGCATTCAGCGGGACGTGTATCAGATTAAGGATCTGACCATTGACCTCTCCCGCCACCAGGTCACCCTGGCGGGGCAGGAGGTCCACTTCACCCAGAATGAGTTCAAGATTCTGGAGCTGCTGGCCCTCTACGCCGGCAAAGTGCTCACCTATGACTTTATTCTGGAGCACATCTGGGGGCCCTACGGCGGCAGCGGCAGCAACCAGATTCTTCGGGTCAACATGGCCAACATCCGCCGGAAGCTGAAGGAAAACCCCTCCGAGCCCAAGTATATCCACACCGAGCTGGGCATCGGCTACCGGATGCTGGACGACTGAATTTAACAGTATTTTTATGGTCTGTTCCCCTTCATTCACACCCATTTAACCTGTTTTTTGATATGCTGATTGTTGCAGATAGGCCCCTTATTTGCACATTGGGCGTCTGGCTTTCTTCTCTCATCACCGGCGCCCCGCAGTCCGGCCCGGCCGGCCCTCCCCTCTCTCCTGGACCGGCCTTCTCTCCCTCCGGCTGCAAAAAACACCGTCTCCCTTCCGCCAAAGGGGGGCGGTATTATATTAGCTGCATCAAAAAACGGGCGTGCCGCAATTTTCAGCGGCACGCCCGTTTTTCAGACAGGTCAGCAGTATTTCGCAATCGCGGCCTGGATCATCTCGTGGGCCTGGACAACGACAGGCTGGTCGGCGTCCTCCAGCCCCAGCAGAGGGGCGCGGACGCCTCCCACGTCGGGTCCGTTCTGGAGGCGGATGATCTCTTTGATGACGGCGTACATGTTGCCCTGAGCGGAGCACATCTTGTAGATGATGCGGCAGCACTCGTTCTGGACCTCGCGGCCCTTGTCCAGCTCTCCCGCCTGGAAGCACCGGAGAATTTCCAGAAACAGCTCGGGCATGGCGGCGTAGGTTCCACCGATTCCGCCGCCCGCCCCCGCGGCCAGACCGGACAGCAGCTGCTCGTCCGGGCCGTTGAAGACGAAGGCGCCCTCGTCACGCCACATCTGGATGTCCTGAACGGGCATAGAGGAGTTCTTCACGCCGATGACCCGGGGATTCTTCAGCATCTCCTGAAGCAGAGGCGCCGAGAGGGCCACCCCGGCCAGCTGGGGAATGTTGTAAATCACAAAATCCGTGTTGGGAGCGGCGTCAGAGATGTCGTTCCAGTATTTGGCGATGGCCTTGGGGGGGAGATGGAAATAGATGGGCGGGATGGCGGCGATGGCGTCCACCCCCAGGCTCTCGGCGTGGGCAGCCAGCTCCCGGCTGTCGGCCGTGTTGTTGCAGGCCACATGGGCGATGACGGTCAGCCTGCCGCCCACCTCGGCCATCACGTTCTCCAGGGTCGCCTTCCGCTCGGCCACGCTCTGATAGATGCACTCGCCGGAGGAGCCGCCCACATACAGGCCCTTGACCCCCTTGTCCAGCAGATATTTGGCCAGGGCCCGGACTGCCGGGCCGCTCACCGCCCCATCCCTGTCATAGCAGGCATAGAAGGCGGGAATAATGCCTTGATATTTGGAAAAATCCTTCAAAATGACACACCTCACGTTTCTTTAACCCTTCACCGCACCCATGGTGATGCCCTGGGTAAAGTACTTCTGGAAAATCAGGAACACGATAATGATGGGGGCCGCGGCCAGGGCCGCGCCGGCCATCAGGATGCCCGGGTCGATGCTGGTCTCCGACTGGAGCGTGGCGATGCCCAGGGAGATGGTGTAGTTGCTGCCGCTGCCCAGCATAATCAGCTGGAGGAAGTAGTCGTTCCAGGAGTTGATAAAGGTGAAGATGGCCAGAGCGCCGATGCCCGGCTTAATCATGGGCGTAACCACAGTGTAGAAGGTATTCCACTCACTGGCTCCGTCAATGCGGGCGGCCTCCAGGATTTCTCCCGGGATACTCTCGGAGAACTGCTTCATCAGGAACACGCCGAATGGCCAGCCCACTGTGGGCACGATCACCCCCCAGAGGTTATCCCACATATGCAAGGCGGAAATCTCCTTAATCAGGGGGATGAGGATGACCTGCTTGGGCAGCGCCATAGCGCACACGATGAGGGAGAAGAGCAGCGCGCGGCCGCGGAAGCGCTTCTTCGCCAGGGCGTAGCCGGCCATGGAGGCGGTGATACAGGTGATAATCATTGCCGCCACCGCCATAAACACGGTATTGACCAGCCAGCGGAATGCGGCGGGAAGGGTTGGGCCCACAGAGAAATAGATGGGCTTGTGACCGGCGGAGAACCAGCTGCTGAAGGGGACCGCCAGCTCCCACAAAGGCGCGGTGCGCTTGGCGAACAGACGCTGGAAATTGTTGGCGGTAAACTCCCTGGGGAAGAAGGAGGGGGTGGGATCCAGGATCTCGGTGATCGGCTTCATGGATCCGGTTACAATCCAGTACAGCGGGAACAGGAACAGCAGCGCGAGGATAACCAGGATGATAATGGACGCGACCCGATAAGGGGTCGTGCGTTTGGCGCTTAATTTCATATTCCCACCTCCTTATTTCTCTTCGGCCAGCTTGAACTGGACCGCGGACAGAATCCCAATGAAGATGGCCAGCACCACGCCCATAGCGTTGGCGTAGCCGAAATGCCCCCGCTGCTCGGTGAGCTTGAAGGCCATACGGTAGATGTAGAACATCACCGTCTTGGTGCCCGAGCCGCCCTCTGTCAGCAGCTGAATCAGCGCGAAGCACTGGAAGGAATTGATGGTGGTAATCACCAGGATGTACAGGGTGGTGGGCATCATCTGGGCCCACTTCACCTTCCAGAACACCTGAATATCGGTGGCTCCGTCCACCTGGGCGGCCTCGATCAGGGTGGTATCCACATTGCCCAGAGCAGAGACGTAGAGCACGATGGGCTGGCCCACCGAGGTGGTGAACAGGATCAGGATGATGCACCACAGTGCGAAGCGCTCATTACCAAGGAAATTGATATTGTTCTCGATCAGCCCTGCTCCCTTGAGGACATAGTTCAAAATGCCGGTGTAGTTGTCATACATCCACTTCCACACCACGGTAACGGCCACCGAGCCGGTAACTACGGGCAGATAGAAGATGCACCGGAAGGCGGAGAGCACCGGGCCCTTCAGGTGGTAGATGGCCGAGCTGACCCACAGGGAGAACATGCAAACCGTGGGCACGCTGACTACCACGATCACAAAGGTGTTTTTCAGCGCGTCGAGGAACTTCTCGTCCTGCCACAGGTCGATAAAATTCTTCAGCCCTACAAAGGTCGTGGCGGCCGTTTTGGAGTTCATATTCGCATCGGTAAAGCTGTAGCCGATGCAGATTAGCATGGGGATAACCACAAAGCCTACAAAGAAAATCAGGCTTGGCAGCATGAACAGGTAACCAGTGATATTCTCCCGGCGCTGCAGCGCCCTGCTCATCTTGGGCTGGGAATTTGCCAAGAGTAACACTCCTTTCACAACAATGTAAGAAAAACGCGCCCCTCCTCCGCGCTACGCGGAAGAGGGGCGCGAACCCTTAATGAAGCTTGCAGAGGGATCAGCCCGCGGCGGCGGCGTTGGCGTTGGCCTCGTACTTGGCCACGGTCTCGGCGATGTCGTCGCCCGCGCCCACGCGCTGGAGCATGTTCCACCACTCGGTCCGGGCGCCGGCCCAGCCCTTGGTGATCTGGTAGTACTCACCCATATAGGGCATCATCTTGCCATAGTACTCCACCAGCAGGGGGTTGCTGGACTTGATCTCGGTGCCCTCCGCCATGGAGCGGCAGGAGAAGAAGTTGGAGATGTCGCCAGCCTCAGCGCAGTTCTCGGAGTCGCACATGTACTTGATGAAGACCTTGGCGGCGGCGATACGGGCCTCATCACCGGTATCAAAGGCGCCCAGGCCCCAAACGCCGGAGCCCTCCTCGGGGTCCTTGCCGGGCTGAGTGGGGAAGGTCATGTACACGATCTCGTCGCCAGTCAGGGTCTTGCCCTCGCCAGTGCCGGCGGAGTTGGGATCCAGCTGCTGGGCGGCGTTCCAGCAGAAGGCCATCTTCAGCACGCCCTGGTAGAACTTGGCGATCTCGTCGCCGCCGGCCAGGGAGGCGTCAAACTCGATGCCGGGCAGGTTCTTCAGGTCGGTGAGGGCGTTGATGACCTCGGGGGTGTTCCAGGTGTAGGCGGTGTGGTCGGCGTTGGTCAGCTTGGTGCCGTAGCGGTTGCGGATCAGCTCGCGGGTGCCCTGGTCGCCGCCCTGGCCGGCGCAGTAGACAGCGGCCACGGTGCCGCCGAACTTGTCGTGCAGGGCCTTGACGGTGGCGTCAAACTGCTCCACAGTCCACCGGCGGGTCTCCAGGTCGATGTTGGCCTCAGCGCCAGCTTCCTTCACGGCGGTGTAGTTCACGGCCATGCAGTGGGCCACGTTGAACATGGGGTAGAGATAGACCTTGCCGTCAGCGGAGGTACCGGCCTCCAGAGCGGCTGGCAGGATCTCCTGACGGTCGGTGTCGTCGATCATGTCGCTCAGGTCAACCATGTGGCCATTGACGCCCCAGTTGGCCACCAGACGCTCGGGGCCCTCCATGATGACGTCGGGAGCGTTGTCGCCGGTGAGGGCGGCGTTCACCTTATCGTCGCCGTCGGCATAAGCCAGCCACTCCATGTTGACCTTGATGCCGGTATCAGAGGTAAACTTGTCGATCAGGGGCTTCACCTTGGCCTCGTCGCCCCAGCCGCCTACGGGGTAAACCCAGACGGTGATGGCGTCGGCCACATCATTCGAGGGCTCCACAGGGGTGCTCTGGCTGCCGGGAGTGCTCTGACTGCCGGGAGTGGGGGCGCTGCTCTGACCACCGCTGGTCTTGTTGCCGCAGGCAACAAGAGACAGGGCCATGGCCATGGCCAGAGCGGCCGCAACAATTTTCTTCATTTTCATTACAGGTCCTCCTTCAATTTCACAAAAATAGAGATTGCAAGGCTGGGGTCAATGTGTAAATTATACAAGGGCGCTGGCACTCTGTCAATCAAAATCGAAAGATTTTCTGAAAATTCTGGAAGTTTAGTGGATTAAACAAAAATAATTTCGATTTTTGTGCATTTCAACGGCCTGTCATCGAAAAAATTACTTTGAATTTGCCTTGACAAACAAGGGAAATATGCTAGTCTTATTACAATATTGATGGAAAGGACGCAACAGACTATGAAAAAACATATTCTCTGCCTGGGCGATTCCAATACCCACGGATACTGCGCCGACCCCGCCGACTGCGCCGACGGCGGCATCCGCTTCAACGAGGACGAGCGGTGGACCTGCCTGCTCCAGAAGGCCCTGGGACCGGATTTCCTGGTGACGGAGGAGGGTCTGTCCGGCCGGACCACTGTTTTCCCCGATCCTCTCCACGAGACGATGGACGCCCTCACTGTGATCTACTCCCTGCTCAAGAGCCACGAGGTGATCGACCTGCTGATCATTATGCTGGGCACCAACGACACCAAGGAGCGCCTGGGGGCCAACGCCGCCTGCATCGGCATCGGCATGGAGCGGCTGGTGCGCAAGGCCCAGAGCGTGGACTGCTGGGGCTCCCACACCCCCAACATCCTCATCGTCTGCCCGCCTCCCATCCGCCCGGAGATGGAGCAGGCCGAGTGCGGCGTGCCTATGGGAAAGGGCTGCCTGGAGAAGTCCCGGGAGCTGCCCCAGTACTATCAAAAGACCGCCCAGCTGGTGGGCGCCCACTACCTGGACGCGGCGGAGTGCGAGTTCAACCCCGTGGACGGCATGCACCTGACCCGGAAGGGCCACTCCCAGCTGGCCGGCTTGCTGGCCCGGGCGGTGCCGGAACTGATGCCCTGAACGTCCCGCTCCGTCTCTGCATGGGAAGGAGCGCCGGGGTTGTCGCGCCCTGTAATCCCACCACAAACGTGCGGACCATACCCACACATAAAAACGCGCCTGGAATATTCCAGGCGCGTTTTTTTATTCCTCTTCGGAGGCTTCCTCCGGCTCAGCCAGCTCCGGGGCATATTTCCCAAAAATCCGCTCGGTGAACAGGGAGGCCAGCAGCATGGCAGCCGCGGGCAGGAACAGCACCGGCCACCAGTACACGGCGCAGAATACGGCGCTCTGGGCGGTCAGCAGCACCAGGACCACGGTGCTGGGCAGGTGGGCGACGGTCAGCTGGAAGGCGGTGCGGAACAGGTCCCGCACCCCATACTCAAACCGCCCCAGCAGGGGGAACAGCCAGCACAGCACCCCCGCCGGAATCATCAGGGCGAAGTACTGGGCCACATACAGCAGGTAGAGCACGCCTCCCGCCCGTATCCCGTACCACCGGGCGATATGGTGGACCGCCAGCAACAGCGCCGCAGCCGGGAGCAGGATCAGGCCAGTCAGCAGCCCGGTCTTTAAATTGTCCCGGAAGGCCCGCAGATATGCCCTGAAGGCTCCGCTCTCCCGTCTGCGGACGCACTTGACCACGGCGTAATACAGCGCCGCCGTGGCCGGGACGGCGGTGACCACCGGCAGGCACAGCAGCATCCACAGAAGAGACAGCCCCGCCACATCCACCAAGGTGCTCAGCCAGCCCCAGATCCCCTTCTCGGGGTTGAAAAGCTTTCCCACAGGCCTCTCCTTACACACATTTCTGCGTCAGCGCCTTGCCCACCGACTGCCGGTTGCGCTCGGCGCTCTCCGGGTCCCGGCGGACAAACTCGCTGAGCAGCACCTCCACCACATACATCTGGGCGATAAAGGCGGAGGAGGAGCCGAACTGGAAGGGCTGCTCATTGGGCCCGCACAGCAGTACGGTGTCGGCATAGGCGCTGGCCGGGGAGTTGAGGTAGCGCGTCACCAGAATCAGCTTCGCCCCCCGGCCCCGGATGACCTCCGCCGCGTCCAGCACCTCGTGGGTGGCCCCGGAGTGGGAGAAATAGAGGACCACGTCCTTCTCCGTCAGGGTGGACAGCACCACGGTCTGCATGTGTGAGTCCTGAATCGTCTTGAATTTGGGCGTGGTGGTGGAGAACTGAGCCCAGGCCGCCAGAGCCACCACCGAGTGGTTGCCCTGACCCAGACAGACCACCTGGCCTGCCCCCCGAATCAGGTCCACCGCCCGAATCACGGCGGCCTCGGAGAGCATATGGTAGGCGTTGTTCAGCTCATCCTGGTGGGCGTGGAGCACCTTGCCCATCACGGTGCCCAGAGAGTCCTCCGGAAGGACCTCCCCCGTCAGTTGGCTTCCGCCGCTTCCGGCAGGCAGCGCCGCCCGGGCCAGCTCCAGCTTGAAGTCGTTGAAGCCGGCCAGCTTCAGCTTCCGGCAGAAGAGCGAGACCGTGGACACCGCCACCTCGCACTCCGCGCTCAGATCGGTGATGCTGATATACTGGGTCTCCTTCTGGTGCTCCAGCACATAGTCCACGATCTTCCGCTCCGACCGGGTAAAGCTGTCATACTTTTGCAGCATCAGGGCCAGGATGTTTTTCTCCACATCGCACCTCCTGTAGAGACAGCCCGCAGCCGCCCCACTGTGTATTTCCCAACAAAGGACGGGGCGGCGCGGAGGCCGCCCCCTGCAAAATATTACGCCAAAAGCTCGTCAATCATCTTGTCCACCAGGATCATGCTCCGGGGCATATGGAAGGGCCCCTTAAAGGTGCTGCCCTTGGTGGAGGGCTGTGTGGGCAGGCCGTCCCGGCGGAGGTAGCCGTACCACTCGCCGTACTCGGGGTCGGCAAAGTGCTCCTTGCAGTAGTCCATGGTTTTGCAGAACCAGTCCAGATACTTCTCCTCCCCGGTGTCCCGGTAGAGCATCATGGAGGCGATGAGAATCTCGTTGTGGGGCCACCAGAGCTTCATATCGTGCTCATAGGCCTCGGGGGGCTTGCCCAGGCAGTCGGTGAAGTACAGCAGCCCGCCGTACTCCTTATCCCAGCCGGCCTCGATGGCCCAGTCGAACATCTGGGCCGCCTTGGCCACCAGCTCCTTGTCTCCGGTGCGCCGGGCGTGCTCCAGCAGGAACCAGACGCCCTCGATATCGTGGCCGGGGTTGACGGTGCGGCCCTCGGTGTAGTACAGCCGGGGGGTGCCGTCCACGTCCACGTTCTCCAGGGTGCACTTCAGCTCGGGCTTGACGTGGTACTTGAAGATGTCGTCCACGCATTTCTGAGCCCGCTCCTCATAGAGAGCCTTCCGCTCCGGGTCGGTGCGCAGCATCACGCCGGTGACGTTGAGGATAATCATGGGGGCACCGAAGGCCCGGCCGGACCGGGTCTCGGGGATGGTCTTGGGGCCCATGCCCACCGGGTCGGGCTTGCCCTGGCTCAGGTCCCAGTACAGGTCGTAGCACTGCCGGGCCCGCTCCAGCCGTTGCTTGTCTCCGGTAACCCCATAATACTCCGCGTTGGCGATGGCGCAGAAGGCCTCGGAGAAATAGTACCGCCGCTGGCGCAGGGGCTTGCCCTCCGCCGTAACGGTGAAGTACATCCGGTCGCCGCAGGCGTGATTGAAGCAGTGGGCCTCCATAAAGTCCAGGCAGCTCTTTGAGGCCTCCAGCCACTCCTGTTTGACCCCGTAGTTGTGGCACAGGAAGGCAAAGATCCAGCCGCACCGGCCCTGCATCCACACACTCTTGTCGGTGGAGTAGATCTCGCCCTTCCGGTCCAGGCAGGTGTATACCCCGCCATGCACCCGGTCCAAGCCGTGGTTCAGCCAGAATTGAGCGGAGCACTCCAGCTCGCTCCTGACCCAGGATTGGGCGTCCTGTAATTTTTGACGGTCCATCGTTTTGACCTCTTTTCTCATTTTGATCTCCATCTCCTGTCCCCGCCGCAGCGGGCAAGGCCCTTTTGCGTAGGGCGCGACGCTCTCCGGTGGACGGCGGGCCGAGTCGTCCCGCCCTACAGAGCCCGCGGGGCTGCCATATGCACGATCACGCGGGCGGGTAATACCCGCCCCTACACAATCTCCGGCAGGCTGGCGGCGGCCATGGACTGGCCCACCCGGCGGAACTTCTCGTCGGGCAGCTCGGGGACCATTTTCTCCAGCACCTCGGGGTACTCCTCGGCCAGCACCTTCTTGGCGGTGTCCAGAATCAGGTCGCCGCCCTTGCCGCTCATCACCCGGCCCAGCAGGAGGACGTGGCGGCAGCCGTAGAGCTCGTAGTAATAGGCCAGGGTGTGGCCCAGGTAGACGCCGATGGACTGATACACCTTGGCGGCCCGGGGATCGTCCTCCGCCATCAGCTTCTGGACCACCTTCAGCTTCTCCGCCGGGCTGAGACTCTCGTCCAGCTCGATCCCCGCCCGGGGGGCCAGCTTGATGACGCCGTCCTGTGAGAAGTACTTCACGCCGCAGCCGATGTCGTTGGACCACTCGTCCCGCATGGCCTCGGGCTGGGCGTCCACAGGGACGAAGGCCAGCTCGTTGAGCCAGCCGGTAATCCGGCCCTCCTCGTCCACATAGCCCACCGCCTCACTGGTGCCCATGGCAATGCCCAGCACACTGTTGTCGTTCAGACTCATGGCCCCCGCCAGAGCGGAAACGTCGCCGTCGTTGATGACGCAGTAGGGCACATCCCCGAAGGTGTCACCGATGGCCCGGATGTAGATGTCCTTGACCTTTTCGTTGTAGATTTCCTTGGGGACCTTCAAAAACAGGGAGGCGTTCATGGTTCGGTTGTTGATGAACACCCCCGCAGAGGAGACGCCCACCGCGTCCACCCGGGGCATATGCTCGGCGGCGGACTTCAAAGCGGCCACAATGCCGTCATAGTGGTAGTCGGGGTCGGAGTTGGTCTTGGGGAACCAGACCACCTCCTCGGAGTATACCGTCTCCCCGTCGATGACGGCGGACACCTTCCGGTCGCTTCCGCCGGCGTCGAAGCCGATGCGGCAGCCCTTCAAGTGACCTCCGATGGCCTTGGGGGCGTCCTTGGCGGCGGGAATCTCATCCACCAGCACCACCTCAAAGGGGTGCTCAAAGACGCTGGCCATGTAATCCCAGTCAAACTCCTGCTGTCCTCCGGCGCAGTAGACCGACCTCAGATACTCGCAGATTCCCTCGTCCCCGCTGACATAGACCTTGAAGCCGCCCTTCATCCACAAAATGGTCTTGACCAGCCGCTCGATGTAATAGCAGTCGGCCTCCTTCATCTCAGGGGTGCCGTGGATAAACGTATGGCAAGAGGCCATCTGGCCGTCCGCCCGCTCCACGGCGATGCCCACAGGCTTCTTCGCGCCCTCCAGAAAAGTGCGGTTAAAGCGCATCAGGGGAATAAAGTCCGGGTCCAGCTCCGGGATGTTTTTCAGCGCCACATTGATGCCAAATCTGTTCATAGCATTGCCTCCTTTGGGAGTGATTGTGTTGATATGGGAGATTACCACTGTAAAATTGTATCACAGTCTTGTGCAACATGCAATCCCATTCTGCCAGATAAGGCCAAAGACAATGATTGACGCTTGTGTGTTTGTTTTCATACCCCGCATAACAGCGGCATACAGTCTTGGGGAGGCGGTTTTATGAAAGGCCAGCGATTGACGATTACTGAACAGCATCCAATCCGCGCAAATTCCCCGGCCCAAACCATTAGCCAAGCTGTCTCAGCCTGGCTCAAAAGGGCGCTTCTCCAATAATATTTGCGCCAGTGCTTCAAGAATAAATATGACAGAAGTATGCTTCAGCTACTTCTGTCATATCTTTTTTGTCCAAATTCCCTGCAACGGAGTACGGATTCCCGGCGCAGGAGATGAGGCGGTCCTTTTGTACCGCCTCAGGCTGGACCTGTCGATGATGTACTTGTGGAAGAGGGGGCTCCCTCCCTTTTCAGCCGCTTAAAGGGAGTCTCGTTGGTCGTGATATGAATCAGGCTGTTTTTTCCCCCTTGAACCTTGCGTTGTTTTCCACCAGCTCCTCAAATGTGACCGGCATAAAACCGTTGATATCCACGCCCGCATTCAGCACCCGCTCCCGGGCGGCGATCAGCGGCCAGAAGTCGGCCCGCCTGTCGTTGTGGATATGCCCGTGGATCATGTAGCTGCGCGCGGAATGCTTCCAGCTCAGCAGCGGATAGTGGCACAGCGTGATCGCCCGCTTTCCGTCGGTCGTTTCGAGGAACAGGTCTGCGCTCTCAAAGTATTTTGCGGTGTCCAGTGCCGCCATCCAGGAGCCGTCGTGATTGCCGGTAATCAGGCGCTTTCTCCCCTTGAGGCGCTTTAGAATCTGTTCCGCGTTGACTGAGTGCAGGAACATGTCCCCAAGAATGTAGACGGTATCGTGGCTCCGGACCCGGCCATTCCAGTTTTTAATCAGCACCTCATCCATCTCCGCCGCGCAGGAGAAGGGGCGGCCGCAGAAGCGGATCACGTTCTCATGCCCGAAATGCGTATCCGCGGTAAAGTAGATCATCGCTGCATGCCTCCTTTCTTTTGGCAGGAACAGGATATCACAGACTGAGGCGCAAAATTTACGAGCGGAGGGGGCTTTGCCGTCGGCCGGCGGCGGCGGCATTTTGACACAGAGGCGCAGCTTTTATGCCGCACCTGTCTCCGCGTTAAAAACATTTGCAAAAGCTGTTGAAAAATCCGGGTTTTTGCAGTATTATTTTCAAAAGAGCACCATTCCCGCATTCTGTTCCAGCGGGTTTTGATGTCTTTCGTTTTTCGTAATATACCGCTGTCACTCCTCAGTCAGCTGTCACGCTCAGCTGACCGCTCAGCTCACGTATGCCCTATGTCATTTTTTGTGCACAAAAGGGAGGTAAGCATCTATGTCTATGTCGCTCATTCAGAAAAAATACGAAGCGATCCTGTCAAAATTCAAAGAAGAAATCAGCTCTAATCCGGACGCCGATTTTACTCCATACACGCAGGAGCTTATGGCGACGCTTGCGGTTGAGCTTCGCGCAAGGGAACAGCTGGGTGAAAAAAGAACGCTTAACCTGTTGCTGCTGGGCCTGTATAAGGGGAACCCCAAGAAGCTCAAGAGGGACATCACAAAGGTTATGATGACCGGCGCACCAAAGGCTGTGACCTCCCAGACTGCGCCCTCTCCCGGACTCCTGTTCCTGAACCTCTGCAGGGAATTATCTCTGCATACGAAAGAGGATTTCGCCGACATCCTCGCGGTGTGCGATCAGATCGAGGACGCTTATCGAACCTACAGCCCATAGAAGCTAAAGCTGTGCACTATATGAAAAACTTTTGAAAGGAATCACTATTATGACATGTGACCAGGCACATAACATTTTAAAAACAGCGGTAACAGATTCAGCCTTTACAGTCGGAGCACTCATAGAGAAGGTAGAAAACGATCAAGCTCTACAAGTAAAATTTGAAGATTCTGGTTATATTTCGCATTTAGACGCTATCGTCACGCTGATCATTTACGACATTAAATATGGAGATGATTATACCAATAAATCATCTGAGACTGATTATATCGAATATATCAGAAAATTCAAAAAAGATTATGTCAAAGCGCATTTCAAACCGAATTCCGGTTCAGGCATAAACGCTTTTGGAAGAAACGGTTTCAAGGCGATGCTGGACAGTGACGTCAAGGATTCAGAGAAAAAGGCTTTTTGGGGAAAATGGCGGGCTGAGTCCAGTTACCCGCACACCATAGATTTCCCAATCACTGAAATTACAAGTGTTAAGGATTTAATTCAAGAGGCTGTAAACTTTTCGTATTATTGTCATGTCGGGCCCCGCAGCAACTTCTTAGCTTACTGTAAGGATGAATTGAACATTGTACCTCCAACTTCGCCTTCGGCCAATGGCGCAAGTCCCGCCCCGGAGGAGCAGGATGTCGCGCAGACAATCATCAGCGATGCCATTGAAGCCTCCATCGAATCCGGCAAAAAGTGCGTCATCTTCACCGGCGCGCCTGGCACAGGCAAGACCTACTGCGTGGAGAGATACATGCAAGCTAAGATGGAGGGCTTTGAGAGGGGCGAGTATTTCGTGCAGTTCCACAGCTCCTATGACTACACGGATTTCGTGGAGGGACTTCGCCCGATCCGAGGCGAAAACGGCAAAATGGATTTCGTGCGTATGGACGGCATTTTCAAAGCGTTTTGCAGAAGGGTCGTGGAGCTGAATAGAAAAAGCGGCAGCCCAGAAAGTGGAGCCGCCGGGGAAGCTCCTTCGCAGGGCAGAGAAGAAGCAAGCGGCGAAAAAATGTATTATTTCGTAATTGACGAGATCAACCGGGCCGACCTGGGCCAGGTCTTTGGCGAGCTGATGTACTGCTTTGAGAAGCGCGGCGAGAAAATCGCCACGCAATACGAAAACCTTCCCGCATACAGCAAGAAGGGCGAGCTCATTCAGGACGATTACTTCAAGGACGGCTTTTACATCCCCGAAAATGTTGTGATTATCGGCACCATGAACGATATCGACCGCAGCGTGGAGACCTTCGACTTCGCCCTCCGCCGCCGCTTCGACTGGGTGGAGATCGACGCGAACACTGTGATGGGCTCCTCCCTGAAGGGCATGAGAAACAGGGGGGAAATCGAAGGGGAGATCACGCCGGAGCTTGTGAAGCGAATCAAACTGATGAACGAGAAAATTGCCGCCGAGTCCGGCTTGAGCAGCGCCTTCGCCATCGGTCCCGCCTACTTCAAGGGCTATAACGGGACGGAGGAGAAGCTGAGGGAAATCTGGCAGCGGAACATCCAGCCCATCCTGAGGGAGTACATGCGGGGCAGACAGGGCGAAAAAGCTTTTATCAGCCAATGTGAGAGGGCCCTTTTCCCGGGAAAAGAACTTGAAGCTGATTCACAGCCGGCTGAGCCGCAGGGAGGCGCAGACGCCGCAGATGCTCAACAGGGTGAGCAGGAATGAAAAAAATCACATTTTACGGAAAGGATTTTTCAAGGCTCGAGGAAGCAGAATATAGTCTTGACGGCTCGGAGAAAGCGCCCCTGACACTCGCCGGCAGCGAGAATGAATGTCTGGAATTTAATATACTGAACGCTTTTTGCAGCTCTTATGACAAGGTTCCACTGCTTTTTCCGAAAAACACGGCGCTTTTTAATAAGTACGTGGGTGTTTTCCGCATCAAGAGCCTTACATTCAGAGAGGAGACCTACGATGCAACGCTCGAAATCAGATGCCGCTTCGATACGGACAAAAAGGCGTTTTTCCTGGCGGCTATGCTGCTCTGCCTGACGAACAAGGAGCTGAATCGTTTCTGGCTAAGGCCCGAGGTAACCATCTCGTTTCATCAGGTGATGGACATCCTCCTGCTGTTTATGTTCAAAAATCAGCTGGCCGAGGCGGCGAAAAAGGGGATTTTCCGCAAATATCAGCGCTTTGAAAACAACGACGGCCGCCCCCACGGAACCATCGACATTGCACGCCATATCCGCGAAAATATGGGGCTGAATAACGGAAGAGTCGCGTATCACTACCGCGAGCTCACCGCAAACAATCCCGTCAACCGCTTAATTTGGGCTGCTTACAAGCGGCTTGGCGAAAAGTACCCCCAGCTCTGCGAGACGCACATCAATGGCAATGAAGGCGTCCACTCCACGCTGAACATACTGCAAACCGAGCTTGGCTATTCCAGAACAAGCGTGCGCAATATCGTGAATGAAAATCTGCGCCCGATCACCCACCCCTACTTTTCGGAGTATGAGGCCCTGCGGAAAACCTGTCTCAAAATCCTGCGGGATGAGAGCGTTTCGATTTTCGACGCGGAGGGCTCCGAAGAAACCGAGTCCCTCTGTGTGAACGTGACCTGGCTCTGGGAGCGGTTCCTGGAGCACCACCTCGAAAGGCTTCTGCCTCCCGGCCTGTCCCTGACAACCCAGGGCGTCAACAACCGGGGAAAGCCAATCTTCTACAAGCTGGTTGGCCAGGAATACAAGCCGGTCAACAGCTACTCCAAGCCCGATTTCGTCCTCTGGCCGGGAGAGGGGCGTGACCGCCCCATTGCGATTCTGGACGCGAAATTCAAGCGCCGCTGGAACAATTTCTTTCAGGAGGAGGACTCCTCCTTCACGGACGAGGACAGCAGCAAATGCTTCCGGGACATGGTGGTCTTTCGCTCCCCGCGGACCGGCGTTATCTTCCCCTTTCGGGAGGAGGGCGGCGAGGAGGGCCCGTATCTCAAAGAGTATCACATCGGCATCCCCATCTCCGGCGACGCCGGTCTCAGGTTCGACATGGTACGGGTGCCCGTACCCCCGGTTTGGGTGCCTGTCCCTCCGGAGGCAGAGACGAGCTTCCAGGAGTGGCACCAGCTTCTGGAGTCGTCCGTGGAGCAGGTGCTGAAAGATTATTTACAGAAAATCACCGGAGCTTAGGCGCTGTTTGAAAAATGGAAATATGCACAGTGGTGAGGAATTTTTTCGCCAGACAAACACAATTTTTCGCAGGAATACTGGATGTATTTCAAGAAAAACTGGGGCAGTATGGCGGAAAAAAGACCACCGCTTGGGCGTATTGACATTTTTCAAACAAGCCCCAGGCTGCCAGGGCCTTCCGGGCGGTTATAACGCAGCCGCGCTCCTCCGAGCCGCAGATTTTCCGAGCGGATCATTTTCCCGCTCAGAAAATTTGCGGCTCGGAGTCTGTTATGCTGGGGCCAGATCAAGACGAATGGAGGCCATCTGATATGAAAACTGCACAAGCCGCCGCCCCATCCGCTCCCGTCCCCGCCCCGCAGGTCTGCCGTCCCATCCATATCCACAGCCTCCCCGGCGTGCCTGGAAATCTGCTGCGGTACACCCCCCTGTTCCGGGAGGTCCCCCGAAGGACGCTGCGCTCCGAGCTGCGGGACGCCCCCCAGTTTCAAAGCCTCCGCCTCCGGTCCCTGCTGAAGAACACCCGGGGCAGTCTGCGGGTACTGCTTTTGGGGGAGGACAGCTACTGCACCGCCCAGGCGGCGGTGTATCTGGCATCCCTCTCCCACAGTCGGGAGAAGCTGCCGCCCGGCTGGGAGTCAGACGACTGGGGCGGAGTGGACTTCTGCGATCTGGACGAGCCGGAGGAGCCGGTCAGCCCCGATATCCTCCTCTCCCGCTCTCTGGCGGTGGTCTCTCCGGAAGCGCTGGACCCCGCCCTGGGGCAAAATAAGTCCCATAGCCCGGTGGCGGCCATTCCAGGAGAGGCTGAGCGCCCTGTGCTCAGTCTGCGCGCCCTGGCCGCCCCCGCCGTTCTCATCACCGCCGGTGACGGAAGGGTTCTCACGCCCGCCGTTCTGGAGCAGGTGAAATCCCTGGACCTCCGGAACGAGGACATGCCCTTGGACATCCTCATCGCCTTGAAGAGCAGCCAGCTGGACTCGGAGCTGCTGGAGGAGCTGCGCTTTACCTGCGGCTTCCAGGCCGCCCGGGTGGGCCGGCCGGACCAGGCCTATTACCGCCGTTTTCTCCGCCAGTGCGGCGAGGACCAGCGCCGCCCCATTGACAGGCTGGCGGACCTGGACCGGGTGATTTCCCACACCCGCCGCCTCCGGGGGGACCGTTTCTGCGAGCTGGACCTGGAGTCCCTCATCTCCTGGGCCGTCCAGCGCCGGGTCCAGCCCCCCCTCCGGACCCGGGACCTTCTCTTTCCGCCCTTTCAAATCCAGGGAGACAGCTGGAAGGAGCTGGAGCGCATGACCGGCCTGGAGGAGGTCAAGGAGAAGCTCCGCCGCCTGCTGGCCCGGGCCGTCTGGGAGAAGCGGCGCGGTCAGGCCGGGAAGCCTGTCCGGCCTATGTGCCGCAACCTGGCCTTTGCCGGACCGCCGGGGACGGGGAAGAGCGTCACCGCCCGGCTGGCCGCCCGGATTCTCCGGGAGAAGGGCTGCGGCTCCGGACGCTTTGTGGAGGCGGGACGGGAACAGCTTATCGGCACCTACCTGGGGGAGACCTCCCCCAGGATCGCGGAGCTCTTTGAGCAGGCCCGGGGCGGGGTGCTCTTCATTGACGAAGCCGGGGCTCTGCTGGGCGGAGAATACGACATCTACGCCGCTGAGGCGGTCAACGCCCTGGTGCGCCACATGGAGCTTCAGCCCGAGACCATGGTGATTTTTGCCACCTATCCCGGAGAGATGGAGCGCCTGCTGTCCTCCAACCCGGGGCTGAAAAGCCGCATCGCCCAGATCCTGAACTTCCCCGCCTATGACGACGACCAGCTCTGGGCAATTCTTCAGGGGTTTGCCAGGGAGGACGGCTGCGCCCTCCCGGAGGGGACCGGGGAGGTGTGCCGCGGTTTCTTTTCCGCCCTGCGCCGGCGGGACCCGGAGGGCTTCGGCAACGGTCGGGAGGCCCGCCGGCTGTTCCAGGGGGCGGCGGAGGAGCTGGCCCTGCGCGCCCTGGACACCGGGGAGGAGACGCTCCGCCTGGAGGATCTGAACGCCGCTGCAGAGCGGCTGCTGGCCGGGACCGGCGGCGCGGAGAGGCGGCCCATCGGGTTCCGGTGAAGAAGCCCGGCGGAAACCGGCAGAACCGCTAAATTTCTTGCTTATTTCCCCTCCCGAGTATATAATGACAACCAATGAGCGCATTTCCTGTGAAAGGAGTCAAGATACCGATGGAAAAGACCCTCACGGCCCTGAGCCGGTTTTTGCAGGCCCGCCCCGGTTTTGAGGCGGTGCTGATCGCCCCCACCCTGTCCATGGGCCGCCAGCTCCTGGAGGCCTGCGCCGCACGCTTCGGCGGGGTCCTGGGCGTCCGGGTCCACACGCCGGACACCCTGGCTCTGGAACTGTGCGGGACAGACTGCTTGGGCGTCCTCTCCCGCGACGCCGGAGCGCTGCTGCTCCTCTCTCTGCTTCGGGAGAAGGGGGCCTCCTGGCCCTTCTTCTCCGCCCTGGACACAGACCGCATAACCCTGCCCGCCGCCCGGGCGCTGTTGGACGACCTTCTGTTGCTGGAGCGGGAGGGCGTCCCCCTTCCGGCAGGACAGGAGGACCCCCGCCTGGCAGGGCTGTCCGCGCTGCTGGCGGCCTATCAGGCGGAGAAAAACCGCCGGGGCCTTTGGGGGCGGTATGACCTTTTTGCCCGTGCGGCGGGCCGCTGGAAGGAGAGGCCGCTGACCGTTCCCGCGGCGATCTGCGCCAACGTCACCGGGGAGGGGATCGTTCAGACCTTCCTGAGGGAGTTAAACGCCTTCGTGCTGCCCGTCCCCTGCGCCTGGCAGACGCCTCAGGTCCCGGCGCTCTTCCTACCCCAGACAGAGGAGGCGCCCGCCGCCCGGCTGCGCTTTGTCAAGAGCTACGGGCAGGAGAATGAGACACTGTTTCCCTTCTATGACCTGCTGGAGCGCCAAATTCCCTTTGGGCAGGCGGCCATCCTGTGCGCCGGACAGGAGACCCTGCCCCTGCTCTGGGAGCAGGCCGCCCGCCTGGGTGTACCCCTGACATTGGACGGCGGCCTCCCCCTGGAGAGGGGGAAGCTGCTGCCGCTGCTCCGGGCGCTGGCGTCGTGGTACGGCGGCGGCTGTCCGGTGGAGGGCCTGCCCGGCCTGATGGCGGGCGGGCTGGCTGTGC
The DNA here is from genome assembly GCF_009911595.1 of Colidextribacter sp. OB.20. Taxonomy (GTDB): domain Bacteria; phylum Bacillota; class Clostridia; order Oscillospirales; family Oscillospiraceae; genus Lawsonibacter. Next base: position 49,178 of record NZ_QWKG01000025.1, read on the forward strand.
CCCATGGGACGGGGTTTTTGAAGTATTTGCGGAAAAACCATGTGGGCCATCAGCTCTCCCGCTATCTGGACTGCCTGGAGCGGACCAAAAAACCGCTCGACGGCAGCGCGGAGGAGGCCCTTCTGCGCGAGCATAACGAATGGATTGCGTTCTGCGCAGAGCTCAAAACCCTCTTTGAGGAGACTGCCACAGTGGAGGAGGGGCTGGCTCTGCTGCGGCCCTTCCTGCTGGAGCGGTATGTGAAGACTCTGCCCCAGATTCGGGGGCCGGAGTACGCCGCGCTCCTCTCCGCCTTGGAGAACCTGGTGGGGATCGTCCCCGGCGGGAGCTTTTCCGCACTGCTTCCCCAGCTGCTGGACGCCGCCGCCCGAACGCCCTGGCAGTCCGCCGCCCCCCGGGACGGGGCGGTCCACGCCGCGCCCCTGTCCAAGGGCGCCTTTCTGGGCCGGCCCCACACCTACATCCTGGGTCTGAGCCGGGACGCCCTCACCGCCCCGGGCCGGGAGTCCCCCCTGCTGCGGAATGAGGAGCGCCTGGCCCTGGGCCTTCCCCGCTCCGATACCGGGGCGGAGCTGCCGGCATACCACCTGGGCGCTGTCCTGGCCGCCGCCAGGGGGGAGGTCACCCTATCCTACAGCTGCTTTGATACGGAGAAGCTGCTTGCCGCTCATCCCGCGCCCGTCTATGAAGCGCTGCGGGGAACGGCCGAGCCCATGTTCTTCGGCTATCACCGGCCGGTGTCCCTCACTGGGGCGGACCGCTGGCTGGAGGGGAGTCCCGCTCCGGTGATTGCCCCGGTTGCGGAGACAGCGGGGCTTCCGGAGGACTTTGTCTTTTCCGCCTCCTCCCTGGAGGGGGCAATGCAGTGCCCCCGGCGGTTCTATTTCCAGTACATCCTCAAGATACCCCAGGTGGAAAAGACCGACCTCTCCAAGCGGAAGTGGCTGCCCGCCAACGCCTTCGGTTCGCTGGTACACGAGACCCTGGAGGACTATTTCGACCGCTTGATTGAGACGAAGGCCCCGCCGGACCTGGAGGAGGTCTGGGCGGCGCATCTGGCGGCCTATGAGCCGATCTGGCCCTGCGCCGACCCGGCCCTCCGGGAGCGGGAGGCCCGGCGGGCGAAGGACTGCGTCCTCAGCGCCGTCCGCCATTTCCAGCACAGCCAGGCGGGCAACGCCCCTCTGGCCACGGAGCTGACCTTCGGGCGAAAGGCGGTCAAGGTCCAGCCCTATTCGCTGCCGGAGCAGTTTACGCTCCAGCTGGACGAGGAGATGTCCTTCCCCTTCACCGGCTCCATCGACCGGCTGGACCGGCTTCCCAACGGCGAGGGGCTGGCGATCCTGGACTATAAGACCGGGAGGATCAGCACCTTTCTCAGGGAGGCCGACAGCAAGCTGCAGTATTATCTGTACGCCAAAGCGGCGGAACAGCTGGGGCTCGGGCAGGTAAGGCAGGCGGTCTACCTCTTTTTGACCCCTGCCGGCGTCCAGCCTGTGCCCTGTCCCGACCCCGGTGAGGATGCCGAGCGGCTGGACCGGGTGAAGGCCCTGGTCAAGCTCCTGCGTGGGGGCGGGGCCGCGGACATCGCCCAGCCCGTCTGGCAGGGCGACGTGCCCATATGCTATGCCGGTGACAAGGACCGGCAGAAACGTTTGAATGCTTGCGCCATCTACTGCCCCTACGCGGCGCTCTGTCAGGAGGTGTGTCCATGAACGCAGACGAACAAGCCCTCCGAACACGTCTGGAGGAACGAGATTTTCAGCGCAGCTTTCTGGTGGAGGCCGGGGCGGGGGCCGGAAAGTCCCACACCATCTGCCAGCGCATTCTCCACCAGCTTTTGGCCGGCCAGGACCCCGGGACCATCGCCGCCATTACCTTTACGGAAAAGGCCGCCCTGGAGATCCAGGAGAAGCTGGACCGGCAGGCTCTGGACTATGACAGGACCCACGGAACCGGCCTTGCGGCCCTGACGGCCAAGGTCCACATCTCCACCATTCACAGCTTCTGCCAGACAGCCCTGAGGCTGTTCCCCCTGGAGACCGGAGGGGAGCTGCAGGTCCTCCCGGACGACAGCCGCCGGGCGAGGGACTTCTTCCGGGCCTGGACCGCCCGGGACGAGGACGGAGCTTCGTCCGTCTTCGAGGCCTTCGGCGGCGCGGTCCGGACGCTGGAGGACACCTTCGCCGCAATGGCGGGGGAGGGCCACGTGCCCGCCCGCCCCGCCGCGGCGGATGTGAAAGCCCATCAGTCAGCGCTGGACCGCTTGACGGACAGGGCCCACCAGGCGCTGCAAAAGCATCTGCTGCCCCACAGCGGGTTGTTTGCCTGCCTGCCGGAGGAGCTGCGTCAGGCGGCGGGGGCCCAGTCCCTCACGCCGGAGCTGTCCGCCGCCCTGCGGCGGACCCTGAAGGCAGCCTGGAAGGTGCAGACCTCCCGTCCCAAGCGGCTGCGGACCCTCTTTTTTACCGAGGATTCCTATGTCAGCGCCTGGCTGGAGGAATACATAGAGGCCAGCAAGCAGCACAGTCAAAGGATGGATCCCACCCGGCTGGGGAAGGTCCCGCCCATCTTCGCCGCCATGGACGCCTTCCAGGCCGAGCTGGACAAAGACAGTCCCGCTCCCTCTCCGGCTGAGGCGCTCCTGCAGGCGGAGAGGCTCCTGGGCTATGACCTGGCGCTGAACGTTCTGGCCCCCGCCCTGGAGGCGTATCTTGCGGAGCGGGACCGGGCGGGCCTTGTGACCTTCTCCGGCCTGCTGACCCGGACCCGGGATCTGGTGCGGGACAACCCCGCCGCCCGGGCGCTGCTCCACCGGCGGTATCAGGTGTTCTATGTGGACGAGTTTCAGGACACCGACCCGGTGCAGGCGGAGCTTCTGTTCCTCATCACCGACCAGGGCGGAACAGAGACGGACTGGAAGCGCTGCCACCCCACGCCGGGGAGTCTCTTTCTCGTAGGGGACCCCAAGCAGGCCATCTACCGCTTTCGAGGGGCGGATCTGGGCGTATACAAGCAGATCAGGGACCTGTTTACCAACGCTCCTTCTCCCGTGGGGGAGGTGGTATGCCTCCGGGCCAACTTCCGCAGCGCCCCCGAGATCTGCTCCTTCGTGGATCGGGTTTTTGCCCCTAAGGACGAAAAAACCGGGAATATTCTCACCCCTGCTCAGCAGGCAGAGAACCGGAAGAACAAGACGGTGACCGAGTTTTTGGATGACGGAGCCTATCAGGCCCCCTACATCCCCATGGAGGCCCAGCAGAAGCGCCTGGGCCGGGGGGCCGTGTTCTCCTATGAGAGCTTCTACCACTGGATGAGCAGGGAGAGGCATGTGGCCACGTTCATTCAGCAGGCCGTAGCAAGGGGCTTCACCCTTCCGGATCGGGATGGAAACCCCGTCCCGGTCCGCTATAGAGATTTTCTGATCCTCACCTGGAGAAAGAGCACTGCCGGGGCGTATCTGAATGCCCTGACCAAGCTGGGCGTCCCCGTGTCCTTCAGCGGAAGCCGTTCTCTGGCGAAGAGTCCCCAGATGAAGCGGCTGGCAGCGTGGCTGCAATGGCTTCTGGATCCTGGGGATGAAATCGCCCTTCTGGCGGTGCTGATGGACTGCTTTGGCCTGAGGAACCTTGAGAGCGTCCGTCGGCTGAAGGCCGCATCGCCCTATCCCCTGACGGCGCTGGCAGGCTGGAGAGAAAAGCGGGACGAGGTAACCGATCCCGCGCTGAAGCCCCTTCTTGACTCCCTGGCGGAGATGGACGCCGTCCGGGCAGACTGCCGCACCCTGCCCCCCATGGCCTTTTTGGAGAAGCTGGCGGAGGAGCGGCTGTTCCGAACGGAGGATGCCGCTGACCCCCAGGAGAGGGAGCGGCAGTACGGCGACGTGCGCCTGCTTTTGAGCCAGCTGCGTCAGCACGGGGATTTCCCCGCCCTGGCCCGGGCTGCTCTGACCCTGTGCCAGGGTGCGGTGGAGCGGGAGCTGCCCCTTACCCCGTCGCCGGACGCCGTGCGGGTGATGAATCTCCACAAGGCCAAGGGCCTGGAGGGGAAAATCGTCATCCTGGCCCCGGATGACCGGGCAAACATTCCGCCCCACAAGGCCGGGGACATCTATCCCATCTTCCAGACCTACGCCTATGGAAACAGTACCCTGCTCTACGCCCCCAAGGAGTGGCGCGAGAAGGAGAAGGAGGAGAAGGACTGTCTGGCGGCGGAGTGGGTACGGCTTAACTATGTGGCCGCCACCCGGGCGGAGCAGCTGCTGCTGATTGCCGGGGGTAAAGTGAAGCAGAAGAAGAAATCCTGCTGGGATGCCATGGCGGGTAAGGCCCCTCGGGCTTCCCTTCGAAACCCGCAGTGGGGACGTTTTATTGCGCTTCTGGTGGTTTCTGTCCAATGGTTTCTTCGAGTGTTTGGTGATGAAGAGGCAGGAAATTCTGCCGGGCCTGCGCTGCATTGCGCAGCCCAGCCGGAGTCCGCTTTGGCCGCAGGCCTTGTGCCGCAGGATTTGACGGACAGCCGGGAGAGCCGAATCCTGGCCCAGAGCATCCCTGCCTCCCTCCACGCCAGCCCCAGCACCCTGGACAAATCCCACCCGGTCCCCCGCTCTCCGGACCCGGAGGAACCGCCGGAGGATTCCCCCGCCCCGGTCCCGGAGGAGGGGCCGGAGGGGCCTGCGGCGCCGGCGCGGGAGGAAAACGCCCCCCGCGGGGCGGACTGGGGCACCGCCGTCCATCGGGCTATGGAGCTGTGCGTATCCCAAAAGGCGTGGGACGCAGAGGCGGCCCGGCCCCTCATCGCCCAGGCCTTGCGGGAGACGCTCCCACCCCTCTCCCGGATGACTGGGACACAGAAAAGGCTGCTCTTCGGCGGCGAGCTGCCCGAAAGCGACGGGGCAGGCGCCGGGCTCCTCGCCGGGCAGCTGGAAGAGGCTATCTCCTTCTGGTTCGACGAAAATTCCCCCCTCCGCCGCCTGACCGGGGCGGGGACCTGTTACTGCGAGCTCCCCTTCCACCTGACGCTGTCCCGGGAGGACGAGAGCTGGCGCTTTCTTCGGGACCGGCTGGACTGCCGGGAGGACTTTGCAGGGAGCATCCACGTCTCCGGCATCCTGGACCTGGCCATCCTCACGGAGGAGGGCTGGCACATCGTGGACTACAAGACCGACCGGCTCCGGCCCGGGGAGGAGGCTGCAGCCTACCGCCGCCGCCTTGCCGGGGAGTACGAGGCCCAGCTGAACGCCTACACCCGGATTCTCTCCAGGCTGTCCGGGAAGGCGGTCCTGGACGCCCGGCTGTGCGCCATCCCACTGGGAGGCGAGTGGATTCCTGTTTCCAAGGGTCTGTAGCGGTCCAGAGGCCCGGCGGGGGCGTTTTGCCGTCGCCTCCACCATCTACAAAACGCAGGGAGGTCTTACGCTATGGGAAAACGCGGTTCAGTGCCCAAAAAGCCATACAGCAACTCCTTCCGCAGCCTCCAGGCCATCTGGGAGGTCCTGCGCAGGTACGCCAGCCGGGAGAGCCCTCTGACCGTGAGGGAAATCTACGGCCATCTGAAGGATATTGAGTCAGACCCGGACATGCGCCCTTCCCTGGACACCCTGGAACGCATCTTCCCCCAGGGACGGGACCTGATGGGCCGGCTGTTCCTGGCCCGGGTTTTGGAGGAGGGGGAACCGCCCCCGGCTGAGTCCTGGCTGGGAGAGGACGGCCTGCACATCTCGGTGGAGACCCCGGACGGCCGGGTGCTGGCCCGGGAGGGCCTGACGGTCCAGGCCTCCCGGGAGCCCTTCCAGGCCCCCTCCTACTCCACGGTGAACAAAATGCTCTCCCAGGGCATCCCCTTCGACCTGGACACCTTCCCCCTCCGCCTGCGCTGTGTGGCCCAGGTCCCGGGGAAGCGGGGACGGAAGCGGACGATCCCCTATGAGGATTGGGAGGACAGCCTTGCCGATGACCGGGCCGTGAAAAACAACAACGTCCCCCGGCGGTACTACCTGGAGGACGCTCTCAGCAACGCGGAGTGGCGGCTGTTCTCCGACCTGATTCTGGTCTACCCCTTCCTCTCGGAGAAGCAGACCCAGCGCTTCCTCGCTGTTTTAAACCGCCTTCACCCCAGAACCGTCCCCGTTCCAAGGCGCTACGCCTATAAGCGGAGCAGCGGGCTCCAGATGGAGATTATCGCGAAGCTGGACGAGGCCATCCGAACAAAGCGGAAGGTCCGCATTCTCTACGGTGAGCACCGGCTGGAATACTCCGGCGGCACCTGGCAGCCCGTTCTCCGCAGGCGGGAGAAAAACGGGGAGCTGGACGTGGAGCCCTACGCTCTGATGTGGTCCAACGGGAACTATTACCTGGTAGTCCGGCACCGGGGCATGATGAACCTCCGGGCGGACCGCATTATGGCTGTGGAGCTTTTAGAGGACAGGTTTCTCCGCCCTCCGGACTTCGATCCGGTGCACCACCGCAACAGCTGTCCGGTGATGTATCCCGGGGAGGAAAAATTTGTCCGTCTCCGGTGCCGAACCGGCCTGCTCAACACTCTGCTGGACTTCTTCGGCGACCTGCCCCAGTACAGAAAGCCGGAAACCGGCCCTGACGGGGCCGAGACAACCGAGGTCACCATGTCCATCGCCCCCGCCGGGGTGAAGCTCTTCGCCCTTCAATACGCCGGGAGCGTGGAGGTGCTGGAGCCCAAGGCCCTCCGGGAGGAGATCGCCCAGGCTCTGGAGGCGGCGGCAAAAAAATACCGCTCTTAAAATTTACACCGCCTGCGGGAGAATGTGAGAAGCCTATCGGTTGTGCCGGCACAGCTGATAGGCTTTCCACAACGCTGCGGGTCCGCGCTGTTCCCATACTGCCCTCCAGGCAGGGGACGGACGTGTGGGTTGGACGCGGCCTGCAATCGCTCCGCATAAGGGAAAATCCTCGTACTCTCAACGAATACGAGGATTTTTTGTGGTTTGAGCGACTGGCTTCAAACCTGTGCCAGCCTCTTTATGTAGGATTCTTATATTTTTGATAAATAGCATATACATCAAAATTCCAAAAGCCCGGGGTCCAGTCTATGACAAATTGAGCAGAGGAGTTCCAGAAAGAACCCGCCAGCTGGCAGGCACATAAACTGCTCCGAGGGCCGCACTGGTAAGGAAGCTCTCCTGCTGTTGTGCCGGCGCATTCCTGGCGCGCGCCCTCATTCAGAAAGGAGATTGTTTTATGTCTCTGCCCAGCTTTCCCAACATTGACCCGCCGATCCAGCGGGAAAACGCAGTCAATCAGATTCTCTCCTCTATCGCCATGGAGGAGCTCGGCCTGAGTCACATTCTCAACGCCGAGGGTGAGAAGCTGCAATATATTCTTGGCACCCTGCCCGGCCTCAGCGGTCCTGCCGCTGCCGTGGAAGACGTGCTGTCCGCTAACGAGAGCGTCCGGAACCTGCTGAAAACCGCTGTGCAAAACCAGCTCTTCCTGAAGGCCAAAATGCAGGGGGCGCTGGAGGCATCTCCCATGCAGGGTCCCGCCGGACCTGACGGCCCCGCCGGACCCACCGGAGCTGCCGGAGCCACTGGCGCCACCGGCGCGGACGGTCCCACTGGAGCCGCCGGAGCTGCCGGAGCCACTGGCGC
>NZ_QWKG01000001.1 GCF_009911595.1 Colidextribacter sp. OB.20
GCCACCTGAATGGGGTGGGGATTCTGGGGGGTGCCGATGCCCTCGATGGTGATGACGGTGCTGTACTCCTTGATGGCGCGCACCTTACGGGTGCAGGACCGGACCAGCTCGCCGTTCAGAATGACGGAGCAGGAGCCGCACACGCCGGTGCCGCAGCCCACCTTGGTGCCCGTCAGTCCGACGCGGCGCAGGACGTCGGCCAGGGTGTCCACCTCGGGGTCGCAGGTGAAAACCCGGTCCACACCGTTGATGTTCAGCCACATTTTTCTCAGATTCATGGTGCTGTCCTCCTTAAGATAGTAGAAATTAGGATTTCTTTGCCTCTCTGCTTCTGCATTATAGATGAAAATTTTCCTCCCGTCAATGGAGCAAAGCGCCAAAAACAGAAAAATTCACAAATTAGTAAAAATGATTTTTATCGACTTTTTGCACTGTTTCGCACTTAATCATCGCATTTTTACGGTCAATATAAACAATGTCCATTTGCCTTTCAGCATGAAAGGCCCTCGATACCGCCGCTACGACAGGGTGAGAATAACGCCAAGGAAAAATTAAGAAAATTATTTTCGTCAATTTTGCTGTATTTTCTATTTCTACCATAGGAATTGTGTGTTTTTCCTTGACACTCCCTCTATTCTACCATATAATGTGTTTCATGTCACTTCAAGGTAGGAAACTCAGGAGGTAAATTTACTATGCTGGATGAAAAAATCACGAAATTGCTCTCTCAAAAATTTCACTGCTCTCAGGTCATGATGCAGATGGGCATGGAGGCGCTGGAGCTGGAGGAGCCCAATCTGGTCAAGGCTATGACCGGCCTGGCCGGAGGGCTGGGGGGCTGCGGAAAAAACTGCGGCGCTCTCACCGGAGGGGTGTGCATGCTCAGCCTCTTCGCCGGGCGGGGCACAGCGGAGGAGGAGGCCGACCCCGAGCTGGCGGCAATGGTCTCAGAGCTTCTGTCCTGGTTTGAGGAGACCTACGGCAGCGCCGACTGCGGCGACATCATCCAGGGGGACAAAGCCAACATCCCCGCCACCTGCCCCCAGCTGATCTGCGCCACCTGTCAAAGGGCTTTGGAGATTTTGGACAGCCGGGGCTTCCCCGTAAGCAGCCTGCTGGATTGACCGCGCAGCCGAGGGGGTACACATTAGAATGCCAAAGGCAAGATATATGGTAACCAGCGGCTTTCTGGGGGCGGGCAAGACCACCTCTATGATCGCCTTCAGTCAGTCCATTAACCTCCGGTACGGCAAGGCGGCCATTCTGGCCAACGACCTGGGAGCCCGGAACATTGTAGACGCCGACTACACCGCCGCCAGTGGCGTTCTAACCGATCAAATCACCGGCGACTGCATCTGCTATCAGCACGAAAACCTGGTGGACAAGCTCAACCAGCTTGTCCGTCAGGGGGCCGGTGTCATCTTTTCCGACATCCCAGGCTGCGGCGTCGGGGCACTGGACCACGTCTATCTGGAGCTGGACCGGCGGGAGCCGGGCGAGTTTGCACTGATGCCCTTTCTGTGCGTGGTAGACCCGGAGCGGCTGGAAATCATCATGCCCCAGCGGGCCGACCTGGGCTTTCCCGAGGAGCTGGGCTTCCTGCTGGACGCCCAGCTGGCTGAGGCTGACCTGATCGTCCTGAACAAAATCGACCTGCTCACCCCACGGGAGCGGGAGCAGCGGCTGGAATTTCTGGCGGCCTCCTACCCCGGCACGCCGGTTATGTCCATGTCCGCCCTCACCGGCAAGGGGGTGGATTCGGTGGTAGACTACCTCATGACCCACACCTCCGCCGCCGTCCACAGGGACATCGGCTATGGCAGCGACGCCTTTCTCGCGGCGGAGCGGCACTTCTCCTGGTACAACCGCCGGGTGTTCTTTGAGGAGAAGGAGGGGAAGGATATCAACTTCAACGCCGTGGTGGAGGACCTGTTCCAGTCCATCCGTCAGGAGCTGAGGGACAAGGGGGGCAACGTCCCCCACCTGAAGCTCTTCGCCGCCGGCGAGGGGGCCGACTATGTGAAGGTCAGCCTGCTGGGGGTGGACTGCCCCATTCAGTTCAGCCGCAGGCTGGACCGGAGCTACACCGCCATCTCGGTCATTCTCAACGCCAGAGCCACTGCGGACGCCCAGCTCGTAGCCGCCGCAGCGGACAGCGCCATTCAGGCGGCGGAGGCCAAATACGGCCTGTCCTCCCGGACCTTCTTCGTGGAGTCCTTCGGCATGATGGAGGAGGGCCGGGCCAACGGCGGCCGGGCCTCCCGGTATTAAAAAGCGCGCCTTGCGGCGCGCTTTTTCATCTTTACTTCCGGTCGTGCTCCAGCGTGGCCAGCTTCAGGCAGGTGCAGAACACCTCAGCCGCCAGCTCCACATCCTTCAGCGGGGGGAAGGAGGGGGCGATCCGGATGTGGCTGTCCTCCGGGTCCTTTCCGTAGGGGTAGGCGGCCCCGGCGCCGGTCATCACCAGCCCTGCCTCCTTACACAGTTCCACCGTTCTCCGGGCGCAGCCGGGCCTGGTGTACAGGCTGATAAAGTAGCCGCCCTTGGGGTCGGTCCAGCGGACGATGCCCAGAGGCCTGATCTCCTCGTCCAGCTCCTTGAGGAAGGCGTCGAACCGGGGCCGGAGGATATCGGCGTGCCGCCGCATCATCATCAGGGTGTGCTCCCGGTCCTTGAGGAAGCGGACCTGTCTCAGCTGGTTCACCTTGTCGCCGCTGATCATCTGGGCGCTGGCCAGGCCGCACAGGTACTCAATATTGGCCTCGCTGGCGGCCATCACCGACATGCCCGCCCCCGGGAAGGTGATCTTGGAGCTGGAGGCGAACTCCACCACCAGATCTGGGTTTCCGGCCTGGGCGCTGATGGCCAGAATCTCCGGGAAGGGGACATACTCCCCCCGGAACTCGTGGACGCAGTACGCGTTATCCCAGATCACCACGAAATCGGGGGCCGCAGGCTTCAGGGCAGCGAAGCGGAGGATGGTCTCGTTAGAATAGATATTTCCGTCCGGGTTGGAGTACTTGGGGACGCACCAGATACCCTTCACCAGCGGGTCGGCGGCCAGCCGCTCCACCTCGTCCATGTCGGGGCCCGCCTCCGTCGTCCGCACCGGGATCAGCTCGATGCCGAAGGATTCGGTAATGCGGAAATGCCGGTCATAGCCGGGAACGGGGCACAGGAACTTGATCCCCGGCTGCTGGGACCAGGGCTTTTCGCTGTGGAGCAGGCCGTTGCTCCAGGCCTTGGCGATCAGGTCATACATCATGTTCAGGCTGGAGCTGCCCCCCACGAAGCACTGCTGGGGCTTAATGTCCAGAAGCTCCGCCCAGTACTCCCGGGCACTGGGGGTGCCCGCCAGCTCTCCATAGTTCCGGGCGTCTACCCCCTCGTCCACGCAGTCGTCAAAGTCCAGCGCCGTGAACAGTCCCCGGGACAGCTCCAGCTGCTCCAGGCTGGGCTTGCCCCGGGCCATATTCAGGGACAGGCCCATGGCCTTCCACTGCTCAAACTCCTCTTTCACCGCTGTGTATTCAAATTCCTTCATTGAATTGTCACTCCTCTCAGCTATGACATTGCGTTCCATTCACGTTATCATTTCCCAGTATAACACAGGCAAACCCCACAGTCGATATCTTTTTTGTCCATGAATCATGTCGGATTTCCCAAAAAATCCGCCGAGAAATATCTTATTTTTTCTTTCTTTGAGATGACAAATCCCTTTCAATATGATATAGTCAGGATAACTCGAAGTATGTCAGTTCGGAGCGAAGCGTTCCGGGCTTTATTGGAGGCGAATCGGATGAGTGACTGCGCGGTTCCAAAAGCGGTTTCCGTGGTGCTCCCCTCACTAAATCCCACTCAAATATTGAGCGATACAGTTGCCGGCCTGCTGGCCGCCGGCTTTTCCCACATCGTTCTGGTAGACGACGGGAGCCGGCCGGAGGCTCAGAAGTATTTTGAGGAGGCGGCCCGCCGCCCGGAGGTCACCCTGCTGCGCCACGTGGTCAACCGGGGCAAGGGGGCGGCCATGAAAACCGCCTTCGCCTGGCTGCTGGAGCATCGGCCAGACTGCGCCGGCGTGGTGACAGTGGACGGCGACGGCCAGCACCACCCGGAGGACGCTCTGGCCTGCGCCCGGCAGATGCTGGAGCGCAAGCAGGTGGTGCTGGGCTGCCGGGACTTCTCCCAGCCCGACGTGCCCCCCCGCTCCCGGATGGGCAACCGCATCACCTGCGCCGTCTTTCGGATTTTCTGCGGCATGAGGCTGTCAGACACCCAGACCGGCCTGCGGGCCATCCCCGCCAAATACCTTCCCGACCTCACCGCCGTGGATGGGGACCGCTACGAGTATGAGACCAACATGCTGCTGGCCCTGAAGGACCAGCATATCCCTTACGGTGAGGTCAAGATCCGCACCATCTATCTGGAGGAGAACCGGGGCTCCCATTTCCATGTTTTCCGGGACTCCTGGAGGATATACAGGCTGATTCTGGCCCGGTTTTTCCGCTATACCTTCAGCTCCCTGCTCTGCGCGGTGGTGGACGGGGGACTGTTCGCCCTGCTGTCATCGGTGCTGGAGTGGAAGCTCTGGGGGTTGGCCCACACCGCCGTAGCCGCCGGCGGGGCCAGGCTGGTCTCCTCCCTGCTGAACTTCAACCTGAACCGCCGGCTGGTCTTTTGCGGCGGCGGCCACTTAGGGCAGGCTCTGGTGCGGTATTACATCCTGGTGATCGTTCAGTATCTCGCCCAGCTGGGCTTGACACAGGGGCTGTTCCAGCTGCTGCACATTCACCACGAATACTCCACAGTGCGGCACACAGTAATCTACATAATCGTGATGATAGCGCTGTTTGTGGCCAGCTACATGATCCAGCACCGCTGGGTCTTTGCGTCAGAAAAAAATCAGAAAGGAACCTGCCAAGATGTATGAAGAAGCGACAAAGGGGGGCCGCCGGGTAGCGCAGCGCCCCCCGAAACGGAAAAACCGGGTCCTGCGGTATATCGGACGGACCCTTCTGGCCCTCCTGGGGGTGGCGGCTGTCCTGCTGGCCGGACTGTGCATGATTATGGACGAGGTGTTCAACGGCCCCTCAGAGACCGCCCGGAATGTGCTTACCATGTCCCTGCTGGAGGCCAGCGCCACCAAGTGGGTGCCGGCGGTCTTTGTGGGCGAGGAGACCGTGGAGCAGATCAGGGCCAAGGTGGCCGCCGACCTGCCCGACGAGCAGTCCGACCCCTCCCAGGTCATCCTCCGCACGGAGGACGCCCTGAACAGCGACGAGTGGGCCGATTACCCCGACGGCCTGCGTGTGGAGGAGGTCACTGGCGACACCTATAACGCCTACGTCATGCTCATCCAGGACCCCTCCCGGGTCTATCTTGCCCCCTCCTCCCGAAACTACTCCCGCAGCCGGCCGGGGGTCCGGATCAACCGGCAGATCGAAACCGAGGGGGCGGCGGCGGCCATCAACGGCGGAGCCTTCTTCGACAACGGCACCGTCAGCCCCGAGGTGGGCAGCGTCCCCTGCGGACTGGTGGTCTCCCACGGGGAGATCCTCTGGAACGACGGCAGCTCCTATTACGGCTTCGCCGGCTTCAACGAGGACAACATCCTGGTGGTCTCCAAGACCATGTCCGCCGCCGAGGCCAAGGAGGCCCGCATCCGTGACGGCTGTTGCTACGGCCCGGTGCTCATTATGAACGGCGCCGTCAACGAGGAGGCCTACAACACCAACTCGGGCTTCAACCCCAGAACCGTCATCGGCCAGCGGGCCGACGGCACGGTGATCTTCCTGTGCGTGGACGGCCGTCAGGCGGGCAGCCTGGGCGCCACCTATGGCGATACCATCGACATTATGGTGGAGTACGGCGCGGTGAACGCCTGCAACCTGGACGGCGGCTCCTCCACTGTCATGCTCCTGCGGGACGAGAACGGCCAGGTGCAGTTTGTCAACAATGTCTCCCTGCTTCAGGAGGAGCCCCGGCGGATGCCCACCGCCTTCATGGTGCGGCCCCTGGACGGAAATTAAGGAGGGCTGACCATGAGACAGGAAAAGAAAACCATTTTTTATAAGGTACTGCTGGCTCTCCTCCTTGCCCTCCTGCTGGTATTCTGCTATATCCGCTTCGGCCTTCTCCGCCCCTGGCTCACCCGCTTCGAGGCCGCCCAGCCCAAGCACACCAGCCAGCAGGTCTTTCAGGACCTCTTCTCCCCCGCCGACTGGGGCAAAGTCTACGACGCCGCCCGCCTAGAGGGCACCGCCTACCAGGGGCGGGACAGCTTTATCCAATCTATGGAGGAGCTGACTGCCGGCCAGGAGCTGACTCTGGTGGAGACCTCCGCCGGCCTGTCGGGTAACCGGCGCTACATCGTCAAGTCGGGCAAGGACAGCGTCGCCGCATTCACCCTGGCCAATATCGGCCAGGAAGGCGAGACCGTCTGGCAGCTGGACAGCGTGGAGATGCTGCTGGGCCAGACAGGGACGGTTACCGTCCGCACCGGCGCCGGCTGCCGGGTGCTGGTCAACGGCGCCGAGCTCAGCGAGGACAATCAGGTCCAGCGGATTGAGCGGGTCGTGGAGCGCTACCTGCCCGAGGGAGTCCGCGGCCCCCAGACCGTGGTCTGGCAGAGCCAGGTCAGCACCATCCAGCAGGCGGAGGTCACCGTGCTGGACAAGGACGGGACCTCCCTCCCCCTGATCTACGACGCCGAGAATAACTGCTTCACGGTCCAGGAGACCGAGGAGCAGCCCAGCGACGAGGAGCGTGCTGCGCTTCTGGGCGCGGCGGAGGTTCACGCCAAATTCATGATCCGGCAGGCCACCACCGCCCAGCTTCAGCGATATTTTGACAGCCAGAGCCAGATCTATCAGACCATCCGCTCCAGCGAAATCTGGATTAAAAACACTGCCGGCCACAGCTTTGAAAATGAGGCCATCCACCAGTTCCACCGCTACGGCCCCGACCTGTTCTCCGCCCGGGTGACCATGGATATGAACGTCCGGCGGGGAAACGGGACCGTCAAGCCCTACGCCGTGGACAGCACCTTCTTTTTCCACCGGACAGGAAACGGCTGGCGGGCCTATGAGATGACCAATGTGGACGTCCAGGCTGAAATTTATCACACCCTTCTTGTCTTTATGAATGACCAGGAGGAGGCCGGCCGGCTGTTTGTCTCCTCCCAGGACCGGAGCTTCACTCCTCCCGCCGTCACAGCTCCCCAGGGTCAGCGCTTTGCCGGCTGGGCCGTCCGGGAGAGGTCCGGGAACAACGTTACGATGACGGTCCGCTTCCAGCCCGGCGCGGACGGAGCCGTTGTCCTGCCCGAAGGCTATTCTCTGGAGCCTATGACCCTCTATGCGGCCTTCGAAACCGCCGACTGAAATCTCGCCTTGGCGGCGAGCCCTCACCGGGCTCGCCGCCGACCAAAAAGAAAAACGATTTTTTTGCAAAAAAAGCTTGACTACCAGAAAAAAGCTGGTATAATACATGTTGCTGTCTCCCAGACCTGAACAGCATATCTACATGCAGTAGTATCGAAGTGGTCATAACGAGCACGACTGGAAATCGTGTAGCCTGATAAGGGCTCGAGGGTTCGAATCCCTCCTACTGCGCCACCTGAACGAGGGTAGGAGCATTGAACAGTTTGTTTGGACTGTCCAATGCTCCTACCCTCATTTTATCTTGAAGGCCCTGACACGACAAGGCCTTCCGTAATAATTCCTCATTTATCCATCAGTCTCATGGAAACTGTTCGGATTAGGTAGGGGCGTTCTATTGCAGCTGCTCCAGCAGCCCCTCACACCCGGCCAGCACATCCCGCCAGGTCGTTTCAAAGTCATCCGTGTACCAGGGATCGGCAACCTCGGAGCCCGGGCGGCCGGCATACTCCATCAGCAGGTGGAGCTTTCCCTCCGGATCGCCGCCGCAGATCCGGTTCATATTCCGGATGTTGGCCCTGTCCATCCCAATCAGAAGGTCGAATTGGCCGTAATCCCGGCTTTTCAGCTGACGGGCTGTTTTTCCGGCGCAGCCGATGCTGTGCTCGGCCAGCTTGCGGCGGGCGGGAGGATAGACCGGATTGCCGATCTCCTCGGTACTGGTGGCGGCGGACTCGATGTGGAACTGATTCTCCAGCCCCGCATTCTTCACCAGGTCTTTCATCACAAACTCGGCCATTGGGCTCCGGCAGATATTGCCGTGGCAGACGAAAAGTATCCTTATCACGTTCAAATCTCCTTATAACACAATGTTTTCAACATCGGCACAGATGCGGCGGTCGTGACCCTCGATAACATGTTGGCCGCGTATTATGAGGGGAAACAGACTACTCTGCATCGAATATCGTATCAGAGAAAGGACACGCTTGTCAATCCTCAATACTCATAGAAGGCTCACGCTGAAGCAGACCATAGACAGGCAGAGGGAAAGCCTGAATATGAAGAACGCGCAGTGCTGATCTCAACATCGTTTCCTGTTCCTGCCCCCATTTTGGTGAAAAATAATGCAGAAAAAGGTCAATAACCTTTCTGCATTTAACTTACTGCATCAACATTGCCCCAAATTCCAGGTATTTCATTGACGCAACGGCCTGAAAATGATATACTGTCTTAGTTTCAAGGGATTTTTATCTCTCAATTCCTTAACCTGAGACGCACAAGGGCGAATTGGGAGTATTTTGTCAAGGGAGACAGGAAGCTATGTGGCTGTCCGACAAATGGATCGACTATGAGCTCATCGACTGCGGCTCCGGGGAGAAACTGGAGCGCTGGGGGGACCAGCTGCTGGTCCGCCCCGATCCCCAGGCCATCTGGAACACTCCCCGGACCCACCCGGGCTGGAGGAAAAACGCCGGGCGGTATTCCCGCTCCTCCACCGGAGGCGGCCAGTGGCAGAACCGCTCCATGCCTCAGCGGTGGACGGTGGGCTACGGCGGCCTTACCTTCAATGTCAAGCCCATGAACTTCAAGCACACCGGCCTCTTCCCCGAGCAGGCCGCCAACTGGGACTTCGTCATGGAGCGGATTCAAAGGGCCGGCCGACCGGTGAGCGTTTTAAACCTCTTTGCCTACACCGGCGGAGCCACTGTGGCCTGCGCCGCCGCCGGGGCCTCTGTGTGCCACGTGGACGCGGCCAAGGGGATGGTTCAATGGGCCCGGGAGAACGCAAAAAGCTCCGGCCTGGAGGGGGCCCCCATCCGCTGGATCGTGGACGACTGCGGAAAATTTGTGGAGCGGGAGATTCGCCGGGGACGGCGGTACGACGCCGTCATTATGGACCCGCCCTCCTACGGCCGGGGGCCCACCGGCGAGGTGTGGAAGCTGGAGGAGAACCTCTACCCCTTCGTGGAGCTGGTGAGCGGCGTGCTGTCCGACGACCCGCTGTTCCTCATCCTCAACTCCTACACCACCGGCCTGGCCCCCAGCGTGGTCACCTATATCCTGGAGAGCGTCGTCTCCAAAAAATTCGGCGGCCGCGCCATCTCCGACGAGCTGGGCCTGCCTGTCTCCCAGACCGGCCTGGCCCTGCCCTGCGGCGCTGCCGGGCGGTGGACCCGGAAATGAGGTGAACTGCACCATGATAAAACAATTTGACGAATTTTCCAGGCAGATTTCCCCGGAGGACTGGTATCTGGAATTTACGCCCGCTGAGATTACCGTGCTCAACATGAAAACGGAGCACCAAGTGCGGGAGCCCTCCCTGACGGCTGTGGTGCGCTCCCAGCCGGGCAAACTGGCCGCCGTGGGCAAGGACGCGCTCCCATACAGGGACAACCCGGATTATGTGGTGTTCTCCCCCTTCCGCCGGGGACAGGTCGCCCACTATTCGGCGGCGTAGCAGCTCATTAAGGCGCTGCTGAAGCAGGCCGGCTGCGGCGCCGTCCTGATCCCCAAGCCTGTGATGTGCGTCCATACTCAGGAGCGTACCTCTCAGGTGGAGGAGGTGGCCCTGGCTGAGGCCGCCATCCAGTGCGGGGCGCGGAAGGTATTTTTCTACCCGGACTCCCTGGCCGCCATGCTGGACCTGGCCCGGAGTCGCCGGGATTTACAAAGCGCCATTCTTATTCACATCGAACCACAGGACTGAAAAGGGTGATACCATGGAAACCATCATTCAAGCGGAAGATTTACACTTCTCCTACCCCGCCGTGGAGGAGGGGACGACCCCGGTGGTGCTGGACGGGGTCTCTCTGGAGATTGAGGAGGGCAGCTTTGTGGCCGTGCTGGGCCACAACGGCTGCGGCAAATCCACCCTGGCTAAGCACATGAACGCCATCCTCCTGCCCTCCGGGGGGACGGTCTATGTGGACGGCATTGACACCCGGGACGAGGACAGGCTGCTGGACATCCGCCGCACGGTGGGCATGGTCTTTCAGAACCCGGACAACCAGATTGTCGCCAACGTGGTGGAGGAGGACGTGGCCTTCGCCCCGGAGAACCTGGGGGTCCCCCCTGACGAGATTCGCCAGCGGGTGGATGACGCCCTGAAGGCCGTCAATATGTACGCCTACCGGGAGCACGCCCCCCATCTTCTGTCCGGCGGACAGAAGCAGCGGGTGGCCATCGCCGGCGTGATCGCCATGCAGCCCCGGTGCGTTGTGCTGGACGAGCCCACCGCCATGCTGGACCCCATCGGCCGGAAGGACGTGCTGCGCACCATCCGGACACTGAACCGGGAGCGGGGGGTCACGGTGGTCCTGATTACCCACCACATGGACGAGGCCGCCCAGGCCGACCGGCTGGTGGTTATGGCCAAGGGTAAGGTCATCGCCGACGGCGCGCCCAAGGCGGTCTTTTCCAGGGTGGAGGAGCTGCGGAAGGTGGGCCTCACCGTCCCCCAGACGACAGCGCTGCTCTGGGAGCTGCGCCGGGAGGGGTGGGACGTCCCCCTGGATGCCCTGTCCGACGAGGAGTGCGCCCAGGCGCTGTATCAGCTTTTGCAATAGTCCCTCGTCCTCCGCAGAGCAAGGCTCCTTTGGAAAGGAGCTGTCAGCCGTAGGCTGACTGAGGATTGTATTTCGGCGAAGCCGAAATGTACAGAGTAATCCTGAATTTCGTTTACTTCGTATGTTTTGCTTCGCAAAACACAATCCTCCGTCATCCGCTGCGCGGATGCCACCTCCTTTCAAAAGGAGGCTCAGGACGCGACCCTTTAGGCGTGTACCACTTGTTATAAGGATGTATCTCTATGGACCCCATTATTGAAACCAAAAACCTCACCCACACCTACTCCGTCGGGACACCCTTCGAGCACACGGCCCTGGACGGCGTGGACTTTGCCGCCTACCCCGGGGAGTACCTGGGCATCATCGGCCACACCGGCTCCGGCAAGTCCACCCTGATCCAGCATCTGAACGCCCTGCTCAAGCCCACCTCCGGGACGGTGCTCTTTCAAGGCACGGACATCTGGTCCGACCCCAAGCTCACCAAAAAGACCCGGTTCCAGGTGGGGCTGGTGTTCCAGTATCCGGAGTACCAGCTCTTTGAGGAGACAGTGTACAAGGACATCTCCTTCGGTCCCCGGAACATGGGGCTGGATGAAAAAGAGATCGACCGCCGGGTCCGGGCGGCGGCCTACTTTGTGGGCCTGCGGGACGACCATCTGGAAAAGTCCCCCTTCGAGCTGTCCGGCGGCCAAAAGCGCCGGGTTGCCATCGCCGGCGTGATCGCCATGGAGCCCAAGGTGCTCATCCTGGACGAGCCCACCGCCGGTCTGGACCCGGAGGGGGTGGAGTCCATTCTGGGCAACATCCGTGAGTACCACCAGGCCCACAACGCCACCATCATCCTGGTCTCCCACTCCATGGAGGAGGTGGCCCGGTCGGTGGACCGGCTGGTGGCCGTCAACGACGGCAGGATCCCCTTCCAGGGCGCCCCCCGGGAGGTCTTTCAGCACGGGGATGAGCTGGAACGGATGGGGCTGGGTGTCCCCCAGCTGACCCGGGTGTTCCACCGGCTGCGCGCCATGGGCGTGGACATCGACCCGTCCGTCTACACCCTGGACCAGGCCAAGTCGGCTATTCTGTCCAAGCTGAAAGGGGAGGTGGGCTGAATGGCGCTGAAAGATATCACCCTGGGCCAGTTTTTCCCGGGAAACTCCGTGATCCACCGGCTGGACCCCCGGACCAAGCTGATCTGCGTGGTGCTGTATATTGTGGCCCTGTTTCTTGCCAGCTGGTTCGTCTCCTACACCCTGATGCTTTTGGTGCTGGCCGGGTCCATCGCCCTGTCCAGAGTCCCTCCCAAGTCTATTCTCCGGGGGCTGAAGCCAGTACTGTTTATCGTGGTGTTTACCGCAGTGCTCAACCTGCTGTACACCCCGGGGGACACGGTGCTGGCCCGGTTCTGGATTTTTACCGTCACTCTGGAGGGGGTGTCCCGGGCCTTCTTCATGGTGGTCCGGATTATGATGCTCATTTCGGGCACCTTCCTGCTCACCTACACCACCTCCCCCATCCTCCTCACCGACGGACTGGAGTCCCTCCTCAATCCTCTGAAAAAGGTGCGGGTGCCTGTCCACGAGCTGGCGATGATTATGTCCATCGCCCTGCGGTTTATCCCCACCCTCATCGAGGAGACCGACAAGATCATGTCCGCCCAGCGGGCCCGGGGAGCCGACTTCGAGAGCGGCAACCTGATCCAGCGGGCCAAGGCCCTCCTGCCCCTGCTGGTGCCCCTGTTTATCTCCGCCTTCCGCCGGGCTGACGAGCTGGCCACCGCTATGGAGTGCCGCTGCTACCACGGCGGCGAGGGCCGCACCCGCCTGCGCCAGCTGAAATATAAAGGGGCCGACTACGCGGCCCTGCTCCTCTTCCTGGCCGTGACCGTGGCCGCGGGGGTGTTAGGTCACTTTGGGCTGTAAAGCTGATATTATATCTTGACGCAGGCCCAGCCCGAAGAGATAATATAGGTCATTGGAACACCCCAGATAGCTTCCCAGCCGCGTTTCAAAGCGGTTGTACAGTTCAAAACCCGCCATTTTGGCAATTTCGTGGGCAACCTCGTAAAATTCCCTTTTTACTTCTAAATATTCAGGGTCTTTCGCGCAAAATGCCTCGATTTCTTCTTTAAGTCCCAGGTTGTCCACAAAAAGCATGTTTAGTTTGTCATTCATAGTGCCATCTCCTTTTACCTAATATTATTGTATATTATAGCATAATATTTTTACGTGTCAAGTATGTGAGGAAAAATATGTCTACTTTTTCTGAGCGGCTGAAACTGCTGCGCCAAGAGAACCGATACAAGCAAAGAGAACTGGCTGAGATTTTCGGTCTGAAACTGCGCGGTTATCAGTCATATGAGTACGGAAAAGCCTACCCCACTGTTCCCGGTCTGATTCAGATCGCCAAGTTTTTCGACGTCAGCACCGATTACCTCCTGGGTCTCTCAGATAAACGGGAAGTCAACAGGTGAGCATGTGTAGGGCGCGACGACCCCGGCGCGCCGTTCTGAGGCGTCTCTTAAAACGCGGCGGGCCGAGGTCGTCCCGCCCTACATTTCACGCCGGGACGAAAGGTTTTGGACGATGGAGCGTAACATTGCTTTAAGGTTAATGTACAACGGCACAGCCTACCACGGGTGGCAGGTGCAGAAGAACGCAATTTCGGTGGCGGAGACGCTGGAGAGGGCGCTGGCGGCCACGGTGGGCCATCCGGTGAAGTGCACCGGGGCGGGCCGCACTGACGCCGGGGTCCACGCAGAGACCTACGTGGCCAACTTCCGCACCACCTGCCACATCCCTCTGGACAAGCTGCCTCTGGCGGTGAACACCCGCCTGCCCGACGACATTGTGGTGGTCAGGGCCACCCAGGTGCCCGACGGCTTCAACGCCATCGGCTCCTGCCAGAAGAAGGAGTACACCTACCGCATCTACAACTCCCGGCTGGGCAATCCGTTTTATGTCAACCGCGCCTGGTTCTACCCCAAGCGGCTGGACGAGGCCGTCATGGCCCGGGCAGCGGAGCAGTTTGTGGGCACCCACGACTTCCGGGCGGTGCGCTCGGTGGGCACCGAGACCAAAACCACCGTGCGCACGGTGTACTGGTTCGATGTGGAGCGCGACCGCGACCTGATCTCCTGCCGGGTGTGCGCCAACGGCTTTTTGTACAACATGGTTCGGGCCATGGTGGGCACCGTGATCTACGCCGCCGAGGGCAAGCTGGCCCCTGAGGATATCCCCGCTATCCTGGACTCGGGCAACCGGACCCTGGCCGGCCCCACCGTCCCCCCCGGCGGGCTGTACATGACAAAATTATGGTATGAAGAGGACGTCTAGTCAGTAAATTATGGAAGAGAACAAAAAGGCTCCGGCTCCCAAGCGGCTGAGAAAACCGAATATTCTGGTCCGCATGCTGGCCCTGGCCGTCACAACGGCGCTGGTGCTGGGGGCGCTGGCCCTGGTGGTCTACCGGGACCAGGTCAACCTGAGCGTTCTGAAGCGGTGGCTGGACCTGCAAAGCCTGCAGACCAGCGACACCGGCGAGGCCGTCCCCTTTACCCATGCCGGAGGCGACAAGCTTTCAGTCGCCTATCTGAACAGCGGCGTGGTCACTGTCTCCGCCGCCGGAGCACACTACTATGGCCTGGACGGCGTCTCTCTGGCCGACCGGGTACTGTCCATGGAAAACCCGGTGCTCTCCGCCTCCCGCACCACCGCTGTGGCCTACGACGCGGGCAATCAGTCCCTGTTTGCCTTCCGCAACGGGGAGGAGTACTTCTCTCTCTCCCTCAGCGGCGGCGCCGATCTGCTGTCCGCCCGGCCCAACGACAGCGGCTGGCTGGCCGTCACCGCCCAGCAGAGCGGCTACAAGGGGGCGGTCACCGTCTATGACAGCCACGGCAGTCAGGTGATTCAGATCAGCCTGTCTACCGTCTTTGCCGTGGACGCCGCCGTCTCCCCCGACGGCCAGAGCGTGGCCGTCATCACCATGGGCCAGACCGGGGGCGACTTCTTCAGCCGGCTGCTGTTCTATCCCGTGAACCAGGAGGAGCCCTCCGCCCAGGTGGAGCTGGGCAGCCTGACCGTGCTGGACATGGACTATGAGGATGAGCTGCTCTGGGTGCTGTGTGAGGACCGGCTGCTCACCATCACCCCCGACGGCCAGACCGTTCAGACCTTCCTCCTCACCCCCAGCTATCTGAAGGGCTGCACCCTGGAGGGGGAGGGCTTCGCCCTTCTGCTCACCGGCCGCTACCGCTCGGGCGGCGCCGACCGGGCTCTCATTGTGGACAGGGAGGCTCAGGCGATCCAGACCATTACCCTCACCGGCCAGGTCCTGGACTACGCCGCCTGCGGCGAGTATTTCGCCCTCCTCTCCGGCAGCCGGCTGGCCCTCTTCAACGGCCAGCTGGAGCAGTTCGCCTCCCTGGAGGACCCCCAGGGGGCCCGGAAGGTGGATTTGGCCCCCAATGGCTCTGCCCTGCTTGCCAACGACCAGCAGGCCTGGCTGTTTATTCCGCAAGCATAGAGCAATATGCAGAATTATTGACGGCGGCCGGGTCGCCGCGCCCTACACAACGGGCGGCCACAGGCCGCCCCTACAGGAGGTTTCCATGAATTACATCATCTACGATATCATCATCGCAGCCGTTCTGCTCTTCTTCCTCTGGCGGGGCTATGTCAAGGGCTTTGTGCTCACCCTGTGCTCCCTGCTGGCCGTCTTTGTGGCCCTGATCGGGGCCTCCTTCCTCTCCAACGCCCTGGCCGAACCTGTAGCCAAGGCGGTGGAGCCCATTGTCGCCAGAAGTATCCACGACACGGTGACCAGCTACTACCAGCGCGCCCCGGCAGAAAACACCTCTGGGGAGGAGGAGGACTGGCTGGCCCAGCTGCCTCTGGAGGAGCTGCTGGAGCCGCTGAAGGAGTCCAAATTCCTCCAGGGCTTTGCCGATACCTTCCAAAAGGCGGTGGACGACAGGACCACCGAGATTGTCACCCACGCCGCCCAGGCCCTGGCCCACTTCGTGGCGGTGCAGATCGCCCGGACGGTCCTCTTCGCCCTGGCTTTCTTCGCCGTGCTCATCGCCTGGTCCTTCCTCAGCCACGCCCTGGACCTGGTGGCAAAGCTACCGGTGCTCAGCACCGTCAACGCCTGGGGCGGCGGGGCGGTGGGCCTTGTCAAGGGCGCGCTGATTGTGTATATCGCTGTCTGGCTCCTCCGGGGCAGTTACATCCCCCCGGAGGCCATAGAGGGCTCTTACCTGCTGAAATTCTTTACCTCCGCCATCCCGCTGTCATTTTTCCTCTAAACCCTGTATTTCTCAGGGAAAAATTCATACCCAGTTCATAATTAGGGTGTACCATCTCCCCAAACGTGGACTTTTCCCGAAAGGAGCAAATTACTATGCAGCCTACTATGTGCAGCCGCTGCGGCAAGAATGTGGCAGTCATCTTTATTACCAAGCTGGAGGGCAGCACCTCCAAGAATGAGGGGCTGTGCCTCAAGTGCGCCCGGGAGATGGGCATCAAGCCCATTGACGACATGATGAAGAAGATGGGCATCAGCGACGAGGACCTGGACAACCTGACCTCCGAGATGATGTCCGCCTTCGGCGGCGCGGAGGGCATCGACGGGATGCTGTCCCCCGCCAAGGACGAGGACGACGGGGAGGACGAGGGCCGCACCGCCACCTTCCCCTTCCTCAGCCAGCTCTTCGGCGGCGGCTCCTCCACCCCCGCCCCCACTCCCAGCGAGGGGGCCGCTCCTCCACCCCGGGGTGAGAAGGCCGCCAAGCCCGCCAAGCGCAAGTTTTTGGACAGCTACTGCATCTCCCTCACCCAGCGGGCCCAGGAGGGCAAGCTGGACAAGCTGATCGGCCGGGAGCGGGAGCTGGAGCGTGTGGTTCAGATTCTCAACCGCCGGCAGAAGAACAACCCCTGCCTCATCGGCGAGCCCGGCGTGGGCAAGACCGCCATTGCCGAGGGCCTGGCCCAGCGCATCGCCAACCGGGAGGTGCCCTATAAGCTGCTGGACAAGGAGGTCTATCTGCTGGACCTCACCGCCCTGGTGGCGGGCACTCAGTTCCGGGGCCAGTTTGAGAGCCGGATGAAGGGCCTTATTGAGGAGATCAAAAAGCTGGGCAACATCATCCTGGTCATCGACGAGGTCCACACCATCGTGGGCGCCGGCGACGCCGAGGGCTCTATGAACGCCGCCAACATCCTCAAGCCCGCCCTCAGCCGGGGGGAGGTCCAGGTCATCGGCGCCACCACCCTCAACGAGTACCGCAAGCACATTGAGAAGGACACCGCTCTGGAGCGGCGGTTCCAGCCCGTCATTGTGGAGGAGCCCTCCATTGAGGACAGCGTGAAGGTCATTGAGGGCATCGTCCCCTATTACGAGTCCTTCCACCAGGTGGCCGTCTCCCCCGCCATGTGCCGGCTGGCCGTCACCATGAGCGAGCGCTATATCACCGACCGCTACCTGCCCGACAAGGCCATCGACCTGATTGACGAGGCCTGCTCCAACGTGAACCTCCACAACAAGGCTCTGGCCCGCCTCAACGAGGTGGACAAGGAGCTGGCCGACCTGGCCAAGGAGAAGGAGGTCATGATGGCCGCCGCCACCGAGGACTCCTACAAGCGGCTGGCCGATATCAAGAGCCTGGAGTTGCGGCTGGCCGAGGAGAAGGAGAGCCTCCAGAACGACGCCCACCCCGCCCTCACCCAGGAGAACCTGGCCAACGTCATCGAGCTGTGGACCAATATCCCCGCCAGCCGCATCCAGGAGCAGGAGTTCCAGCGGCTGGCCAGGCTGGAGGAGCGGCTGGAGGAGCACGTCATCGGCCAGGATGAGGCGGTGAAGGCCGTCTCTGCCGCCATCCGCCGGGGCCGTGTGGGCATCTCCCCCAAGCGCAAGCCCGTGTCCTTCATCTTTGTGGGCTCCACCGGCGTGGGTAAAACCGAGCTGGTGAAGCAGCTGGCCGCCGACCTCTTTGACACCCCGGAGTCCCTCATCCGGCTGGACATGTCCGAATTTATGGAGAAGCACGCCGTCTCCCGGATCATCGGCTCCCCCCCGGGCTATGTGGGCTACGACGAGGCGGGCCAGCTCACCGAGAAAATCCGGAGAAAGCCCTACTCCGTCGTCCTCTTTGACGAGATAGAGAAGGCCCACCCCGACGTGCTGAATATCCTTCTGCAAATCCTGGACGACGGGCGCATCACCGACGCCCACGGCCGGACGGTGAACTTTGAGAACACCGTCATCGTTATGACCACCAACGCCGGGAGCAACACCAAGGTGGGCTCGGTGGGCTTTGGCCGCACCGCCAACGAGCAGGGCCGTGACCGGGCCCTGAAGGCCCTCAACGACTTCCTCCGCCCCGAGTTCATCAACCGGGTGGATGAGATTATCTACTTCAACCAGCTGTCTGAGGACAACTTCAAGGGCATCGCCGTCCTCATGCTCAAGGAGCTGGTGGGCACCCTGAAGGATAAGGACATCAACTTCACCTGGGACGAGACCCTCCTGGATTACTTGGTGAAGAAGTCCTACTCCGCCGCCTACGGCGCCCGGAACCTCCGCCGCCTGATCCAGAAGGAGCTGGAGGACGCCATCGCTGTCCGGCTTATCGAGGGCTGGCAGGAGCCTGTGTCCCAGCTCAAGGCCGTCTCCAATGGGGACCAGCTGGAGCTGCTGGCAATGTAACATCAAGCACGGCGCGCAGAGCAATCTGCGCGCCGCTATTTTGCCTTCCTTCGATTTGACTTCGTATATTTTGCTTCGCAAAATGCAATCCTCAGTCAGCCGCGGCGGGACGGGGGTTACATCCCTTTCGCCGCCCGCCAGCCTATGGCTCTGCCGAACAGGTAGGTGCAGCACATTGCTCCGCAGGTGTCCCGGTCCGCTACATCGCACAGGGCCAGAATATCCCTCAGATCAATTTGATACCCCTTTCCGCTCTCTCGTCCATCTCTGTCTCTTTGATGTACCGCTTAATCTTTTTTAAAATGGGCTCCATTAAAAAACCTCCTTGATTTTCACCGGGAGGTGTGGCATAATCAGATTTACCAGACCTCCGGGTGTTGGTATCTATAGAAACAATCCGTTTATGTGAAAGTGGGCGGGTTGTTTCTATTTTTGTTCGCCGAGTTCTTCGTCAACCTTTTCGTTGAGCCACTGGGTTTTTGTTTTGTTCTGTTCTTTTAGTTTTTCCGTAAGCGCATTTAGTTTTTCACGAGAAAGAGGAACGCTGAATTGTCCAATGGTCTCACGCCGTTTCCGATAATACTCGGCTGAATTTGCGGGTGGCAAAGGTCTATCACCTCCTTGCTAGCAATTATAGCATATGGCTAGCAATGTATCAAGGGCAATTTCTAAAAAACAGGGACAGCACCAGCCGTCCCTGTTTCCTTCAGAGGATATTCAGCTCTCCATGTGCCGCCCCAGAAATCCGGCGATGGACTGGACCAGCTTATACTCCACCTCGCCGCCGGCGAGCTTGTCGCCGGTGGCGGCGAAGAGGACACAGCCCAGCACGTCCCCCTCGGACAGGATAGGAGCGGCGGTACTGAGGGAATACTTGTCGCTGTCAGCACACAGGGGGATGGTCTCCTCCCCCGCCTTGTACTGGTAGACCTGCCGGCCCTCCATCAGCCGCTCCATCTGGGAAGAGACGGTCTTATCCGCCAGCTCCCGGCGGGGAACCCCCGCCACCGCGATGCAGGTATCCCGGTCAGTAATGACGGTTACCTGCCCGGTGGTCCGGTTCAGCGTCTCGCACAGCTGGCCGGCAAAGTCCACCAGCCCGCCCATCAGGGAGTACTTCTTAAATATCACACCGCCATCTTTATCCGTGTATATCTCCAGGGGGTCGCCCTCACGGATACGCATGGTCCGGCGGATCTCCTTGGGAATAACCACCCGGCCCAGGTCGTCGATGCGGCGCACAATACCTGTTGCTTTCATCTATTTCATGCCTCCTGCGGTTTTTTATTTGACTGCCTTAGTATCCGCAGGACTTGGAAGGATATGCAGAAATCCACATGGCTTTCTTTTCCAATGCAGGATCGCCAGCTCCTCCGCCGCAAAGCCCAGACTGAGCGGAAATCCATCCGTCACCGCCGGCGGGCTCCGCAGGATTGAGCGGGAATTTTTCCCTTTACAGCGGGCCGGAATAGCCGTATAATAATCACCGCAAATGTGTGCGGCAACACTACGTAAAGGAAAGGGAAAAGCCATATGGAACATAACAGACCCAGAGGCCGGGAGCGGCATATAGAGGGACCCGGCAAAACGGTACAGAAACGTGGACAGGGCCTGGGAACGGGCCCTGTGGGAGACGCCAGCGGTTACAGTGACCGAAAGCAGGGCAGCTCCTCCGGCACCCGGAGCGCCGGGAGCCGGGGAGGCGGCGGAATCAAGCTGATCACTCTGCTACTGGTGCTGCTGCTGGGCGGCGGAGGCGGCCTGACCGCCCTGCTGGGCGGTCAGGGACAACAGCCCTCCCAGAGCGGCGGAACTGTGGGCGGAAGCGTCAACTGGGCCCAGGTGCTGGGCAGCCTGAACGGCGGCAGCGTCTCCTCCGGCTGGCAAAGCCCGGCCAACACCGGAAAGCTGAACACCAGTCAGGCCTCCGAAGCCCGGGATAAATACACCAGGCTCCTGGGGGACGGCAGAGACACCGTCACCATTATGGTCTACATGTGCGGCACCGACCTGGAGTCCCGCAGCGGCATGGGGACCGCCGACCTTCAGGAGATGCTGAACGCCCGCTTTGGCAACAATCTCAACCTGCTTGTCTACACTGGCGGCTGCAAGGGCTGGAAGAACAACGCGGTCAGCAGCTCGGTCAACCAGATCTGGCAGGTGAAGGACGGCAACCTGGTCAGCCTGAAAAAGGACCTGGGCAGCGTCTCCATGACGGACCCCAATACCCTGACCGAGTATATCCGCTGGTGCGCGAAGAATTACCCCGCCAGCCGGTATGAGCTGATTCTCTGGGACCACGGCGGAGGGTCAGTCAGCGGCTACGGCTATGACGAGAAGTTCGCCTCCTCCGGCTCCATGAGTCTGGCGGGTCTGGACACCGCTTTGAAAAACGCCGGGGTGAAGTTCGACTTCATCGGCTTCGACGCCTGCCTCATGGCCACCGCGGAGACCGCCCTGACCATGGCACAGTACGCCGACTACCTCATCGCCTCGGAGGAGACCGAGCCCGGGGTGGGCTGGTACTACACCGACTGGCTCACCGCCTTCGGAAAGAACACCTCCCTGCCCACCATCGAGGTGGGACAGAAGATCGTGGACAGCTTTGTGGATACCTGCGCCCAGAAGTGCCGGGGTCAGCTGACCACCCTGTCCGTGGTGGACCTGGCAGAGCTGGAGGTTACCCTGCCCAAGGTGCTGTCCGACTTCTCCAAATCCACTGCCAGGCTCATCCAGAACAAGGAGTATCAGACCGTTTCCAACGCCCGCGGCGGCACCCGGGAGTTTGCTCAGTCCAGCAGAATCGACCAGGTGGACCTGGTGCACCTGGCTGGGAACCTGGGGACGCCGGAGAGCAAGGCGCTGTCGGAGGTCCTTCTGAGCGCGGTGAAGTATAACCGCACCTCCTCCAACATGACAAACGCCTACGGCCTTTCCATCTACTTCCCCTACCGCAAATCCTCCATGGTGGACCAGGCTGCCTCCACCTATCAGAAGATTGGCATGGATGAGAGCTACTCCCGGTGCATCCGCCAGTTCGCCAGCCTCGCGGCCAGCGGACAGGCGGCCTCCGGCGGCACCGCCTCCCCCCTGCCCGCCCTGATGGGATCGCTGGGCGGCTCCGGCGGTGCGGACGCGGTCTCCGCCCTGCTGGGCGAGTTCCTGAATGGCGGCTTCGGTCGTGTCGCCGGGCTGGACGGTGACAACACCGGCTTTTTGAGCGACCGGGCCATGAGCGAGGAGGACACGGTGCAGTATCTCACCGAGCACCGCTTCCCAGACGAGGCCCTGGTCTGGCAGACCGGCGAGGACGGCGCCCGGGTGCTGCGGCTGAGCGAGGAGCAGTGGGGGCTGGTGCAGTCCCTGGAACTGAACCTGTTCTATGACGACGGCGAGGGCTACCTCGACCTTGGGCTGGACAACGTCTATCAATTTAACGACGAGGGCGGCCTGCTAGGCATCAGCGACGGGGCCTGGCTGGCCATCAACGGACAGCCGGTGGCCTACTACCACATGTCCACCGTGGACGACGGGGAGAACTATGCCATCACCGGCCGGGTCCCTGTTCTGCACAACGGCCAACGCTCCGAGCTGATCCTGGTTTTTGACAACGAAACCCCTTACGGCTATGTGGCCGGCGTCCAGCGGGTATACCTGGACGGGGAGACGGACACCGTCGCCAAAAATCAGGAGGGGCTCCAGCCCGGGGATGTGCTGGAGTTTATATGCGATTACTACACCTATGATATGGAGTATCAGGACAGCTACCTGATTGGCGAGCCCCTCACCGTCACCGAGGAGGCGCTGGCCGTCAGCGACGTGCCCCTGGAGGGGTCCACCCTGGCCTCCTACTGCTTCACCGATCTCTACAATCAGCGCCACTGGACCCCCACGCTGTAAAATCAAATCCGCCTGAAACGCCGCAAACCCTTGTCGATAAAGGGTTGCGGCGTTTTACATCCAACAGCTGGACACCGAAGGGAAAAACGGCAAAAGGGACGGCCGCTTACGCGGCCGTCCCCTGCTTTTGATGGCTTGTCTATTTCAGGGCGAACCCGCCCTTTCCGCTGTTTTTCACCTGGTAGAGTGCGTCGTCCGCCACCACGCTGAGGGCCTCAAAGGTCCTGCCGTAGGTGGGGGCGCTGGCCGCGCCCACGCTGACGCTGGCCACAGCGTCGATCCCCTCAATCCGCAGGTTCCGCACCCGCTCCAGCAGCTCCTGCCCCTTCTGCTCCGCCAGCGCCCGGCTGTCGGAGCCGGACAGGAAGGCCACAAACTCATCGCCGCCCACCCGGGCCACAATATCATCGGCACGGAAGGTCTCATTCAGGATATGTCCGATGGCCATCAGCAGCTTATCTCCGGCGGCGTGACCAAAGTTGTCGTTTATGGACTTGAAATCGTCCAGGTCCAGCATGAACAGCACGCCCCGGGATATCTGCTCCAGACGGGCGTTGATAAGCTTGACGCCCGCCCGGTTATAGACGCCGGTGAGGGGGTCCTGCTGGGCCTGCTTGCGCAGCTCGATCTCCCGGTCAATCTGTGCGCTGATATCGGTCAGCGTTCCGATGACCCGGGTGACCCTGCCGTCCGGCCCAAAAACAGCCTTATACTGGCTTCGATACCAGCTGTATTCCCCGTCCCGCCGTTTCAGGCGGACGCGGTCGTGCTCGATCTGGTCGGGGGCCATGCTTGCCGCGTCGCGCAGAATGCGCCGGACGCTCTCCATATCGTCCGGGTGGAACACGGGGAAGCTCTCTGCCTCCCTGGTGACGACCCCCTTCAGCCGCTCCCGGTCCAGGTCCAGGGTCTCCAGCGCGTTGGAGGTGAACTCCATGCTGTCGCTCTCCCGGTCATACTCAAAGAGCAGGGTGTCCTTAAACTCGGAGAGGGCGTTGTAGCGCAGCTTCTCCGCCACCAGACGGGCCCTCTGCCACCAGGCAAGGACGGCCAAAAGGGCACACACCGCCAGACTGACCAGCATAACGATGGTCTGCATCATGGAGCTGCGGGCAATCTGCACGCTGGGGGACTGGGAGAACTGCACCACCCGCCAGCCATTATAGCCCACCTGAGCCCAGGCCACATAGAAGCGCCCCTCGGGCGGGTCGTAATAGAAGGAGCCGGATTCGTTATTCTGATAGGCGGCGTTGAAGGCCTGAGCGTCCTTGTCGGAGATGCCGTTCTTCTCCCCCAGTATGGTGAGGCTGAGTCCGCCGGTCTCGGGGACGCTGCCATAGACGACACGGCCCTCCCCGTCGGCAACTACGCTGTGTACATTATGAAAAAATGTGGAGTGAGTCCCCTGGTGAAGGAGGGTCTTGGCCTTTATCTCGGCCGCCAGCGCCCCCATAACCCTCCCGTCCCATTTCAGCGGACGCAGGGCGATCACGGAGTAATCCTCGTGGGAGGGAGCGGAGAGGATTCCGCTCACTGCGTTTTCACCGGCCAGGACCTGCCGGACCAGCTCGGGCGCCTCATCCCCCCAGGGGACAGAGGACAGGTCCTCAAGGTCCAGGTAGCTCAGCTCCATGCGGTCATCCACCAGATTGAAGGCCTCTACCGTGGACGCCACCCAGTCCTTTTCCGGGGAGCGGGGGTCCTCGCCGATCAGAAGGTCCGTGTTTTTCAGGGCGGTCTCGGCGTAGTGGAGCAGATAGCCGGCCCCCTCTCCCGCCTCCACTGTGTGGGCGGTCAGGCTCTCCGTCAGCATCCGGTCCAGCTCCGCCTCCACCACCCGGTAGCGGAGCACCAACGTGCCAAAGACAAGCGCCAGCAGAACCGCGCCGCAGACGGTCAGCAGCACAGCCAGCCATGGGGCGCTCTGTTTTCTGGAACCGGACATATTCCGCCCTCCTTCTCAGTGATAAAAAGCATATCCTTTTCTGCTATTCTACCACCCAAGATATCTTTTGTAAAGATATTTGAAGAAAAATTCTAACAATCTAACTCATTTTTATGAGAGACTCTCCGGCCAGATAGATGTCCCCCGCGCCCACGGTGAGAATCAGGTCGCCGGGCTGGGCCATGTCCGCCAGCTGGGCCGTGACCCCCTCCAAATGGGGGCAGAACACCGCCCCGGGAATCCTTCGGGCCAGGTCCAGAGAGGAGATGCCCAGGGTGTTCTGCTCTCGGGCGGCGTAGATCTCCGCAAGAACGGCCGTGTCGGCCAGCTGGAGCACCTCCACAAACTGGTCGAAGAGAGCGGCGGTGCGGGTGTAGGTGTGGGGCTGAAAGGCGCAGATCACCCGCTGGTAGCCCAGGGTTTTTGCCATGGTGAGCAGGGCCCTCAGCTCGTCGGGGTGGTGGGCGTAGTCGTCATAGACGTCGGCCCCGTGATAGGTCCCCTTTCTCTCAAACCGGCGGCCCGCCCCGGTGAAAGAGGCGAGCCCCTCCTCCACCGCCGCTCCCGGCACCCCCAGCACATAGGCGGCGGAGGCGGCGGCCAGGGCGTTGGAGACGTTGTGCTTTCCCCCGACTCTCAGAGACACATGGGCGTACTTTTCCCCCATGGCGATCACGTCGAAGGTGGGCAGGCCGCTCTCCCAGGTGAGATTGTCGGCATAGCAGTGGGCCTCCCGGTCCGTCAGGCTGAACACAAAGGTTGACCTTCGGAAGCCCTCCAGGGTCTCCCGCACGTTGGCGCTGTCC
This sequence comes from Colidextribacter sp. OB.20, assembly GCF_009911595.1. GTDB lineage: Bacteria > Bacillota > Clostridia > Oscillospirales > Oscillospiraceae > Lawsonibacter. The sequence goes on from NZ_QWKG01000001.1 coordinate 25,301, forward strand.
CAGTTGGCCACTACATGCCCGTCATGGGCGGGCACCAGCTCCGCGAATTTCCGGAAGGAGCTCTTAATGTCGTCCAGGTCCTTGAAGAAGTCCAGGTGGTCAGGCTCCACATTGAGGATCACCGCCACCGTGGGCGAGAAAGACAGGAAGGAGTTGCAGTACTCGCAGGATTCGGCGATGATGGTATCCCCGTGCCCCACCCGGTGGCCCACCCCCAGAATGGGCAGCGTGCCGCCAATCATCACCGACGGATCCCGGCCGGCGGCCAGGAAGATGTGGGTGCACATGGAGGTGGTGGTGGTCTTGCCGTGGGTGCCCGCCACACATAGGGCGTTTTTATAGTGCCGCATGATGGCCCCCCATGCCTGGGCCCGCTCAAAGACGGGGATTCCGGCAGCCAGGGCGGCGGCAATCTCCGGGTTGTCGTTGTGGACGGCGGCGGTGCGGATGACGCAGTCCGCCCCCTCCACGCTCTGGGGCAGGTGGCCGATGACCACTGGGATGCCCAGAGACCGGAGACGTTCCACCGTCTCGCTCTCCTTCATGTCGGAGCCGGTAATTTCCACGCCCTTCCCCTTCAGCACCTCGGCCAGCGGGGCCATGGACACCCCGCCAACCCCCACCAGATGGGCTCTTGCCCCCGGCCTGATATACTCCTCGATCCTCTTCATACTGCAAGCACCTCGATCTATGTTTTCTTTCTATTCTATCCATTTTCAGGCGGTTTGGTGCGGGTTTTTCCGTAAAGGCGGCCACAGGCGCCTCTATGAGTTCACCGCCAGATCATAGAGCTGATTTCGGGACAGCCCCAGCTCCTTCGCCGCCTGACGCACCGCGTCCCGGAGGGACAGCCCCCCCCCCGCAGCCTGTCCACCAGGGCCAGGCCGTCCTCCAGGGTGGCCTCCCGCTCCTCCGCCGGCTCCGCCCCCCGGATCACCAGCACAAACTCCCCTTTGGGGGTGTTCTCCTGATAGTACGCCCCCGCCTCTCCCAGGGTGGTGCGCCGGATCTCCTCGTGGAGCTTGGTCAGTTCCCGGCACAGGGTAACGGGTCGGTCAGGGCCGAAGGCGTCCGCTAGGTCCTGGAGGGTGGCGGTGAGCTTGTGGGGGGCCTCGTAGAAGATCATGGTCCGCTCCTCCCCCCGGAGGGCGTCCAGGTGTGCCCGGCGGTTTTTCTTGTTCATGGCCAGAAAGCCCTCAAAGGTAAACCGCCCGGTGGGCTGGCCCGAGACGGCCAGGGCCGTCACCAGGGCGCAGGGCCCGGGGATGGCGCACACCGGGATGCCCAGTCCGGCGCACTGGGCCACCAGCTCCTCCCCCGGGTCAGAGATGGCGGGGGTCCCCGCGTCAGTGACCAGGGCGCAGCTCTCTCCGGCCAGCAGCCGGTTCACAACCGCCTGGCCGCCGGTCCGGGTGTTGTGCCGGTGGTATATCACCATGGGCCTTTTCAGCCCCAGATGGTTGAGCAGCTTTACTGTCACCCGTGTATCCTCGGCGGCAATGAAGTCCACCCGGGCCAGGGTGTCCGCCATCCGCCGGGAGATGTCCTCCAGATTGCCGATGGGGGTGGGGACCAGATAGAGCGTCCCGGCCATACTGTCACCTCTCTTCAATAATTACCAAAATATTATAGCACAGACTGAAAAAATGTGGTATCCTTTTTAAAAATAATGTAAGAAATTGCGCAAAATTTGTACAGACAGATTTTTGCGGCGGAAAGGCGGCGCTTTATGGCGAAAACGGAGCGGCTGGGCCCCTATACCCTGTCCTGGAAGGAGGGCGTCTTCCCTCTGGGGGGCGACGCCCTGGCCCTGGGGGCGTTCTCCACGGTGAAGCCGGGGTGGCGAGTGTGCGATTTGGGGGCAGGAAGCGGGGCTCTCCTTCTGCTTCTGGCCCGGCGGACGGAAGGGCTGACGCTCACCGGGGTGGACATCGACCCCCTGTCCGCCCAGACCGCCCGGGAAAATCTGGAGGTTAACGGTCTGGCGGGGGAGATTATCTGCGGCGACCTGCGCGCCGTCCCCCTCCCCGCCGGAGGCTTTGATCTGGCGGTCTCCAATCCGCCCTACTTCCCCCTGGGCAGCGGGACAAGCGGCGGTCCCGCCCGGAGCGAGGAGTGCTGCTCTTTGGAGGAGCTGTGCGCCGCCGCCGGGCGGCTAGTGAAAAACGGGGGCCGCTTCGCCCTGTGCCACCGTCCGGAGCGGCTGACGGACGTCCTGTGCACCCTCCGGGGCCACGGGCTGGAGCCCAAACGCCTGAAGCTGGTCTCCCACGGACCGGGACATCCTCCCTCTCTCCTGCTGGTGGAGGCGGTAAAGCAAGGCAGGCCGGGGATCAGCATTGAACCGTAGGGGCGCATATCATCGCCCCTGCATACAAAAAGAGCTCCTCATGACATTTCTGCGGAAACCGGCGCACCCTGCAAAAAAGAGGGCCGAAGGGCCCTCTTTTCAACGCTGATATTCAAATTCCAGGTCGTACATGGACACAATATCCCCGTCCTTGATGCCCATCGCCTCCAGCTTGTCGAACAGGCCGGACTGGCGCAGCTTCTGGTCGAACCAGTTCCGGCTCTCGTAGTCGCCGAAGTTGACGTTGGCGATGAGCCTCTGGAGCCAGGGGGCGTCCACCACCCAGGTGCCGTCGAACTCCTGGATATCCACCTCCCCGGCGGTGTCCACCTCCGGGGGGCGCTCCACATAGGTGGGCTCGTACACCGCCACGGGGGGCAGCTCCTGGAGCAGCTGGGCGGTACGCAGCACCAGCTCCCGGGTGCCCTGGTGGGCGGCGGCGGAGATGGTGACCAGCTCCAGCCCCAGGCCCTCCACGTGGGCCCGGAGCCGGTCCAGCAGGGCGGGGTTGGTCATAATGTCCGCCTTGTTGGCAGCCACGACCATCCTCCGCCCGGCCAGCTCGGGGGAGTACTGGCGCAGCTCCTCGTTGATGGCCTCAAAATCGGCCACCGGGTCCCTCCCCTCGGAGCCGGATACGTCCACCACATGGATGAGCAGCCGGCAGCGGTCGATGTGCCGCAGAAAGTCGTGGCCTAAGCCGGCCCCCTCAGCCGCCCCCTCAATGATGCCGGGGATGTCGGCCATGACAAAGGACACCCCCTCCTCCACATAGACCACCCCCAGATTGGGGAAGAGGGTGGTGAAGTGGTAGTTGGCAATTTTGGGCTGGGCCCGGCTGACTACGGAGAGGAGGGTGGACTTGCCCACGTTAGGGAAGCCCACCAGCCCCACGTCGGCCAGCAGCTTCAGCTCCAGCACCACGTCCCGGCTCTGGCCGGGCAGGCCGGCCTTGGCGAACCGGGGCACCTGCCGGGTGGGGGTGGCGAAGTGCTGGTTGCCCCAGCCCCCGCGGCCCCCGCGGCACAGGACAAAGCGGTCGGTCTGAGACATGTCCTGAATGATCTCCTGGGTCTCGGCGTCCCGGATAATGGTCCCCCGGGGCACCCGGATGACCAGGTCCTCCCCGTCCCTGCCGGTGCACCGCTTGCCCGCGCCGTCGGCCCCGCTGCCGGCGGTGTATTTCCGCTTATAGCGGAAGTCCATCAGGGTGGACATGTGGTCGTTGACCTCCACCACAATATTGCCGCCCCGGCCGCCGTCGCCCCCGTCGGGGCCGCCGTTGGCCACATATTTCTCCCGGTGGAAGGACACCACGCCGTTGCCCCCGTTGCCGGAGCGGACAGTGATCTTCGCCGTATCTACAAAGGGTGCTGCCATCTCGGGCACCTCCTTCTACTCAAAAGCTGTCTTTTCCATTCCCGGACTGTCTATCAGCCTGCGTTCTTTGATAAAAGCATCACATTCCACTGATACACGTCGCACCGGTAATAGCCTCTCTGTATAATCGGGTCGTCATTGGCGATTTTCTGTGCCTCGGCCAGGTTCTTCGCCTCAAAAAGCACCATCGCTCCATCCATGGTCCCCAACTCCATATTGCCAAACACACCCGCCGCAAGGTAACGCTCCGCCGCAATTTTTTGCAGATACTCCATGGAGTCCATGGCATCCTGCTCTGTCTCCTGTCTGTCTCCGATTTTGTAATCAATCCTGGCGTAAAGCACGCTGCCCTCTTTTAAATTCATAGCCGTCCCCTTTCTTATAGCAGATAGTTATTTTCCTGATTCGCGGGCTGGAGGGCCTTCAGCTTGTAGGTGGCAAAGCCCTCTGCCACCAGAGGCTCCCGTTTGCACAGCTCCTCCGCCGCCTCCAGGCTCTCCGCCTTGAGGATATACATGCCCGCCACGCCGGGGTAGCCCTTGAACACCCCGGCCAGCTCAATGTGTCCGGCCTCGTCCAGGGCCCTCAGGTTGGCCACGTGCCGCTCCACTGCGGCTTTGGTCAGCTTGTTGTAGGATTTGGTTTTTTCGATGAACATCACATACAGCCATTGTTCCACAGGTACATCCTCCTTTAAACATATACAGTGTTTACGAAAAAAGCCGCAAACGGTACACGTTTGCGGCTTCTTAGCGAAACTTACTCCGCGGCGGCCTCTTCCACGATGGAGACCTGCTTGCGGTCCTTGCCCAGGCGCTCGAACTTCACGCGGCCGGTCTTCATGGCGAACAGGGTGTCGTCGCTGCCCTTGCCCACGTTGACGCCGGGATGAATGTGAGTGCCCCGCTGGCGGACCAGGATGTTGCCGGCCAGCACGAACTGACCGTCGCCCCGCTTCACGCCCAGCCGCTTGGCCTTGGAATCACGGCCGTTGCGGGTGGAGCCCACGCCCTTTTTATGGGCGAAAAACTGTAAACCGATATTCAGCATCTCTTACACCTCCAAGACGGTAATATTTTCAGGGTACTCCTCCGCCAGCTGGACACAATGGACCAGCAGGGCCGCCAGAAGAGTCTGGCAGACGCTCTCGCTGTCCGCATCCAGGGCTTTGGGGAGCTTGAGGGAGACAGACGCATCCTTCTCCCGCACCTTCACCGGGGCCTCCAGCCCCAGCACGTCGTTGACGGCGCACTCGGTGAGCCGGACGGCGCTGGTGAGGGCGGCGCAGACGATGTCCTCCCCCTGGGGGGCATAGCCGCTGTGGCCCTGCATGTCAAAGCCGGTGAGGCGGCTGCCCTCACTATGAAATGTGACGGTGGTCATCAGGCCTTGATGGCGCCGATCTGCACCTTGGTGTAGGGCTGACGGTGGCCCTGGCGCTTGCGGTAGCCCTTCTTCGGGTTATACTTGAAGATACGAATCTTCTTGCCCTTGCCGTTCTTGACCACGGTGGCGTCCACGCTGGCGCCAGCCACGGTGGGAGCGCCAAAGGTGGCCTTGTCCCCATCCAGCACAGCCAGAACCTGGTCGAAGGTGATGGCCTGGCCGGCCTCGGCCTCCAGCTTCTCGATGAAGAGGGTGTCGCCCTCCGCCACCTTATACTGCTTGCCGCCGGTCACGATGATTGCCTGCATAGTATTCAACTCCTTTATTACGGGCTCGCTCTCCCAGGCGGGGTCGCCCCTCTTTCAGGCCTGTTCAATGCGGCCTTAATAGTTTATCAGCGGCACGAGCCCTTGTCAAGGGGTTTTAACAGGTTTTTCGAGATTTTTCTGTAGGGGCGGATATTATCCGCCCCTCTCTTCCGCAGCTCGGCACTCCCGTAGAGCGGGCGGCTCACAGCCGCCCCTACAGACAGGGAAAACAGCCGGGATAAAATGCGCAGATGGACACTCCCGTCGTCCCACCTACTTGCACCCATGTTCCTTCTATGTTAAAATAAATCAGGTAATAAGGAGGCGGTTTTATGAAGTTCAAGCCAGAAATTCCCGACGCCGTTCTGCTGGCCGAAGCGCTGGAGCAGGACTTCGCTCAGGCTCAGAATATGGGCAAGGTGCAGTTGGGGGAGGAATGCCTCTTCCTGAAAAAATTCTCCGGGGCCGCCTATCTCCCCTACAGCCGGATTACCCGGGCCTGGCTGCGGCAGGAAGAGGTTAAGGCCCGGCTGTGCTGCGGCACCGCCAATTTTGACCAGTTCTACCTGGTGATGGCCTGCGCCGACGGCCAGGAGCGCCGGGGACAGGTGGAGGACAAGGCGTCGGGCCAGCGGTGTCTGGACCACATCGCCGTCCGGAACCCGGAGGTCAAAATCGGTTATGTAAAGCCGGCTGAATAGACGAGGAGGCCGCCCCGGCAGGGCGGCCTCCCTCTGGTTTTAAACGGACTCAGGCTACGGTGCGCTTGTGGCTCTTGGCGAAGAAGAGGAAGCCGAGCATCAGCACCACACCGATGGGCAGGGAGATGATGCCGGGAGCGCCAGCGGTCACCAGGATGCCAGCGATCAGGTAGGTAACGCCGGCAATGGCCGCGCAGGAGATGGCGTAAGGCAGCTGAGTGGATACATGGTTGACATGGTCGCACTGAGCGCCGGCGGAGGCCATGATGGTGGTGTCGGAGATGGGGGAACAGTGGTCACCGCAGACGGCGCCGGCCATGCAGGCGGAGATGCAGATGATGGCCATGGGATTGCTCATCTCAAACACGTTCTGGACAATGGGGATGAGGATGCCGAAGGTGCCCCAGCTGGTGCCGGTGGCGAAGGCCAGGAAGCAGCCCACGACAAAGACGATGACAGGCAGGAACATCTGGATGCCGGAGACGGAGCGGACGAAGTCCCGGACGAAATATTTGGCGCCCAGGGAGTCGGTCATGCCCTTCAGGGACCAGGCGAAGGTGAGGATGAGGATGGCGGGCACCATGGCCTTGAAGCCCTCGGGGATGCAGCCCATCATCTCCTTGAAGGTCATGGACTTGCGGACAAAGTAGTAGATAAAGGCGAAGAGCAGGCCGAAGGCGGAGCCCAGCATCAGGCCCACAGAGGCGTCGGAGTTGGAGAAGGCGTCCACAAAGCTCTCTCCGGAGAAGAAGCCGCCGGAGTAAATCATACCGATGACACAGGCCGCCACCAGCACGATGATGGGCAGCACCAGGTCCAGCACGGAGCCCTTGGACTCGTCAATCTCATCGTCCAGCATGGCGTAGGGGTTGGAGCCGGAGAAGAGGTCACCCTTATCCAGGGCGTTCAGCTCGTGCTTGGACATGGGGCCGAACTCCACCCCCAGCAGCACCATGCCGATCATCATGATGATGGTAAGCAGGGCATAGAAGTTATAGGGGATGGCCCGGATGAAGAGGGTCAGACCCTGGCCGTCCTCGGCGAAGCCGGCCACGGCGGCCGCCCAGGAGGAGATGGGGGCAATGATGCAGATGGGGGCGGCGGTGGCGTCGATGAGGTAGGCCAGCTTGGCCCGGGACACATTCTGCTTGTCGGTGATGGGCCGCATGACCGAGCCCACAGTGAGGCAGTTGAAGTAGTCGTCGATGAAAATAAGCACGCCCAGCAGGATGGTGGCCAGCTGAGCTCCCACCCGGGACTTGATGTTCTTCTTCGCCCAGCGGCCGAAGGCGGCGGAGCCGCCCGCCTTGTTCATCAGGCAGACCATCACGCCCAGGATGACCAGGAATACCAGGATGCCAACATTATAGCCGTCGGACAGAGAGGCCACAATGCCGTCGTTGAAGGCGTGGAGCACCGTGCCCTCAAAGGTGAAGTTGGAGTAGAGCAGACCGCCCACCAGGATGCCGATGAACAGGGAGGAGTAGACCTCCTTGGTAATCAGTGCCAGGGCGATGGCAATTACAGGGGGCAGCAGGGACATGGGGGTGTTGTAGAAATTGCTGGAGGACTGGACGTAGCCGGCGCCCCCACAGGCTTCGCAGGTGACAGCCTCCAAATCCTCGGACAGGACGACGCCCGCCGCTCCGCAGTCGGAGCACTCGATCATCCTGGTGCCCGTCTCCTCAGTGGGGTCGCCGGCGGCGAAGGCGGTACAGACCATGGCCAGGAGCATCATCGTCAGGACGACAAGCCGCAGGCCGCGGGATCTTCTGGTTCTCATAAGTATTTCCTCCTCATTTGTTTGGAGCCCCACACAAGGCCCCTTTTGCGCAAAACAAAAACCATGGCGCGCAAAGCGCTCCATGGTAAAACCGGACGCCCCCGGCAGGTCCGGGGACCTCTGGATAGCGCTCCACTCCTCGTGACAGTCCGCAGGATGTTCTCCCCCGGCCCAGGACGGGCGGTCCAGGCAGGCCGCTCCTCCTTCGGCGGCGCACCCTCTCCCCCGGGACGGCTGCCTGGCCTTGTCCCGCGGTACGCATGAGCGCCGCGCCTCTATCCAACTATGAAATTGCAATTATCCTATCACGAACTTGCATGGATGTCAATGGTAATTTGGGGGAAACTCTTGTTTTTTCTGGGGTATTATGGTAAATTATAGACAAATCTGCAAAAAGGAGTGAAGCCACATGGCCTATGTTGACCCCTTCCTGGCCCACGGCATCGACATCTCTCCGGAGGACCAGGAAATTTTAAACCGCTGGCAGGAGACCCAGCCCGCCCCCGAAGGCTGTACCATCCCCTGTCTCATGTCCTTCGAGGACTTTATGAAGTACGACGGCTTTATTTCGGACTTCCTTCGAGGCTTTCCCGGCGGGGAATCGGTCCTCTTCTGGGATACGGACGACATCTCCGCCGTGGTGGGCTACTACTACACCGGCCCGCTGAAGGGGACGGTCTACATGCTCCACGGCCCCACTGATATTTCCCCCAAATTCTTTTCCCTGGCCCGGTTCGCAGACTACTACCGCCGGGTCATCCGGGATTACACCGAAGACGGCGATCCCAACTATGAGACAAAATTCTGGGACGACATCGACTTCAATGATAACCAGCCCATGACCGAGGAGGAGACCGAGCGCTTCCACCTGGCCGCCCAGGAGCTGATCAGGCTCTGGAAGGCGGAGGACCTGCGAGAAGATTGGTATATCAATATGGGCTTCTGCGTCTGTGCAGTCATGCCCGACTGCTATGCGGAAGAGCTGATCCCATTTATCTCCCCCAAGGAAGACGAGTACGTTCTGGAAGTGCTGTGCCACAAGCTGGTGAAGGCCAAATGCACCAAGGCCGTCCCGGCCCTGGGAAAGCTGGCTCAGGCGGAGAAAAACGGCCTGCGCATCGGCGGCTGGAGCGACAGCTGGACCGCTCGCCGGACGCACGGATATCTGCTCCAGCTTGCTCTGGAGAAAAAGTGAACAGGGCCCTTTGGGCCCTGTTTTTATGCCTCTCCTGGCCGGGTCATAAAGAAGGTAAAGGTGCCGGTAGCCACCATTTTGCCCTCTGTATCGGTCACGGACACCTGGATGACGGACAGCTTCCGGCCCAGCTTTTTGGGGGTAGCCTCGCAGAACAGATCCCCCTGGCCGGAGCGCAGATACTCGATGGAGCAGGAGGAGGTGACGCAGTCTCCCCCGGTGGAGCAGGCACAGCAGCCGGCGATGGTGTCCGCCAGGGTGGCGATGGCCCCGCCGTGGATGCGCCCCTCGGAGTTGTAGGAACTGGGCCGGGCATGGAGCACCCCCCGGGTCAGGCCGGGCTCCACATGGGTCAGCTCGATGCCGTTTTCATAATTGAACATGTGCTCCGCGTTAATAAAGGCGAACAGGCGGTTTGTATTTTCGTTCATAGGCTTCTCCTCCAAAGCGCTGTGTTGTCAGGCTATTGTACCACGATTTTCCCGCTCTTGCAACCCGCGGCGGGCCAAATCCCCGCCAGGGACATAGAATGGGATAGCCCCGCGCTACATGACTATCAGCAAGCAAAGGAGTTTTAACCATGGAATTAAAAGTTGATATGCCCTCCCTGGCCGGGCAGGACATAGACCCGGAGACCTTCCAGCGGGTCTGGAATCGGGTCATGCCCGGCCAGTCCGCCCCCGCCGCCATCCCGGACACCGCCGTCCTGGCGGAGCCCACCCTGCCCCCGGTGCCCGACTGTCTGGCGGAGCCCATCACCCCGCCGGTGCCCGAGTGCCCCGCAGAGCCCGCCGCCCCACCTGTGCCCGAGTGTCCTGCGGAGCCCACCATCCCGCCGGTGCCTGAGTGTCCTGCCGAGCCCGCCGTGCCGCCTGTGCCCGAGTGCCCCACCCGGCCACAGTGCTCCTGCTCCTGCAGGCCGGTCCGTCCCAACCGCCCCAGGGAGCTGGAGGTCGACCCCGCCCCTTCCGAGGAGCCCATCCTGTGCCTGGGGGAAGCCTCTCAGGAGGACAGCGGCCAGCTGGAGGAGCTGATGACCCTGGCCCGGACGGGGGCCGTCACCAGCCAGGCCCTCAGCCGCAGGGCCGGCGGCTCCCGTGCCAAGACCCTGGCCGCCCTGACCAGAGACCACCGCTCCGCCTTCCGCCGGCTGTCCGCCGCCTACTTCCTCATCACCGGGAAGCGCTTCTCCCCCCAGTGTTCCGCCGTCACTCTGCCCGCCTCCCTGCCTCTGGCCCTGCGGCAGCAGTTCGTCTGGGAACAGCAGTGGGAACAGCGCAGCCGCCAGGCCGCTCAGGCCACCGCCGATCCCTGCCTGAAGGAGCTGTATCTGGAGCTGGCCCAGGAGGGCGCTCTGCACGCCGGCTGTATCCGGTCCATGCTGGAACAGATGGCTTGACTTAACCCTCACTTTTGGGGTAAACTGTGAATGATTTCTTGTAGGGGGCGGCCTCTGCGCCGCCCCATTTTTTGCCATTCCACCCGCGGGGCGGCACAGAGGCCGCCTCCTGCACGAGAAAACGAGGTGTCTCTATGATTCAGACCTTTGATCTCTCCTACCCTTCCTCCGACGGCGTCCACGCCGTCCACGCCCGGGAGTGGGTGCCCGAAGGTGTCCCCCGGGGGGTGGTGCAGATCGTTCATGGTGTGGCGGAGCACATTGGCCGCTACGACCCTGTGGCCCGATTCCTGACCGCACACGGCTATGTGGTGTGCGGGGAGGACCACCTGGGCCACGGCCTCACCGCCGGCGGGAAGTTTGGCTATTTTGGCCCCAAAAACGGCTGGGACCTGGTAGCTCAGGATGTCCGCCGCCTGCGGGAGCTGGAGGGGGAGAAGCACCCCTCCCTGCCCTATGTAATTCTGGGCCACTCCATGGGCTCCTTTTTGACCCGGACCTATCTCATCCGCTGGCCGGGCACGGTGGACGCCGCCGTCCTGTCCGGTACGGGCCAGGAGTCCGCCGCCGCAGTGGCCTTCGGAAGGGCTCTGGCCGGGAGCCTGTGCAGAATCAAGGGCCCGGATCATGTGAGCAAGACGGTCAATGACATTCCATTTGGAACCTACAACAAGGCGTTCAAGCCCAACCGCACCTCCTCAGACTGGATCAGCCGGGACGAGGCGGCAGTGGACACCTATCTGGCCGACCCCCTGTGCAATTTCCTTATCACGGCGGGCATGTTCCGGGACATGATGGGGGGACTGCAATTCATCGCGGACAAAGCCAATCTGTCTAAAATGAACCCGGATACCCCGGTCTATTTCCTCTCCGGGGACAGCGACCCGGTGGGGGCTATGGGCAAAGGCGTGCGGAAGGTGGAGGGGATGTTCCGCTCCGCCGGGTGCAGGGATGTCACCGTGAAGCTCTACCCCGGCGGCCGCCACGAGATGTTCAACGAGATTAACCGTCAGGAGGTCTTTGACGACCTGCTGGCCTGGATAGAGAGCAGGCTGACATAGGAGCGGCCTCTCCCTGATGCTTTCAGCGGTCCTACGGTCTCTCCTGCTTCGGCCCCGGGATGGGCTGGAACTCCGGCTCCGGGTCCATGGGCTCCTTGGTCCCCACACAGCGGTTGATGGGCGTGCCAAGCAGGTGGAATTTCTCCTCGTAGTCGGTCATTACCCCCTGAATCCCCCCGCCGTGCAGGTCCCGGGTCACCTCCGACAGGGCATAGCCTGCCTTGGGGAACTGAAACAGCGACCACTCAAACAGGTCCCGGTTGTCGCTCTTGAAGTGAATTTGTCCGCCCTGACGCAGGATGCCCCGGTAGAGCGTCAGGAACTGCTGGTGGGTCAGCCGGCGCCGGGCGTGCTTCATCCCGGGCCAGGGGTCGCAGAAGTTGATGTAGAGCAGGTCCACCTCGTCCGGGGCAAAGTACTCCCGCAGCAGGGCTGCATCTCCATCTATAAAAAAGATATTGGTCAGCCCCCTGGCCTGGCAGCGCTCCATGGCCACAATCATGGCGTCCGGCACCCGCTCCAGGGCGATATACAGCACATCGGGGTTCTCCTCTGCCGTCTCCGCCGAAAACCGGCCCTTGCCGCAGCCGATCTCCAGCCGCAGCTGGCGGGCGTTTGGATACAGCTCCCGCCACCGCCCCCGCATCGACGCCGGGTCCTCAATCAGCATCGCCGCGCACCGCTCCATCCGCGCCGGCAGGTTGGGTTTTTTTCTCATCCGCATGGCTCTGTCTCCTCTTTCTGTCTGGATTAAAAAATATCTTATCATATTTCATAGAACCCTTGCAATCCTTTTTAATCTATATTATACTATTGCCAGCCGCCCTCAGGGGCGCCGGCAAAACAGCATATCCGGGTGTTGCGCAGTTGGTAGCGCGCCTGCTTTGGGAGCAGGAGGCCGCAGGTTCGAATCCTGTCACTCGGACCATGCGGAGTGTCCTTATAGGATTTGAGTATCCTTGAAGGACACTCCGCATTATTTTTGCTCAAAATCCTATACGGCAATCCGCGACCGGGAGTAGCTGACGGCTACTCCCTTTCTCGTTTCCATTGTGATCTCCGCAGCTGGAATTTTCCGGTGGTCAGGGACAAGGTGGGGAGCGCGTTGGTAAAGCTGACCGACTACACCCCCAAAAATAAGCGTATTTATCAGGCGGGGGAGCGCTGCTCCTTGGTCTTTGACCCGGAGTCGGTGCATATCCTGTAAACCTACAGCGCCCTGTTTTGCGGGGCATCATCCTTCAGGCCGATGGCGGTGCGGAGTGGGAAATTTCGGTATTTTTGTAGAAGCCGCCTAGATTTTTGCGTTTCTGAGGCAGTAGCTTTCCCTTTTTGCCCCTTGCCACGAGGGGAGCTCCGTGCTATAATTGCCCAAATTATCAAGGAATCGTTCCTGCTGCGCAAGGAGGTGGAATGATGAAGCGACAAAAAACGCTGATTCAATATTTTCAGTGGTATCTGCCCGAGGACGCCGCCCACTGGAGGCGGGCCGCGGCGGACGCGGAGCATCTGTCCGCGCTGGGTTATACCGGCGTGTGGCTGCCCCCCGCCTATAAGGGAGCGGGCGGCATGGCAGATGTGGGCTACGGCGTCTACGATCTGTACGACCTGGGAGAATTTGACCAGAAGGGCTCTGTCCCCACCAAGTACGGCACGAAGGAGGAGTACATAACCGCAATCCGTGCGCTCCAGAAAGCCGGACTGGAGGTTTTCAGCGACATGGTGCTCAACCACCGGATGGGCGCCGACTGCCGGGAGCGGGTCATGGCGGAGCAGTGCCTGGCGACGGACCGGGAGCAGAGCGCCGGCGTGGAAAAACGAATCACAGCCTGGACCAAATTTACCTTTCCCGGCCGTGCGGGCCGGTACTCCGGCTTTCAGTGGAACCACACCCATTTCAACGGGGTGGACTGGGACGACGGGGAGAAGGAGAGCCAGATCTGGCTCTTGAACGGCAAAGAGTGGGAGGACGAGGTGGACCAGGAGAACGGTAACTTCGACTACCTGATGGGGGCCAATCTGGATATGGGCAACCTGGCGGTGATTGAGGAGCTGGACCGCTGGGGGCTTTGGTATCTGGAGACGACCGGGGTGGACGGGTTCCGCCTGGACGCGGTGAAGCATATCCGCTTTACCTTCTTTACCCACTGGCTGGAGGAGCTGCGGCAGAAGACCGGGAAGGAGCTGTGGTCGGTGGGGGAGTATTGGCAGGCGGATATTCTGGCCCTGACCAATTTCCTGGACCGGAGCGGCAACATCATGTGCCTGTTCGACGTGCCGCTGCACTTCAAGTTTGTGGAGGCCTCTTCCTCCTTCGGCGGCTTTGACATGCGGACGCTGTTCCAGGGGACCCTGGTGGACGCCAGGCCGCAGCGAGCGGTGACCTTTGTGGACAACCACGACACCCAGCCGGGGCAGGCGCTTCAGTCCTGGATTCAGGAGTGGTTCAAGCCTCTGGCTTATGCGCTGATCCTCCTGCGGCAGGACGGCACCCCCTGCGTCTTCTATGGGGACCAGTACGGCATTCCCCACGACGGCATCCAGCCGGTGAGGGGGCTGGAGTTTCTGCTCCGGGCCCGGCAGGAGCGGGCCTGGGGGGAGCAGACCGACTACTTCGATCACCCCAACGTGGTGGGCTGGGTCCGTTCCGGCGACGAGGAGCACCCTGATTCCGGCCTGGCTGTGCTACTGAGCGACGGAGACGGCGGTGAAAAAAATATGTGTATGGGAGTTCAGTTTGCGGAATGTACCTTTGTGGACCTGCTGGGCAATCAGGAGGGAGAGGTCACCTTGGACAAAAGCGGCTGCGGCGTATTCCGCTGCGGCGGCGGTTCCGTGTCAGTTTGGGTACCGAAGGAAGCTATGTGACGGCACATCCGGGCGACTGGGCAATATGTTGGTCAACGCTGAGCTCCAGCAGGAAATTGCCGCCAGCACTCACCTGGAAATCTCCCTCGACTTCTTAGATAAAATGTGTTGTACTAACCAAGGATAGAACTGTCACCCCCACAAGCGGTGGGTTCAAAAGTGGGCACACGCTCCATGGGAAACGCACCTTCAAAACGAAATATTTTTAGAGGTGGAGAAAGATGAAAAGCATCCGTAAAAAAATCACTGTAAGCCTGATGGCGACAGTTCTGATCGCGCTGATTGCTGTGGGGGTAGCCAGCAGCGCTTTGAGCTACAGAAGCACCCTTATGACTGTGGATCAGATGATGAGCGAGACCGCCGTTCTGGCGGCCCAGCGCATCGAACAGGAGCTCACCGCTTACAAGAACGTGGCTATGGATACCGGATGCATCGCCCAGCTGTCTGACAGCGATGTGCCGGTGGCGAATAAGCGCGCCATCATCGACGAGCGGGTCGCCATGCACGGCTTCCAGCGCGGCAACGTCATCGGCGCTGACGGCATCAGTATTTTTGACGGCAAGGACTACTCAGACCGGGAATATGTGCAGCAAGCCATGAAGGGCAATGTCTATGTCTCTGAGCCGCTGGTCAGCAAGATCACAGGAGAGCTGTCCATCATGGTGGCGGCCCCCCTCTATGCGGGCGGGAACCACGGCGGCCAGATCGCGGGTGTGGTCTACTTTGTGCCCCCTGAGACCTTCTTAAACGACATCGTCTCCTCCATCCGGGTCGGGGAGAACTGCCGTGCCTACATGATTAACAAAAACGGCGACACCATCGCCGATATCACCCTGGACACCATCACCACCCAGAACATCGAGCGGGAGGCCCAGGATGACCGCTCCCTGAAGAGCCGGGCCGCCCTTCATGAGGCTATGCGTAACGGTGAAAACGGCTTCGGCTCCATCAAGGCCGAGGACGGCCCCCGCTTCCTGGCCTACGCCCCTGTGGGCGGCACCGACGGCTGGAGTCTCGCCGTAGCCGCGCCCAAGTCAAACTATCTGGCGGATACATACTTCGGCATCCTCATCAGCGTACTGGTCATTGTCATCTCCATCGCGGCCTCCATCGTAGTGGCGCTGAAGCTGTCCAACAATATCAGCATCCCCATGCGGGCCTGCGCCGCCCGGATGAAGCTGCTGGTGGAGGGCGATCTGAAATCTCCCGTCCCCCAGGTCACCGGCCAGGATGAAACGGCGGAGCTGACCCGCTCCACCGCCGCGATGGTATCCGGCCTGAACACCATCATTGACGACATTGGCTATCTGCTCAACGAGATGGCCAACAAGAATTTCGACATCCAGTCCCCCCACCGGGACGCCTATGTCGGCAGCTTCCAGAGCATCCTGCTCTCCATGCGCACGCTCAAGCTGGAGCTCAGCGGCACCATGCGGCAGATCAACTCCTCCGCCGGTCAGGTCTCCTCCGCCAGCAACCAGGTCTCCACCGGAGCCCAGACCCTGAGCCAGGGCTCCATGGAGCAGGCCAGCGCCGTGGAGGAGCTGGCGGCCACCATCACCGACATCTCCTCCAGCGCCAAAAAGACCGCAACCGCCGCGGAGGAGGCGGGCCGGTATGTGGGACTGGCCGGCGCCCAGCTCGGCACCAGCGTGGAGCACGTCAAGCATCTGAACGCGGCGATGGAGCGCATCTCCAGCTCCTCCGAGGAGATCTCCAAGATTATTGCCGCCATTGAAAACATCGCCTTCCAGACCAATATCCTGGCTCTGAACGCCGCTGTGGAGGCGGCCCGGGCGGGCTCCGCCGGCAAGGGCTTCGCCGTGGTGGCCGACGAGGTGCGCAACCTGGCCTCCAAGTCTGACGAGGCCGCCAAGGCCACCAAGGAGCTGATCGGAAGCTCTATCGCCTCCGTCGCGGAGGGCAGCCAGGCGGTGAGCCAGGTCACCGAGTCTCTGGAAAAGACCAGCGAGCTGGCGGGCCACGTGTCCTCCCAAATGGAGGTCGTGGTGGAGGCCGTGGAGAATCAGACCTCTGCTCTGGCCCAGGTCACAGAGGGCATCGACCAGATTTCCGCCGTGGTGCAGACCAACTCCGCCACCGCCGAGGAGAGCGCCGCCGCCAGTCAGGAGCTCTCGGCTGAGGCGTCCACCCTGAAGCAGCTGGTGGATCAGTTCACCCTGGCCTCTAACTGACCGCCGCACCCCCTTTCGCGCTGAATAGAATATGCCGGGGCAAGGAGATCTTGCTCCGGCATTCTTTTTTATGGGCAGGTGCGGCAATAACAACTCTCAGTAATCATTCAGGCTTTTATAAAGGGGAGTTTCTAATGCAAGCTGACCTCAACTGGCTGATCAATCCCACTGTGTTCCAGGTAAACCGCCTGGACGCCCACTCTGATCATGTGTGCTGCGCCTCAGCGGAGGAGGCCCGGCTGGGGCGGACCTCCCTGCGGCAGTCTCTGGACGGCGTGTGGCGCTTTGCCTGGAGCAGGCGCCCTGCGGACCGTCCCGCAGACTTCTGGCGGGAGGATTTTGACACCGCGGGCTTCGGAACCATCCAGGTACCCGGCCACATGGAGCTCCAGGGCTATGGGCAGATCCAGTATATCAACACCCTCTACCCCTGGGACGGCCACGCCGCGCTCCGCCCCCCGGAGATCAACTGGGAGGACTGTCCGGTGGGCAGCTACGTCCGGGAGTTTGACCTGGACCCCGGCCTGCTGGGAAAAAGGGTCTGCGTCAGCTTTCAGGGGGTGGAGCAGGCCTTTTTCCTGTGGCTCAACGGCCGCTTTGTGGGCTACGCCGAGGACAGCTTCACCCCCTCCGACTTCGACCTGACCCCCTATGTCCGGGAGAAGGGCAACCGGCTGTGTGTGGAGGTGTACAAGCGGTCCAGCGCCTCCTGGATCGAGGACCAGGATTTTTTCCGCTTCTCCGGCATCTTCCGGTCCGTGTTTCTCTACGGCAAGCCGGCGGTCCACTTGGCGGACCTGTGGCTCCAGGCCGGACTGGAGGAGGACAATTCCACTGGCACCCTGTCTCTCCGGCTGCTGCTGGAGGGACAGGGGACGGTCCACATGGCGCTGACCCATCCCGCCCAGGGAACGCTGTTCGACGGCGAGCTGGAGATGCTTCCCGAGGGGAACTACCTTCGCAGCCCTCCCTTCCGCTTTGAGAAGGTCCGCCCCTGGGACCACGGCCACCCGGAGCTGTACCGGGTGACGCTGACCGTTTCTCAGAAGGATGGCACCGTAGCGGAGGTAATCCCTTACGACACCGGCTTCCGCCGGTTTGAGCTGAAAGACGGCCTGATGCTCCTCAACGGGGCGCGGCTGGTGATCAACGGGGTCAACCGCCACGAGTGGAGCCCGGAGACGGGCCGGGCCATCGGTCCGGCGGACATGGCCGCCGCACTGGAGATATTTGAGCGGAACAATATCAACGCGGTGCGCACCTGCCACTACCCCAACCATACGGCCTGGTATCACCTGTGCGACAGGCACGGGATTTATATGATGGACGAGGCCAACCTGGAGAGCCACGGCTCCTGGCAGAAGCTAGGAAAGGTGGAGCCCTCCTGGAATGTGCCGGGCAGCCTGCCCGAGTGGCGGGAGTGCGTGCTGGATCGAGCCCGCTCCATGTTTGAGCGGGACAAAAACCACGTCTCCATCCTCTTCTGGTCCTGCGGCAACGAGTCCTACGCCGGTGAGGACATCCTGGCCATGTCGGAGTTTTTCCGGAAAAATGATCCCAGCCGGCTGGTCCACTACGAGGGGGTGTTCCACTGCCGGGAATTTGACTATATCTCCGATGTGGAGAGCCGGATGTACGCCCCGCCCCGGGCGGTCCGGGAATATCTGGAGGGCAGGCCGAAAAAGCCCTTCATCTTGTGCGAATACATGCACAGCATGGGCAGCTCTCTGGGCGGAATGGAATCCTACATCCGCCTGGGGGAGGAGTTCCCCCAGTATCAGGGGGGCTTCATCTGGGACTACATGGACCAGGCCCTGTGGCGCACGGACGTGAACGGACGGCGGGCGCTGGGCTACGGCGGCGACTTCGGCGAGCGGCAGACCGACTATGCCTTCAGCGGCAACGGCATCGTCTTTGCCGACGGCACGGAGAAGCCGGCCATGCAGGAGGTGCGCTACTGGTACGCCTCCCCTGAGGAGCGGGCGGCCCACGACGCGGCCAACGAGAGAGCGGCCAGGGCTCTGGCTCTGCCCGCCGCCCGGACAAAAAAATCACCCCTCCGGGCCGTCCACGGGGACGGAGCGCTGGGGGTGCGGGGAGAACGCTTTGAGATTCTGTTCTCCTATCCCGAGGGCGGGCCGGTTTCCCTGTGTATGGATGGGCACGAGTGGCTGTGGCGGGCCCCCCGTCCGGCCTACTGGCGGGCCCCTACAGAGAACGACCTGGGCAATGGCTTTGCGCTGAACAGCTCCGTCTGGGCGGCGGCGGACAGCTGGCAGAGATGTGAAGGCATTGAGATACTGGAGGAGAGCGAGGAGAGGGTCTCTGTTCGCTTCACCTACACCGCCCCCGCCCTGCCTGGCCTGCATACAGACGTGACCTATACCGTGGAGGACACGGGCTGCCTGACTGTCAGCCTCCATTACCACGGCGGGGCCGGCCGGCCGGAGCTGCCCCTGGCGGGCCTGCGCCTTTCCACTCCGGAGCCGCTGGAGCGGGTGGAGTGGCTGGGTCTGTCCGGCGAGACCTACCCCGACCGGAAAAAGGGGGGCGTCTTTGGCTGGCACAGCGAGGCCCCCCACATCCCCTCCTATCTGGTCCCCCAGGAGTGCGGCTGCCATGTGGACACCCATGCCGTTGTGCTGCGCGCGGCGGACGGGGCCGGGCTGACTCTGGAGATGGTGGAGGAGCCCTTCGCCTTCTCCGCCATCCCCTACACCCCCCAGCAGCTGGAGCAGGCCGCCCACGTGGAGGAGCTGCCCAGACCTGTGCGCACGGTGGTGACCCTCTGCGGGGCCATGCGGGGGGTGGGCGGCATCGACAGCTGGGGGGCCGACGTGGAGGAGGCCTGCCACGTGGACAGCGGACGGGACCAGAAGCTCACCTTTCAGATTTCTCCCGCCGCAGCCTTTCAGGACCACCCTCACCCGCCGCTCCCAGCTTGAAATTCTAAAGGAGAAAAAATACCTTGTCCCCCTGAAAACTCTGGTAGAATTGGATCATGAAAGGAGGTTTTCAATATGGCAGGCAGATTTATGAAAATCAAGAGAAGCATCATCCCCTTTATGGCACTGGTTATCATGACAAGTCAATTAGCGGGCTGCGCTACAATGAGCAGTGATGAGATGTCAAAGAGCAGGAATGAATCCCCGGATGTCAGTATAGAGCACGCAAATCATAATGAGGATCAAATAACGGAATTAACCCATGAGGAGCTTATCGGGATTTTTGAATTGGCATACGATTCAAAAAAAGCATTGGCTGGAGAACTTCCGGTAGAAGCAATCATCAAGCAGGAATTGCATATCATGCCCTATTTAGTGACGCCGGACAAGCAGCTTCCAGAAGATTATGAGGAGCAATACAGGGCATGGAGGCCGGTAGAAACACAGGAACCGGAAGAGCAGCAAGACCAAAGCAGCCAGACAAGTAAGCCCAACACAAATACAAATAGTAGTTCTACCGGCGGCCCCACAGAAGTAGACGACGGAACAACAGGACTAACAACCGGAATTGTACTCACAGATCCATCTAAACTTACCGAAGGCATCGACCCCAATCAAAATCCCTGGGACGATAATACAGAAATCATCTATGGCGGCAGCTGAATCAAATACTACATACAGTAAAGGCAGTTGGATAATACCAACTGCCTTTCTGCGTGTCAAAGAACCCTCGTCCCGCCGTATATTTGCCTGATTCGGCGGCGCGCCGAGGTCGTCGCGCCCTGCAAACAGAAACGCAATCCTCAGTCAGCCGCCCGCTGACAGCGTCCCCCTTGCGGGGAAAGGGACACTACAGCTCATACTCCAGCTGGCAGTCAAAGGGTTCCGCCTCAATGTGCCGCTTATCGCAGACCGCCGCGTCCACACAGCCCAATCCGCGGTAAAACGCCTGAGTCTCCACAGCGGAGTGGGCAGAAATATACAGCTTTTTTGCCCCGTTTGCCCGCGCCCACGTCCTTGCGGCATTGAACAGGGCCG
This sequence comes from Colidextribacter sp. OB.20, assembly GCF_009911595.1. Classification (GTDB taxonomy): domain Bacteria; phylum Bacillota; class Clostridia; order Oscillospirales; family Oscillospiraceae; genus Lawsonibacter. The sequence goes on from NZ_QWKG01000001.1 coordinate 45,910, forward strand.
AACCGATTCCTGAGCCCCGAAGCTCCTCAGATACGTGTATGCTGGACAAATCCAGGTATCGGTGCTCTCCGCCAAACAGGCCGGCTTCTACAGAGACAAACCCCTTCAATGCCCCGTCAACGAAAGCCGCGTGGACAAGTCCGCCTGTGACGGCGGTATTTTTCAGACAGGAGATCAGAGTCTGGTAATCCCCGTCTGTCCAATCGTCAATAAAGGGCGCGTCCTTTATCACCCATTCTCCGCCTTCCCTGCGCCAGCATTTTGTAACAGCTTGATGCCGCGTAAAGGAACGGAACAGCTCCGGACAGAGCTCATCGGAAGATAAGTTCCGGTATTGAATCATAAAGCTCACCCTCCAACGTTCTTCCTGTGCTTCTAAGCCCGCACTGCATCTGCCGGCACCTGGAAGCCGCCGTGCCCGTCCGGGAGAACGGCCAGCTGAAAACCACCAAAGCCGGGGGCGGTCTCCACGGCTGGGGCCTGAAAAGCGCCCAGACCGCCGCGGAAAAGTACGACGGCATGGTGCAGGCTGGCGTCTCCGGGGAGGTTTTCCGGGCGGTGGCAACGCTGTCCTATCAAGGAGTGGAGGATTTTCTCAGTCCAGCCGAGTGATTTTGGTATGCTGACGCCGGTATGTATCGTTATCCTTCTGCTTCAGCTCCCGCTCCGTCTGGGTCAGCTGGCGCTCCAGGTCCTTGATTTTTGCCTCGTCCGTCTCGGCATTGAGCCGCTGCTCCAGCTCTGCCCGCCTCTTCTTCAGCTGCTCAATCTCCCGGTCCACCTGGTCGGTACTGCCCTCACAGACCTCTTTCTCTCCCCCGTTCCTCTTCGGACCCCTTCCCGCCTGATCGGGCTGCTCCGCATCGGGGATGTCCTCCGGCTTTTCCGGATCATCAAAATAAATCCTGGGCTGGCCGTCCTCGTCCCTGCCCATCCAGTAGCGGCCGGAGGGCTCCCGGGGCTCCTCGGGGACATATTCATCCATCACAGGCTCCCGGGGGCGGCTCTGAGCCTCCGGCTTTTGGGCCTCAATCGCCGTACCCGGCAATTTTATATTGGGGCTGACGCCCGAAAATCCTTCCATCATCTGTATGCTCATACCTTGCTCCCCTTTCAGCCGACTGATTTTGGATAAATTTGGCTGTTGTGCTCAGTCTATCAGAAAGGCAATACCCTGTCAAGATTTTTGTATTAAGCCGCTCTCCGGATGTCATAGGATATTCAACGGCACTCTCCTGTCCGCCTGGGTGATTTCATCACAGAAGCGGAGCAGTATTTCCGGTATTATGGATACAACAACTTCGGGAGGTTATGATATGGAAACCAAAGCGAAAACAAGACGGAAGGCCTCTGTTGACACGGATTCCTGTGTCGCCTGCGGCTGCTGCGCAAAGGTATGTCCGCTGGGGGCAATCTCTGTTTTTAGAGGCATCGCTGCCCAGGTCGATACAAGCCGGTGCGTAGGGTGCGGGAGGTGCGCGAAGGAGTGTCCTGCGTCCGTCATTGAAATTCGGGAGGTGCGGGCATGAAAAAGCGTTGGTATGACTACCTGTGGATTGTGGAATTGATCTATATGGCGCTGGGATTTTTCAATATCCTGTTCGCCTGGCTGGGAATGCTGTTCTTCTGCATCCCGCTGATCATCTCCCTCGTCTGGGGCACGAAGGGCTACTGCAACCGCTACTGCGGCCGGGGGCAGCTGTTCGGCCTGCTGGGGGGCAGGTTCGGGCTCTCCCGGAAAAAGGATATTCCAGGCTGGATGAAGACCAGGGCGTTCCGCTACGGCTTTTTGATTTTCTTCTTCATTATGTTCTTTCAAATGCTGTGGAATACTTATCTGGTCTTTGCCGGCATGCAGAATCTCAGGCAGGCGGTAACCCTGCTGTGGACCTTCAAGCTGCCCTGGCACTGGGCCTACCACGGGACGCTGTTCCATCCGGGCGTGGCCCAGTTCGCATTCGGCTTTTACAGCGTTATGTTAACCTCCACTATTCTCGGCTTAATCACAATGGTGCTGTTCAAGCCCCGCAGCTGGTGTGTCTACTGTCCTATGGGGACCATGACCCAGCTGATCTGCAAGGCCAAAAACCCCAAGGGTAACATTGTCACGGAATAAAAATCAGCCTTCGGTTATGATAAGGTCACTACAAACAGATAAGGAGGACAAACAATGTCTGCCATCAATATCAGCAAAAACAACTTTGCCAATGAGGTGCTCCACTCGGACCGGCCCGTTCTGCTGGACTTCTGGGCCCCCTGGTGCGCTCCCTGCCGCATGGTCGGCCCAATCCTGGAGGAGATCGCCCGGGAGCGTTCCGACATTAAGGTGGGAAAGGTCAACGTGGATGAACAGCCGGAGCTGGCAGGTCAGTTTGGGGTGATGAGCATCCCCACCATGGTGGTCATGAAGGACGGCAAGGTCGTGAATCAGGCCATGGGAGCCAGGCCGAAAAGCCAAATTCTCTCCCTTCTGTAAGGAGGGACATCATGGGATTTTTCGACTTTTTGCGGAGCCCTGATATTGCCCAGGGCGTGAGAGAATTTCGGGAGACGCCCGGCGCGGTCCTGCTGGATGTCCGCACGCCCCAGGAGTACAGCGCGGGCCACATTCCCGGAAGCCAGAACACACCGCTCCAGAGCATTGACACAGCGGATGCTTTCATCGCCTCCAAGGACACCCCCCTGTTCGTCTACTGCCACAGCGGGGCCAGAAGCAGCCGCGCGGTAAAGGCGCTGGCCCGGATGGGCTACGCCAATGTAAAAAATATTGGCGGCATCGCCGCCTACCCAGGAGAGGTGGAACGCTGAAATGAAGGTTGTCATCATCGGCGGCGTGGCGGGGGGCGCCACAGCGGCGGCCCGGCTGCGCCGGCTGGACGAGCAGGCGGAGATCGTGGTCTTTGAGCGGTCAGGATATGTGTCCTACGCCAACTGCGGCCTGCCCTACTACATCGGCGGGGTCATCGAGGACCCCGAGGCCCTGACCCTCCAGACCCCGGAGAGCTTTTTCGCCCGCTTCCGGGTGGATATGCGGGTGCGGCACGAGGTCACCGCCATTCATCCGGAGCACAAGGCCGTCTCCGTCACAAATCTGGAGACCGGAGAGGAGTTTGAGGAGCGCTATGACAAGCTGCTCCTCTCCCCCGGCGCCAAGCCCATCCAGCCCAGGCTGCCCGGCGCAGGGCTGGAGAAGGTCTTTACCCTGCGGACGGTGGAGGACACCTTCCGCATCAAGGAGTACATCCAGACCCATCAACCCAGGTCCGCCGTGCTGGCGGGGGGCGGCTTCATCGGGCTGGAGCTGGCGGAAAACCTGCGGGAGCTGGGCATGGAGGTCACCATTGTCCAGCGGCCCAGGCAGCTGATGAATCCCTTCGACCCGGATATGGCGGCCTTCATTCACAGCGAGGTGCGCCGCCACGGCATCAATCTGGTTCTGGGCCGCACGGTGGAGGGCTTTGAGGAGAAGGCGGGCGGCTTGGATGTGCTGCTCAAGGATGAGGCTCCCCTCCACGCTGACATGGTGGTGCTGGCCATCGGGGTCACCCCGGACACCGCCCTGGCAAGGGAGGCGGGGCTGGAGCTGGGCCTCAAGGGGGGCATCGCGGTCAACGACCGGATGGAGACCTCAAGCCCCGACATCTACGCCGTGGGAGACGCGGTGCAGGTAAAGCACTACGTCACCGGGCAGGACGCGGTAATCTCCCTGGCCGGTCCCGCCAACAGGCAGGGCCGCATCGCGGCGGACAACATCTGCGGCGGTGACAGCCGGTATCCGGGCAGCCAGGGGAGCAGCGTCATCAAGGTCTTTGACCTGACGGCGGCCGCCACCGGGGTCAGCGAGACCAACGCCAAGAAGGCGGGACTGGATGTGGACGCGGTGATTCTGTCCCCCATGAGCCATGCGGGTTACTACCCTGGCGGCAGAGTCATGACCATGAAGGTGGTCTTTGAACGGGGGACCTGCCGCCTTCTGGGGGCACAAATCGTGGGCTACGCGGGGGTGGATAAGCGGATTGACGTGCTGGCGACAGCGATTCACGCCGGGCTGACGGCGCTCCAGCTGAAGGAGCTGGACCTGGCCTACGCCCCGCCCTACTCCTCCGCCAAGGACCCGGTGAATATGGCAGGCTTCATGGCGGAAAACCTGGCGAACGGCCTGGTAAAGCAGTGGCGGATAGAGGACCTCCCCTCCCTGCCCCGGGATGGCAGCGTGACTCTGCTGGACGTCCGGACGCCCCAGGAGTACGGGGGTGGGCATATCGAGGGCTTCCGGCTGATTCCCGTGGATGAGCTGCGGGAGCGGCTGGGGGAGCTGGAGCGGGGCAAGCCTGTCTACGTCATCTGCCAGAGCGGCCTGCGCAGCTATATCGCCTGCCGCATTCTGGCGGGGCACGGCTTTGATGCCTACAACTTCGCCGGCGGCTTCCGGTACTACGGCGCGGTAACCAACGACCGCCGCCTGATTGAGCAGGCCACGGCCTGCGGCATGGACAAATAAAAGGTAACACCCCTCCTCAGGCTCCGAAAGGAGCCTGAGGAGGGGTGCTTTCAGGTATCCCGCAGGGTTACCAGTCCCTGTTCGTCCAGAAGCTCCACAACGCCCCGGGACAGCTTTACCATGCCCTCTCCCTGGAGATAGCGGAGCATCCGGGTGACCACCTCCCGGTGGGTCCCCAGGTGCCTGGCGATGGTCTCATGGGTGAGGGTCAGACGATTCCCGCCCTCGATGGCCGACTCCTCCAGCAGAAAGGCCGCCACCCGCTTGTCCATGCTCTTCCACATGACCTGCTCCACCAGCCACATGACCTCTGAGAACCGGGCAGCCATGATCTCGTTGGTATAGTTGGCCGCCGGCGCCGATTCCTCCATGATCTTCCGGTAGGCCTCCGCAGGGATGACCCAGAGGTCCGTGTCCCGCTCCGCCTCAATGGTGATGTCAAACTGCGCGCTTCGCAGCATACAGGAGGCGGAAAACAGGCAGATGTCCCGGTCGAACAGGCGGTAGATGGTGACCTCCCGGCCCTCGTCCGACAGGATATAGGCCCGGAGCTGACCGGACTTTATTAGCAGCAGCCCGGTGCAGTCCATGCTGCCGCTGTGGATCACGGTCCCCTTTTTGATTTGCCGGAGGGTCAGGCTGTGGAGAATGCTGCTCTGCTGAGCTTCTGACAGCTTATCCCATATGGGAAAGCAGCTTTGAAACTCCATTTACGCCTTCCAGAGGCTGTGCAGATTGCAGTAGGCGTAGACGGCCTCCACCTGGTCGCCCTCGCAGAGCGCGAAGCAGACCTCCGGCTTGTCGCCGGGGCGCAGGACCTTGCGCTGGTTGCCCTGTTTGGTCTGCAGGGAGACCCACTCGATGTAGTGCTCCGGCAGCATGGGGTGCTCCACGGAGCCGACCTGCACCTTCACCAGGCTGCCCTCCACCTGATACACGGGGACATGCTTCTCCACAGCGGCGTCAGTGGTGCCGGGGACGATCTCGGTCATCTTCTGCCCGCAGCACATCACCGGAACCCCGGCGTTCCTGACCATGGCGACAATGTTGCCGCAGTGCTCGCAGATATAAAATTTCTGTTCCATTTTGTTTTTCCTCCTTAATTTATATGTGGGAGCGGTAATCAAGCACCGCACTTGCCCCCGTTTCCGGCGCAGCCCTGTTTGTCCTCTCCGCAGTGTCCGCCGTGGTGCTCATGGCCGTGGTGGTCACAGTGGACATCGGGATTGTAATCCAGCCGGCCCGCCAGAAATGCCTTGACCGCCTCGTCCGCGCTGCCGGTCACGCCGCCGTACAGGCGGATGCTCGCCTGGGCCAGGGCGTTCTTCGCGCCGCCGCCAATTCCGCCGCAGATCAGAACATCCACCCTCTGCTCCCCGAGGAAGCCGGCCAGCGCCCCGTGGCCTCTGCCGCCGGTGTCGGCGATCTGTTCCCCGGAGATCCGCTCGTCCTCAATGTCATAGAGCTTGACCTGGCTGGTGTGCCCAAAGTGCTGGAACACCTGGCCGTCCTCATAGGGTACTGCAATTCTCATTGTCGTTTCTCCTTTCTTCGCTCGCAGGGTCCAGTGACAGCTTCGTCCGCAGCCCCGCTCCCGGTCGCCCTGGCAGACTCGGTAATGCCCGCCGGCAACGATCAGGCTTTTTCCGTTCACCAGGCTGTCGGACAGCTTGAACCGGGCGCTCTCATACATCTCCGTCACCGTAGTCCTGGAGATCTCCATCTGCGCCGCGCACTGTTCGTGGGTCCTCTTCTCATAATCGACCAGCCGGAGTACCTCATACTCGTCTACGGTCAGGATGACCGTGTCCGTTCCAGACGCTGCCTGTGGGGTAAAGCCGCGGCATTCCGGCTCTGCGCAGACCCGGCGGCAGCGGGTTGGCCTGGCCACAGGATCATCTCCTCCCTCGTGAAGTTACCGGCATATATCGGAAATAGAATACCCCAAGCAGCGCAGAAAGTCAAGTCATTATGAAAAATATGTGCGGCTGTTTCTGTCCGGGATTCATTCCGCAGCATGATTGGCCGTTCAGCTGTCTGGCATCTATTGACACTGGAACGGGAGAAACAGTATAATAGTAGTATAGCGATACGATTGATCAATCTATACAGCTGACGGCTGACGGTATTTTTTTCTTTGAGGCCAAACGTCCCCCAGGGCGTTGGAATGGAGGTTGTCAATGAAAGAAACGTCAAATAAGCAGGAAAGGCGCAGAAGCCTCTCCCTGCTGCTCTCCATTATTTTGATATTCTCTTTCTTTGGGGCAATTATATTTTCAGTATCCCAAAAGATTACCAGAAAGATGTCCGCGTCCGCCATTCAGAACCTGAGCGAGAGCCTGGACCTGATCGAGAGTACCATTGACGCCATCCTGCGCAGCCAGGCAGAATTTCAGGAGCTGATCGCCCAGGAAATCGCGCAGGCAGAGGACCCGGAGGACTACATCCGCTCCTATGACCGGAATCAGACCATGGCCAAGATGTCCCTGATTCTCTCGGGAAAAACGGAAGGGGTCTCCAACACTGGCGAGCGGTTTACCGAGGAGGGTCTGGACTTCTCCGCAGGCGGAACCGTGATCGGCCTTCCGGTCTCTCAATCCTATCTGAACTATATGGGAACATGGTCATATACCATCAAATGCCCGGTCGAGCGGGATGGCGGGGTGCTTGGAACCCTTTATATCGAATATGTATATGATGCCATTGACCAGTCTCTTCCGGAGGGCTTCTACAACCAGCAGGCGCTTCTGTATATCATGGACGCGGAGAGCCAGCGCTTTGTCTTAAAGCCAAAGGGGATGGGCCAGCGAAACGCGGGCCATTTGAATTTGACTGATTTCTACCGGGCAAACAACATTCAGGAACCGGCGATCCGTTCAGAGGTGGAGGACTGCCTCAGCACCGGCCGAAACGCCCTGTTTTATCACGATATCCGGGATATACAGGCTCTCAACTATATGTGGGCGGTGAACAACGGAACCATTTTCCTGGTGGGCTACGTTCCGGTGGAAGCGATTCAGCAGGAGGGGCGGACCGTCACCCAAAATATCGCCATTGTTGTGGCCTCTCTGCTGGCGGCCTTTTTCCTGTGCATTGCCCTGTATTATCTGAACTGGAGGCAGCAGGAAAAGCTCCGGCAGGAGCGCGAGGCGGAGCGGAAGCTCCACAGCCAGCAGCTGGCGCAGGCGCTTCAGGCCGCCCAGATTGCCAGCGAGTCCAAGACCACATTCCTCTCCAACATGTCCCACGATATCCGCACCCCCATGAACGCGGTGCTGGGCTTTACAACACTTTTGGACAAGGATGCGGACGACCCGGTCAAGGTGCGGAAATACACCCAAAAGATTATGGCCTCCGGACAGCACCTGCTCAGCCTCATCAACGACGTTCTGGATGTCTCCAAGATCGAGAGCGGAAAGGTCGTACTCAATCTTGAAAAATTTGCCCTCAGTGACGTGGTCTCCTCTGTAGATGCCATCATACAGCCCATGGCCAAGGCAAAGAGGCAGGAATTTCATCTGGAAGTAACTGGCATCCGCCACGAGTATCTGATTGGAGACGAGACCCGGATCAACCAGATTCTCATCAACCTCCTCTCCAACGCCGTAAAATACACCCCTGAGGGCGGCAATATCTGGTTCCGAATGATTGGACTCAAGCAGCGCTCCAATCAGTATGAGCACATCCGTATCGAGGTGGAGGATGACGGCTACGGCATGACGCCGGAGTATCTGGAAACTATTTTCGACGCCTTTACCAGAGCGGAGAACAGCACCACCAACAAGGTGCAGGGCACCGGCCTGGGCATGGCGATTACAAAGAGCATCGTGGAGCTGATGGGCGGCACCATCAAGGTCTTCAGCGAGGTGGACCGCGGCTCTCTCTTCCGGGTCGATCTGGAGCTCCGCATACTTGAGAGAACGGCGGACCGGCAGTTCTGGGCACAGCGGGACATCTCCCGCATCCTGTTGGCAGGCGGAGCCGGGGAGAGTCAGGAAAACATCCTGGCCCTCATGCAGGATACAGGCGTCCATCTGGACGCCGCCGAAAACGCGGAGAAGGCCCTGGAGCAGATACAGGACGCCAGAAGCTTCCAGCTTGTCCTGCTGGACTGGGAGAGCTGCGGTCTGCAGGCTGTCATACGCCTGCGTGAAGTGCTCCCCAACACCACACCGATTATACTGCTGGCGGAGTTTGACGCGGAAGACCTGGAGGAAGCGCTCAAGGTCAGCGGAACAGAATCCCTCACAAAGCCCTTCTTTGTCTCCGCGCTCCGTGAAAAAATCGAGGAGCTGAGATACACGGGCGACGAGACGCCGGCGCCTGACACGGAGGAGTCCGGTGATTTGAAGGGGATGCGCTTCCTTGCCGCGGAGGATAACGAGATCAACGCCGAAATTTTGACGGAGCTTTTGGAGCTGGAGGGGGCCGCCTGTGAGATCGCGCAGAACGGCCAGCTGGCGGTGGAGCGCTTTCAGCGCTCTGCTCCGGGCGAGTTTGACGCAATCCTGATGGACGTTCAGATGCCAGTGATGAACGGTCATGAGGCTGCAAGAGCCATCCGCGCACTGGACCGGGAGGACGCAGGAAGCATCCCCATCATCGCCATGACGGCCAACGCCTTCGCGGAGGACGAAAAGGCGGCTCTGGACGCCGGCATGGACGCCCATGTCCCTAAGCCCCTGAATATGGATCTGCTGAAGAAGGCCATCCGGCAGCACAGCAGACGAAAGGAAAAGGGATGAATGATATGAAGAGATGGATTTCAGCTTGCCTGACAGCGCTTTTCATTCTGTCTCTGGCAGGCTGCGGCCACGAGGATCCCAAAAACCTGATCCCCGAGGAGAAGGAGAAAAAGCCCACGGTCAACCTGTTTAGTCCCATGGAGAAAAGCGATCCCAACGCGGAAAATGTGGCGCGGACCGCCCTGGATTTGACTGTAGCAATGGCGGAGGAGGCCGTGGGCGTCACGGTTGCTTACCGCACCTATACAGCGGAGGACCACAAGGACAAGACTTATGACGACGTCGCCCTTGACCGGGCACGCAGCAACATGGACGATCTCTACCTGCTCAATCCGGATACCATCCAGACGCTTGGCGCAGAGGGGAAGCTGATGGACCTGTCCGGGCTGGACAACGTCAAAAACCTGCGGGAGGTCATTCGCATCGCCAACACGGTGGACGGAAAGCTGGTCGCAATCCCCCAGGAGGTGGTGGCCTACGGCCTGTTCGTCAACGTGGACCTCTTTAAGCAGTATGGCCTTGCCCTGCCGGAGACGCCTGAGGAGCTTCTGGAGTGCTGCCGGGTGTTCAAGGAGAACGGAATCGAAACGCCTATTGGGGCCAACCGCTGGTGGCTGGAGACCTTTGTCTTTGCCCAAGCCTACGCCGACCTGTACAACGGCGGAAATACCCAGGCAGAGATTGCGTCCCTCAACAGCGGAGAGCGCAAATACAGTGACTATATGCGCTCAGGGTTTGAATTTCTCCAAACACTGATCAGCCAGGGCTATATCGACGCAGAGAAGGCCCTGGTCAGCGAGGCCATTGAGGGGGAGAGGCCGGATTTTCTGGCGGGAAAAACCCCCATTGTCATGGCCTATTGGGCGGCGGCAAACACGGAGACCGCCTATGGAAAGACTGATTTCGAGATGAAGGTCATCGGATTTCCCAGCAGCCGGGGGCAGATGCCGGTGCTGTCCATGACCGGATTGGCTGTGGGGGCCAACGCGGAGAACCGGGAAAACGCGGCCCGTATTCTGGATCACATGATTTCTGACGAGGCCCTTCAGCTCTTTTCCGAGACGAACCGGGTGATCTCACCCTCTAAAAACGTCTCCCTGGAGTGCCCCCCCTCCTTAACTCCCCTCTACGACCGGATCGAAGATGGCGTCTACGTGCTTGCCACCAACGCGGGGATGAAGGTGGAGCAGTGGGGCAGCACCTGCCTGATCGTTCGGGAGCTGCTGAACGGCGCGTCGGTAGAGGAATGCATGGCGGCCTTCGACAGACTGCAGGACGCGGCCCTCGCCCACAGCGGCGGTGCCAAAGCGGTATTTCCTGAATAATAAAACATCCACCGGCTTTGCCGGTGGATGTTTATTGTTTTGCGCCTTGGCTGGCTCTATGACAGCAGGCGGAAAGGCCGCACATACAGGCCAGAGCGGTGACAACGTAGCCCTTGCCGGTAAACCAGTAGTGAATGCCGGCGTGATTTACGGTGACAGCGCGCCAGACCATAGGCAGGACACCCACCAGGACGTAGGGCATGGCGGTCAGGAAAAGCTCCTTCTCCTCCAGGGGATTCCCCTTCCTCTGAAGGAGGCGGAACACATACCAGAGCACCAACGCCGCGGCCAGCAGGGCGGCGGGAGTCCTGAAAAAGCTGAGCAGATTGGTCCGCTCCACCTGGATGCGGGAGAAACGCATGGTCTTGTCCAGATTGAAATTGGACAGGCGGTTGGTCACAGCGGCGAAGGCATTTTGGAGCACATTTTCCCCGGTGAGCAGGCTGGCAAAGACCCATTTCAGGCTCCACATCCCGGCGTAACCCGCCCCCCAGAGGACTCCCCCGCGGACCAGGCCGGCCAGGCGGAGCTCCGGAGCGTCGCCGGAGCGCAGGCAGAGGTAAAAAACAGCCGGAACCCCGAAAACGGCGATGGGGTAGGTCAAAAAGTCAAAAAAGGCGGTGGCGATCCCCAGGGCCAGGAAGAGGCCGCCGCAGATCCGGGCCCGCCCCACCCGCGGACCCAGGGCCAGCAGCAGAAGGGTCCCCAGGGTGAAGAGATAGCAGCAGGCGGAGTATTGCAGGCTGTAAGCTGTGACCCTCGGCATGAGCAGGAGCATCGAAGCAAGATAGGCCGGGACAAAGCGGCCCAGCCCCCTGCGCCAGAGCAGGAGCAGCACTCCGCCGCACAGCAGCCCCTGGACGGCGCCGTTCAGCGCCCGGATTGCTCCGTAGTCCATCCAAAACAGCAGGGGCCGGAGGAGAAGCAGGTAGCCGTGCCAGTATCTGGGGTAGGTCTGGATTCCGGTATACGCCTCGTCCTGGAGGTAATGCCGGGTTATGGTCTCGCAGGGGTCCACATAGCCGTCCTGGGGGAAGGCCCCCCGGTAGACCAGCATAGCCCGGCGGAGGGGGGCGGCCCTTGTGAGGTCGGCGGCCTCCAGGATCATGGTGGCATCGGTGAAGTTGTCCAGCCGGCTCTCACACCAGGGGAACAGGTCGGGGTACAGCCCCTCCCGCTGAAAAATCCGGGCCGAGGCCAGGGCGTTTTTTTCCAGCCTGGCAGCGGCCTCCGGCGTCAGGGGGCGGAACAGCCCGCTGAGCAGGGCGGTTCCCAGCACCGCCGCCAGCAGAAGGGCGCACAGCACACGCAGCACCCCGGCAAAAAAACCCCTCCGGGAGGCAGGCCGAAGCTCCCGAAGCAGGAGGGACCAGTCCAGAAGGGCACATAAGCGGGCACAGGCCCCGGCGGCGCGGGAGAGGAGCCAATAGACGAAGGGGCAGGCTGCCGCAGCCAGCAGACAGCTCAGGCCGGCCAGCAGGCCCTCTCGGGGCAGTCCCAGGGCGGCGGCCAGGCTCTGAACCTGGGCGGAGGCCAGACAGGTATTATAGAAGCAGGCGCCCAGAGACCAGCACACCGGAAGGGCGGGCAGAAGGAGAACCGCCCGGAGCAGGGGGCGCTCCGGGCGCCAGGGGCCGGCGCCCCGTAGGGCCACAGCAGTCCCGCACACCAGACCCAGCCCCCCAAAGGCCGCCAGCCATCTGCCTCCCAGAGGGGACAGCGCCAGGAAAAGGGCCGCCGCGGACAGGCCAAAGACCACCCGGCCCGGGAGGCTTACGGGCTGTCTCATTACTCCGCCGCCCTCTCCCGCAGGAGCCGCTTGCGCTCGACGGCGGCCAGCTGGAGCTTGAACTCAAACTCCTGCCGGTTTTTCTGCACCAGATTGTTGAGCACCAAACCGCAGGAGAACAGCTGCAGGGCGGCCAGCACCATAAAGCCGCAGATAATCAAGGTGGGGAAGCGGGGCACCAGGCCGGTGGCCAGATAGGCGGACAGAATCGGGACAAACAGAATGCCGGCAGCGACACACAGCAGGGCCGCCAGCACGGAGAAAAAGGGGAGCGGGGCGTAGATGCGGAAGAGCCGCAGGATCGTCTTTAACACCTTGAAGCCGTCGGAGAAGGTGTTCAGCTTGGACTCGCTGCCCTCCGGCCGGTCCCGGTACTGGACAACCAGATTCCCAATCTGCATGTTCTTGTCCACCGCGTGGATGCTCATCTCCGTCTCGATCTCGAAGCCCTTGGACAGGACCGGGAAGGTCTTGACAAACTCATAGCTGAAGGCCCGGTAGCCGGTCATAATATCTTTAATGTTGTTCTTGAACAGGGAGTTGACGCAGTATCTCACCAGGGAGTTGCCCAGGTTGTGGAAGGGGCGCTTGTTCTCGGTAAAATAGGTGGAGGAGAGCCGGTCTCCCACCACCATGTCCGCCCGGCCCTCCAGAATCATCCGGGCCATCTCAGGGGCACACTCCGCCGGGTAGGTATCGTCCCCGTCGGTCATGATGTAGCACTCTGCGTCGATCTCCCGGAACATCCGCCGCACCACGTTGCCCTTTCCCTGGGCGTACTCCTGGCGGACCACCGCCCCCGCCCGCCGGGCGCACTCGCCGGTGCGGTCAGAGGAGTTGTTGTCATAGACGTAGATCACCGCGTCGGGCAGCGCCGCCCGGAATTTCTGGACCACCTGCTCAATGGTGCGCTCCTCGTTGAAGCAGGGGATCAAAACGGCAATTTTATCCATAGGATACCCCTTTCTCTTCTGTACAAATAAAAAAGCCGAAGCAAAGCGGACTTTGCTTCGGCGTGGTGCGCGAGGCGGGAGTCGAACCCGCACGCCCTTGCGAGCACTGGCACCTGAAGCCAGCGAGTCTACCAATTCCACCACTCGCGCAAGTGGCACTCGTTCAGCGCAAGAGAGATAATACCACATCTAATTCCTTCTGTCAACACTTTTCGCAAAATTTTCTTTTATTTTTTTCGCCCCCCTGCCGGGCCCCATCCCGCCTCCATAGAAGCGTCCTTTTCACAGATTTTAACATAGGGGCGGCCATCAGCCCACCCCTGGAAAAGCCGGAGCTTCTCGCCGCCGTGGATGAGTCTTATTCGCAGATTTTATGTAGGGGCCGGGCTCCGTCCCGGCCCGTCCCCCGGGCATAAGCGGTCCCAGAAAAGCGGGGCGGCGCGGAGGCCGCCCCCTACTTGATAAAATGCGCGGTAGGACACTCCCGCCGCCGCCCAAGTATTGACAAGCGGGCAAAGCTCGGTTATACTAAACATGCGGAAGGAAGCCGCGAACGGGCCAGAAGGCTCTCAAACAGACATCAGATAAACAGCCCCCGGCGCAGAAGTCCGGGGGATTGCCAGAAGGCATACCTGACAGGTATGTCTTTTTTCTGTTCAGGGAGGGACTCGCTGTGACGCTGGAACAATTTTTTCACGAGCACCCCAAGGCGGCCCTGGCCTTCTCCGGAGGGGTGGACTCCGCCTGGCTGCTGTGGGCGGGGCTCCGGGCAGGTGCCGAGGTACGGCCCTGCTTTATTAAGACCCCCTTCCAGCCCCGGTTTGAGCTGGAGGATGCCTATAAGCTGTGTGACCAACTGGATGTGGACCTGATCGTGCTGGACTGCGACATCCTCGCCGACGAGACGGTGGCCGCCAACCCCCCGGACCGCTGCTACCACTGTAAGCGGCGGATGTTCTCCCGGCTGAAGCACTATGCGGCCTCGGAGGGCTTCTCCCTGCTGCTGGACGGCACCAACGCCTCGGACATTGTGGAGGACCGCCCGGGCATGCGGGCCCTAGGGGAGCTTGCGGTCCGCTCCCCCCTGCGGGAGTGCGGGCTGACCAAAGACCGCATCCGGGAACTGTCCCGGCAGGCGGGGCTGTTCACCTGGGACAAGCCCTCCTACGCCTGCCTCGCCACCCGCGTCCCCACCGGGCGGACCATCACCCGGGCGGATCTGGAGCGGGTGGAGCGGGGAGAGCAAGCCCTGGCCGCCCTGGGGTTTTGGGACTTCCGCCTGCGGCTGACAGTGGGCGGAGCCAAGCTCCAGGTGCCGGAGGGCCAGCTCCCCCTGGCTCTGGAGCGGCGGACGGAAATCTTGTCCGCCCTGGAGACGGATTTTTCTGAAATCACCCTGGACCTGCGGCCCAGGGTCTCTATAGACTGAAGGAGGTACTTATGGACAACCGGCACAATATTTTGCGGCTGCTGCGCCAGGTGGCGGAGGGCTCTCTCCCCCCGGAGGAGGCCCTGCTCCAGCTGAAAACCGCCCCCTTCGAGGATCTGGGCTACGCCAAGGTGGACCTCCACCGCTCAGTCCGCCAGGGGGCGGCGGAGGTGATCTACGGGGCGGGCAAGACCCCGGAGCAGATCGCCGGCATCGCCGCCGCCATGGGGGAGCGGGGCTGTCAGAATGTCCTCATTACCCGCATGGGCCCGGAGGCGGCGGAGCTGGTGGCAAAAACCATCCCCCTGGACTACCACCCTATCCCCAGGGCAGCCATCGCCTACCCCGGGGAGCGGAAGGCCCTGGGCCGCATCGTGGTAGCCACCGGGGGCACCAGCGACATGCCCGTGGCGGAGGAAGCCGCCCTCACCGCCGAGGTGCTGGGCAACAGCGTTACCCGGCTGTACGACGTGGGCGTCTCGGGCCTCCACCGGCTGCTGGCTAACCTGAACCCCCTGATGAGCGCCCGGTGCGTGGTGGCGGTGGCCGGGATGGAGGGGGCGCTGGCCTCGGTGGTCGGCGGGCTGGTGGACTGCCCGGTCATCGCCGTGCCCACCAGCGTGGGCTACGGGGCCAGCTTCGGCGGGCTGTCCGCCCTGCTGGCTATGCTCAACTCCTGCGCCTCCGGGTGCAGCGTGGTCAACATCGACAACGGCTTCGGGGCCGGATATCTGGCCAGTATGATTAACCAAATGGAGGGAATTTCATGAAAACACTTTACCTGGAATGCAATATGGGGGCGGCGGGGGACATGCTCATGGCCGCCCTGTACGAGCTGCTCAGCGAGGAGCAGAAAAAGACCTTTCTGGACACCATGAACGGCCTGGGCCTGCCCGGGGTGGAGGTGGCCCCTGCTGCCGCCAAAACCGGCGGCATTGCGGGCACCCATATGAGGGTGACCGTCCACGGCCACGAGGAACACGAGCACCATCACGACCACGACCACCACCATGACCACGATCACGACCATCACCATCACCACCACGCCACTCCGGGGCACATCGGGGACCTCATCGACGGCCTCTCCCTGCCCCGGGAGGTGAAGGAGAAGGCCCGGCAGGTCTACGACGCCATCGCCCGGGCCGAGGCCCAGGCCCACGGCTGTGAGATTGGGGACGTCCACTTCCACGAGGTGGGGGCGCTGGACGCGGTGGCCGATGTGGTGGGGGTGTGCTGCGCCATGCACCTGCTGGACCCCGATCTGGTGACCGCCTCCCCCGTCCACGTGGGCAGCGGGACGGTACACTGCGCCCACGGGATCATGCCCGTCCCCGCTCCCGCCACCGCCGCCCTGCTGAAGGGGATGCCCATCTACGGCGGGGCCATTCAGGGGGAGCTGTGCACCCCCACCGGGGCCGCCCTGCTGAAGACCTTTGTCCAGTCCTTCGGCCCCATACCGGTGATGGAGACGGAGAAGGTCGGCTACGGCATCGGGACCAAGGAGTTTGAACAGGCCAACTGCGTCCGGGCCTTTTGGGGGGAGGAGGAGCCCCAAAGCTGCGGCGATATTCTGGAGCTGGTGTGCAACATCGACGACATGACCCCCGAGGCCCTGGCCTTCGCCTGCGCCCGGCTGCTGGAGGAGGGCGCGCTGGACGTTTACACCACCCCCGGCACCATGAAGAAGGGCCGGCCCGGCTGGGTGCTGACGGTGCTGTGCGAGCCTGACCGGGATCAGGAGATGATCCGGCACATCTTCGCCCACACCTCCACCAACGGCCTGCGGGCCCGGCTGTCGGAGAAGTACTTCCTCAAGCCCGGCCAGGGCCGGGTCCGGACCCAGTGGGGCCCGGTGGGGGTGAAAATCGCCGAGGGCTTCGGCGTCACTCACACCAAGCCGGAGTTCGAGAACGTGGCCGCCCTGGCCCGGGAGCACGGCCTGTCCTATGAGACGGTATTCCAGGCCGCGATGAAGGAGATCGGGAATCTGTAGGGCGCGACGACCCGGCGCGCCGTCCGGCAAAACCCACATAAGGCCCAAACACGGCGGGCCGAGTCGTCCCGCCCTGCACAGAAAGGATATCCAAATGAAAAAAATCATCCTTCTTCTCCTGTCCCTCGCCCTGCTGGCCGGGTGCCAGGCCGCCCCTGCGCCGGAGACCCCGCAGGACAAACAGGCCGTCACCGTGGTCCTGCCCACCGCGGCGGAGCCCGAGGCCGGCTTCGACCCCATTCTGGGCTGGGGGGCGGGAGAGCACGTCCACGAGCCGCTGATCCAGTCCACCCTGACGGTGACCAACCCCGATCTGACCATCGGCTATGACCTGGCCACTGGCATGGAGACCAGCCCCGACGCCATGACCTGGACGGTAAAAATCCGGGACGGCGTGCGCTTCACCGACGGGAAGCCCCTCACCGCCGCCGATGTGGCCTTCACCTACAACGCCGCCCGGGACGCCAGTTCTGTCACCGACCTGACCATGCTGGGCCGGGCCGAGGCGGTGGACGACACCACGGTGGCCTTTCACCTGAAAAAGCCCTTCTCCGTCTGGCCCTACACCATGGCCACCGTGGGCATTGTCCCGGAGGGCTCTTACGACCCCGCCGCCTACGGCTCCAGTCCCGTGGGCTCGGGGCGGTACATCCTGAGGCAGTGGGACCGGGGCCAACAGGTCATCCTGGAGGCCAACCCGGACTATTATGGCGAAACGCCCCGGATGGAGCGGGTGGTTATCCTGTTTATGGAGGAGGACGCCGCCTTTCTGGCCGTCCAGGCGGGCCAGGCCGATCTGGCCTACACCTCTGCCCCCTACTCCGACCAAAGGGTGGACGGCTTCTCCCTGCTGTCCGTCCAAACAGTGGACAACCGGGGGATCAATTTGCCCCTGAACGGCTTCACCGCCGACCCGCTGGTCCGCCACGCCATCAGCCTGGGGCTGGACCGGCAGACCATGATCGGCCACGTCCTCAACGGCTATGGGACCCCCGCCTACAGTGTCAGCGACGGACTTCCCTGGACCCGCACCGGTGAAGTGCCTGACGCCCCGGAAGCGGCGGCCAACGCCCTCCTGGATGAGGCGGGGTGGCTCCCCGGGGCGGACGGCATCCGGGAGAAGTGGAGCTTCGGCCGGGCGGAGCTGACCATCCACTACCCCGCCGGAGATTCTCTCCGCCAGGGGCTGGCCGCCGAGCTTGCCAGCCAGCTGGGAGAGCTGGGCATCCAGGCCAGCCCAAACGGGGTAGACTGGGACACTATTTACGGCGAAGCCTACCGCACCCCCACAATCTGGGGCTGGGGAGCACACACCCCCATGGATATGTACAGCATCTACCACTCGGGCAATGTGTACGGCTACTCCAGCGGCGCAGTAGACGCCTGGATGGATGAGGCCCTGGCCTGCACCGACCTGGAAACATCCTATGTCCTGTGGCAGCGGGCCCAGGAGGAGATCGCCCGGGACGTGCCCTGGGTGTGGCTGGTGAACGTGGACCACCTGTACTGGGTCCGGGGCGGCCTGCACGTGGCCGAACAGAAGATCCACCCCCACGGCCACGGCTGGTCCATCGTCAACAACGTAGACGCCTGGGAATGGGCCATGTAGGGGCGGATATCATCCGCCCGCCAAATATGCGCCCGGTGTATATGGGCGGACAATATCCGTCCCTGCAAACGGGGCGTGTAGGGCGGGACGACCCCGGCCCGCCGTCCAAAGCGGCTGCCGAGCTCAAAAATGGCGCGCCGTCCAAAGCGGCTGCAAAACCCAAAAACGGCGCGCCTAGTCGTCGCGCCCTACAGGCTGGAGGTTACCTATGAAACACCGCCTTCAATTTACCGCCAAGAAACTGGTCCGCATGGCCCTCCTCCTGCTGGGGGTGAGCCTGACGGCCTTTCTCCTCATGGACGCCTCCCCCCTGGACCCTCTCCGCACCAATATCGGCCAAGCGGCGCTGGGGACCATGAGCCCCGAGCAGGTGGCCCGGCTGGAGGACTACTGGGGGGTCAACACCCCGGCGGCGGAGCGGTATCTGGGCTGGCTGTCCTCCGCCCTGCGGGGGGACCTGGGCGTCTCGCTGCTCTACCGCCAGCCGGTGCTGACGGTCATCGGCCAGCGGCTGGCCGTCTCTGTGTGGCTGCTGGTGTTTGCCTGGGCCCTGTCCGGGGCGCTGGGCCTGGCCCTGGGCGTGCTCGCCGGGTCCCGCCGGGGCCGTTGGCCCGACAGGCTGATCCGGGGGACCTGCCTGATTTTATACAGCACCCCCTCCTTCTGGCTGGCCCTGGTGCTGCTTATGATATTTTCGGTCTGGCTGAGGGTGCTGCCCATCGGGCTGTCCGTTCCCATCGGGGGGACGGCGGACAGTGTTACTCTGCTGGAGCGGCTGCACCACGCCGTTCTGCCCGCTTTGACCCTGTCCGTCGCCGGCCTGCCCGGAGTCGCCCTCCACACACGGGAGAAAACAGCCGACGTGATGGACAGCGACTATGTCCTCTTCTCCCGGGCCCGGGGGGAGCGTGGCATCCTCCGCCGGCACGTGGTGCCCAACGTGCTGCTGCCCGCCATGACATTACAATTTGCCTCTGTGGGAGAGATCATCGGCAGCTCGGTGCTGGTGGAGCAGGTATTCTCCTACCCTGGTCTGGGTCAGGCGGCCGTCAGCGCCGGTCTGGGGGGCGACATGCCCCTACTGCTGGGCATCACGGTCATCACCGCCGCACTGGTCTTTGGAGGAAATCTCACCGCCGATCTGCTCTACGGCGTCCTCGACCCCCGCATCCGAAGGGGGGCGGCCAAGGGATGAAAAACCGCCGGAAAAGCACACTGCTTCTGCTGATTCTCGCCGCTCTCCTGCTGTGTACCGTGGTTCTGTCTGGCGCGGCGCTGGCCCGGCAGGCCGTGGAGACCGATTTCACCCGGAAAAACCTGGCTCCCTGCGTCCCTTTTCTCTTCGGCACCGACTGGATGGGCCGGGATATGCTGGCCCGCACTCTGGCCGGGCTGTCTCTGTCCATCCGGGTGGGGGCGCTGACGGCCTGTGTCAGCGCCGCGATCGCCCTGGCGCTGGGAACCGCCTCCGCCGCCCTGGGGGGCTGGGTGGACAGCCTCGTCTCCTGGCTCATCGACCTGGTCATGGGCATCCCCCACATCCTGCTCATTCTCCTCGTCTCCCTGGCCTGCGGCCGGGGCCTCTGGGGGGTGACCGCCGGGGTGGCCCTCACCCACTGGCCCTCCCTGGCCCGGCTGGTCCGGGCGGAGGTGCTCCAGCTGAGGCAGGCCCCCTGGCTTCAGGCCGCCCGGCGGCTGGGGACGCCCCCGGAGAGGCTGGCCCGGAACCACCTCCTCCCCCACCTGCTGCCCCAGCTTCTCACGGGGCTGATTCTGCAGTTCCCCCACGCCATTCTCCACGAGGCCAGCGTCACCTTTCTGGGCTTCGGCCTGCCCCCCGACCAGCCCGCCATCGGGGTTATCCTGGAGGAGAGCATGGGCTATCTGGCCGCCGGGCGGTGGTGGCTGGCTCTGCTCCCGGGGCTGTCCCTGGCAGCGGCGGTGCTCCTCTTCGCCCTGATTGGGGAGCGGCTGCGCCTGCTCCTCTCCCCCGCCACCGCTCAGGAATAGGAGGCGTCTTATGGAACCGATTTTATCTGTGGAGCACCTGTCTGTCTCCTTCACCCGGTACAGGCGTGGTCTGTCCAGGGCGGAGCTGAGCGCCATCCGGGACCTGTCTCTCACGGTGGAGCCGGGGCAGGTGGCCGCGGTGGCCGGAGAGAGCGGCTCGGGCAAAAGCCTGCTGGCCCACGCCATCCTTCACATCCTCCCCCGGAACGCCAAAGCGGGGGGCTCTATTCTCTATGACGGCGCTCCCCTCACCCCGGACCGGGCCGCCGCCCTCCGGGGCAGGGAGATCTCCCTGATTCCCCAGGGAATCACCTACCTGGACCCTCTCCTGACGGTGGGGGCGCAGCTGCGCCGGGGCCGGACCGATCCCGATACCCGGAGCCGCTGCCGCAAGGTGCTGGAGCGCTACGGTCTGGGCGCTGAGACAGAGGGGCTCTACCCCTTTCAGCTGTCCGGGGGGATGGCCCGGCGGGTGCTCATCGCCGCCGCTGTCCTGGACAGCCCCCGGCTCATTGTGGCCGACGAGCCCACCCCCGGCCTGGACGTGAAGTCCGCCCGGCGGGTGCTGGGCCATTTCCGGGAGCTGGCGGAGCAGGGGGCCGGGGTGCTGTTTATTACCCACGATTTGAAGCTGGCCCTGTCGGTGGCCGACAAGCTGGTGGTGCTCCGGGAGGGGCGGACGGTGGATGAACTCCCCGCCGCCGATTTCCGCCGGGGCCAGGGGTTGACCCACCCCTATACCCGCGCCCTGTGGCAGGCCATGCCGGAGCACAGGCTCTGGTAGGGGCGGATACTGTCCATCCGCCGGCTGCAGTATTGATGATTCGGGCGGATAATATCCGCCCCTACACACAGGAACGGAGGTCCGCCCATGACCCTGGAAGCCCGAAATCTCACCTTTCGCTACCTCCGCCGGGGGAGCCCCCCGGTGCTGGAGGGGGTAAGCCTCACCCTGCGCTCCGGGGAGCGGGTAGGGCTGTCCGCCCCCAGCGGCCGGGGCAAAACCACCCTGTGCCGCCTGCTGGCCGGCTGGGAGCGGCCCGGCGGCGGACAGGTTCTGCTGGATGGCAGGCCCCTCTCCCAGTACCGGGGCTTCTGTCCGGTGCAGCTCCTCCTTCAGCACCCGGAGGAGGCGGTGGACCCCCTGCTGAAGCTGAGAACCGCCCTGTATGAGGCCGGTCCGGCGGACCGGGCTGTCCTGGAGGGGCTGGGGATTCAGGACAGCTGGCTGGAGCGTTATCCCGCTGAGCTGTCCGGCGGAGAGCTGCAAAGAATCTGCGTGGGCCGGACTCTGCGGTCGGAGCTGAAATTCCTGCTGTGTGACGAGGCCTCCGCCATGCTGGACCTGGTCACCCAGGCGAGGCTGTGGCGGTTTCTGCTGGATTATGCCCAGGCCCGCAATTTGGGCCTGCTCATCGTCAGTCACGACGCCGCCCTGCTGGAGCGGGTCTGCACCAGGGTGCTCACCTGGGAGGATATCACAGCGCCCCGCCCTGCCCCCAGCTGTGGGGACAGCGCAGACAGCTCGCAGGGAGGCACATAACAAGCCTCCGCGCATAGAATGGAGTGACAGCGGGGCGCCGGAAAGCACCTGACCGTCTTTTGCCGCGCCCGTCCACTGTCCTCTCATGGGCCCTTCCGCCTGACATCCTGCGGGCGGCGAAAAAAGAAGGGAAATGCTATGCAGCGGATTCAATGGCAGGATCGATTCAACATCGGTGTGGAGGCCATAGATCAGGCCCACCGCAAACTGTTCACCATTGTCCAAAAGATCATGGATCTCTATGTGGAGCGGCACGAAAACAGGTTTGCCTGCGTAGAAGGGATCAAATACTTTAAGGCCTATGCCCTCAAGCATTTCGCGGAGGAGGAGGCCTATATGCGTGAAATCGGGTATCCCGGTTATTTGGCCCACAAAAAAATCCACGACAGGATGGAGTGGGAGACCCTTCCGGAGCTGGACCGCCTGCTGCACGAAACAGATTTCTCCACTGAGGCCGTGCAGCGCTTCATTGGCGTATGCACCGGATGGCTGACTGGTCATATCCTGATCGAGGACCGGGCCATCATTAGGGGGAGGACCGAGGAACCGCTCCTTACAGAGCGGAGCGACGAATTGTCGGTCATTCAGACAATGATTGTCGGTCCTCTGCGGGAGATATTTGAATGCGGCGTCCAATATATCGGGAAATTTTCTCCAAAAGATGAGATTGCCAACGCCCAGTACTGCGAATTGCGTTACGGCACCCAGGACGGAAAGCGGCTGCGGGTCATTCTGGTCATGGGAGAGCCGATGCTGCTCCACGCGGCGGGCGTGCTCTTTGATATTGACTTTTATGAACGAAATGAGATTGTCTGCTTTGCCATCCAGGAGATTGCGCAAAATCTGATCCATCGGGCGGCCTACAGCATCGGAAGGCAGCCGGACGAATATCAGCTGGAAAAGGGACGCTTTCTGACGCACGAGGAGTTCCGCGCGATGTTCGGGGAGCGGCCCGCCCAGTACAGTCTACTGTTTCAAGTCAAGCAGGGCTGCTTCGCCTTATGTATTGACCAGATCCTGGATGCCTGAAGCATTTGCGGCTTTAGAGACCGGGAGGTCCCGCAGAGAAATCGGTCTTACCCGTTTATCGCATGAATAAATCCCGTGATTTGCAGAAATCACGGGATTTATTACTTATTTCGCAAAAATTCGGTCCAGATTTCGCCCCTCGCAGGTCACAAGCCCTCTCAAAAAACCGCTTCCCTTACAATGGCGTCAATCTCTCCGCGGAGTCTGGCAATTTCGGCCTGAATGCTGTCCTGCCGGTCAAGCTCAGCCCTGACCTTACCCACAATATGCTCCTGCTCCTCCAGCGTCAGGTCGGGCACCAAAAGCTCCGCGATGCTGTCCGGATAGATATCCACCTGATTGGTACAGCCGGTGTAGTCCCGCTCTATCTGGAAATACCCCAGCACGGATTGCAGAAAGCAGAGGGCAAACTCCGGATTGTACCGCTCCCGGTCCAGGCGGATGATGGTGATATGGCTGTCGGCGTACAGCCGCTCCCCGCTCCAGGCCACAGCCGCCTTCCCGATGGAGCCCTTTCCTGTGGAGGCGATCAGGAGGTCTCCATCCTGGACCTGCGCCCTCTCGTCCCTCTCATAGTCACAGGCCGACACAAATTCCTCCTCTGAAACCGCGACCTTTCCATCCCGCAGGTGCGCCGTCTTGACCACAGGAATCTCCCCCTCTGCCTTATATCTGGGGGAGCAGCCGCGATGGACCGGCGTCAGCACCAGCGAGCCCAGCTTCACGGTGGGAATGCCCCGCAGCACCTCCGCGAGGGCTTGGGTGATCTCATTGTGAAACCTCACCGACATCCGCAGAGCCGGGGACCGGAAGAGCGCCCCATAGGCAAGCGAGGTGCTCCGGCGCCCTCTCGGGGGGAGGGACTGGGTGGGCTGGGATACCCCCTTTCCAAACCGTGCCGGGAGCGCCATGTCATACTGAAAGGCTTGGGAAAACACGGCCTCAAGCTTTTCCTGAATCTTCTCCCGCCGGCCCAGCAGGGCCTCGATTTCCAGCACCCGCTTCCGGATGCCCTCGTTTAACCGGCCTGTGTCCGCGCCTTCACGGAAGCGGGGAACCTGAATCTTCAAAAATTCCTCCGGGTTCACCCGCTTGTGAGACGGGGTTTTTCCTGTCTCAAGGCAGGCGTAGGCATTCCTCATCTCCGGCGTCAGCAGGAGATACAAAATCAAATAGTCCATATCGGGCTTTCTCAGGGCGTAAGGGATGAACTCCGTCGAGCCGATCAGCTCCCGCTCCGTCTCGGGCAGGAGGTATATGTACCCCTTCGGCATCCCCAGCTTGGACACAATCAGATCACCATCCGACAGTACGGTTTTGTCGGAATTGATCTCGTCCACCGCCGCAATCCTGTCCCAGTCGAGCATACCGCCGCCGGGCTCCTGGTCGGATATGTTTACCAGCAGACAGCCGGTCTCCAGGTCCCCCTTGGGCCTTTTGCTGACCGGCAGCGGGGTGAGCAGCTCTGACAGAGGCGACAGCCGCTCCCCCGGCCCAAAGGCGCTCCAGCAATCCCGGGACACAAAGGAAAGGTATTTCGTGTCGCACCGGCACTGCGTGCTAATCCCCAGCGCCTTATCCTTGATAACCGCACATTTTCTCATTGCCGGCCACCCTTAATCCCAGTTGATCCTTCTGATCTCGTCCAGCACGGAGTCCGACACCCCGTCGTCAATCACCGGGACGCCATCCTTTTCCCGGTACAGCTCGTTGGGCGTCTCCTTCTCCCCCCGCTTGGACCGCTTGTATCCGATGCTGTCCACCTCCGCCAGGAAAATGCTGCCCCCGGAGGCATTTATCACCTCGCTGAACACCCACCAGGTATTCACCACGCCGAAGGTATCCCGGGTATCCCGGTCCGCGGCACACAGCGCCTCCAGCTCCGGACGATACCTGACAATCAGCTCGTCCGCCGGGCATCCGTCGTCCCGCTCCGTCACATAGGCCTTCAGCATTCTGCGCAGCACATCCGTCTCCTCCCGGGCCGTCAAAGACCGGATGGATGGCAGACCCGCCTTCTGCTTCAGGCCGTCGTGAACGGCAATCAGGTTCTCCACCCTGGTCTTGAGGCGGCTCCACTCCTTCCCCGCCTGATCCCAGGCGGTGTTCCAGGCCTCTACCTCCCTCTTTGTCTTCTTCTGGGCAAAGAGGATGCTGGTCTTGGTGGAGGTATAAGGCTCAAAAGCCAGCTGTGGCAGGGAGACCACCGCCTTGACCTTGAAATATTTATAGAGGAACAGGCGAATATACTTGTTCTCCGTGGTATCGAATACGCTCTCCGGCAGTACGGCGGCAACCCGGCCGTTCTCCCGCAGGAGCTGATACCAGCGCTCCACAAATAGATTTTCGGAATTTCTCTTCTCCCCGAACAGGAAATCGTTCCCCACGGTCTTCTTGGTGTCCCGGTCCAGCTCCACGCTGAAGGGAGGATTGGTCAGAATCAGGTCAAACTGCCCGTTGACGCTCAGAGCCTTCCCTCCGCTTTTGTAAAGGAGGTCCGCCGCCTCCGCGTTCAGGGCGCTGGGCCCGTTCACCTTGACATACCGGGAGAAGGGGAGCAGGCCGTCCTTCACAAAGATATTGCTGGAGCCGTCGCCGTGGAGAATCATGTTCACCTTCGCGGCTGTGCCCAGATTGAAGTTAATCTCTATGCCGTAGATATAGGTCTGCGCCCACCTGTTTTCCAGCTCATCGGGGTAGAAGCACTCCTGAATTTTCCGCTTTACAGCCTCCGCTGTCCCCAGAGCCGCGTTATAGCCGCCCCCATTTCTGTCCCGGTACTTCATGTTCTCCGTGATAAACTTCATATACTCCACCAGGTATGTGCCGCTGCCCGCGGAGGGGTCGATCATATAGGGGAGCTCCCGGTCTCTCTTGATGCGTTGAATCGCCAGTCTGTCGGCCTGCAGCGCGTAGAGCATAAAGCGGACAATATTGACATGGGTAAAGAACTGGCCCTTGGTCTGCTTAAAGCCATCCCGTATGATCCCCTCAAAAAAGCCGCCCAGAATATCCCTGCCGGCCACACTGTTTTTGCCGTCCACAAAGGAGAGGCCCTCCAGCCTCTGCACGGCGTATTTCAGCTTGGACAGAGAAAACTTCTTCGTATCCACCACATAGGATTTCTGGAGCTCCTCCCTGTCCGAAATATACAGCTTGTCCGTCAGCGCCCGGCGGTAGAGCTGGTTGATCCTGTCGAAGAGCTGCTCGTTGGTCTCAAATTCCTCGTCACCGCTCTTGGCGTAGGCCATGGACTGGAACTCATAGGTCTCGCCCTCCTCCCTCTCGTCCTCGTCCTGGACCTTGGCCAGAATCAGATTCGTCAGGGAGGAGAACACCTCATTGTCGTCGGTTCCGCCACCGCCCCAGAGAACATTGTGCAGGTCAGTCCGCAGCCGTTCCAGCATGTTATCGGTGAAATCGGTCCTCAGATCCTTGGGGGAGGCCTTCACGTAGGGCGTTTTCTGGGCCCTGCCGTAGTGGGCGGGGATGGTATTGCTGTAATCACGGGCGGCCTCCCAGGCGGAGAAGGAGGAGTATTTCTCGTAATCAATGATGATGCACTCGTCGGAGATGGCGCCCCCGGCGTCATTTATGGTATACAGCATCAGGTATTTTACGCTCCGGCCCTCACCGCGCTCCATGGCGGCCACCTTGAACAGCTGCTCCTCAATGACACGGTCCTGATCCATCTCCGCATACTCGTCCGGCTTCTTAATCTCAGAAAACAGGAAGGCCCCGCCGCCGGAGTCCCGCACCACAAGGTCAATCCGGCTTGTATTTGTGTGGGGCCGGCCGGCGGTGTACACGTGCTCAATTTCGATTCTCTCCGGCGGGTAGCCCAGCTCGTTGACCAGCCGGGTCAGCAGATAGGCCCGGCACAGCTCCTCGGACTTGGCCTCCGTCCGCTTCTGGCACTGTACAATTTTGTCATACTCCAGCTTCTCCTGGTCCAGGTCGAGGCTGGCAACCACCTTCACTGGCATCGAGCCGATATAGTCCCTGATTAAATCCCTGTTCATCCTATACTCTCTTCCAGCTGGCCCCGCCGGGCAGATCAGTTACCTCGATCCCCTGGGCCTTGAGCTCGTCCCGGATGCGGTCGGCCTCAGCAAAGTTCTTTGCCCGCTTGGCCTCATACCTCTGGAGAACCAGGGCGTCCACAGCGGGATCCCCCTCGCCGGTGATGGTACAGCCCCCCTGGGAGCTGGCCTTCTGCTTTTTCTGCTCCTCGCGGACGGCTGCCGCCTTGTCCAGCAGAGACAGGGACAGCACCTGGTCGAAGCTGTCCAGAATTGCCAGCCGGGTGGCGCCGCCGGTCTTGGCCTTGAGGGCGTCATACAGGGCGGTGACGCCCAGGGCGGTGTTCAGGTCGCTGCCCACCTGGGTGCGGAATTTTTCCCTGTATTCGGACACCACCGCCTCGTCCACCGGCCCGTCAGCGGGGTCCAGGGCGGCAATTTTTTTAATCAGCTTCTGATAGGCTCCCGCGGCGTTGTCCAGGTTCTCCCAGGTGAACACCAGTCCCTTGCGGTAGTGGCTCTGGAGGCAGAAAAAGCGGTAGACAAGGGGGTCATACCCCTTCTCCTCCAGCAGGGAGACGGTGAGAAACTCCCCCTTGGACTTGGACATCTTGCCGTCGTTGGTGTTCAGGTGGTGGACATGGAACCAGTGGGAGCACCAGGGATGGCCGATATAGCTCTCAGACTGGGCGATTTCGTTGGTGTGATGGGGGAAGGCGTTGTCCACCCCGCCGCAGTGCAGGTCCAGATACTCTCCGTTGTACTTCAGGGAGATGCCGGAGCACTCAATATGCCAGCCGGGGTAGCCCACCCCCCAGGGGGAGTCCCACTTCAGGGCCTGATCTTCAAACTTGCTCTTGGTGAACCAGAGGACAAAGTCGTTCTTGCTGCGCTTGTTTTTGTCCTCCTCCACGCCCTCCCTGACGCCCACCGCCAGGTCCTCCTCATCGTGGTCGTTGAAGATATAGTACCGCTCCAGCCTGGAGGTGTCGAAGTAGACATTGCCTCCGGCCAGATAGGCATAGCCCTTGTCCAGCAGGCCCTCCACCAGGGTGATGAACTCGTCAATGAGACCGGTGGCGGGTTGGACCACGTCGGGGGTCTTGATGTTCAGCTTGCGGCAGTCGTCGAAAAAGGCGTCGGTGTAGTACTGGGCGATCTCCATCACCGTCTTGTGCTCCCGCTTGGCCCCCTTGACCATCTTGTCCTCGCCGGTGTCTGCGTCGGAACTGAGGTGGCCCACGTCTGTGATGTTCATCACCCGGTTTACGTTGTAGCCGTCGTAGCGCAGGAATTTCTCCAGCACGTCCTCCATGATGTAGGACCGCAGGTTGCCGATGTGGGCGAAGTGGTATACCGTGGGCCCGCAGGTGTACATCTCCACATGGCCAGGGGTGTGGGTGGTGAATTCTTCTTTTTTGTGGGTCGCGGAATTGTAAAGTAACATGGTTTTTTCCTCCATCCTGTAATTTTCTGTTTAGATTGGCTCGCCCAGTCCCTCCATGACCTCCAGCAGGGCGGCGTAGCTCTCCTGGGTGGCCCCGCCGTAGAGGGCCTGATAGTCCCCGTCGCCCATGTCCATAACAACCACCAGGTTATCCGGGCGGCTGCTGTAAAAGGTGGTCTCGGTGACAAACCAGTTTCTCAGGACAGCAGGCCTCTTCTCCAGCTTAGACCGGACCACCTCCATGTCCTTGGCAGACAGTTCATAAAACTCATCTGGGCTGTGCTCTAGCTGCCACACGGCCTCATAGGTCAATGCGGCCTCCAGAAATTCGCTGACGGTGGGGGCGGCCAGCTTCCAGGGGCCGTCCGGCTCCGTTCCCAGGTACACCGGCGGATCAGGGAGAGTCAAATCCTCCCGCCGGACATACGCCAGGCAGACACTTTGATTCTCATTCAGCAGCAGCAGATTGCCATACTCCGCCAGCCATTTCTGTTTGGAATATTGCTCCGGAAAAATCCAGTCGTCCTGGGTATAATTCAGCCGCCGGGTGCGGCCAAAGGTGCGCCAGAAGTCCTCCACCACAGCGGGGAGGGCGCCGAAAATTTCCTTTATGGAGGAAATTTCCTCCTCCGTACAGCCCTGGGGCTGGTCCACGCCGTAGAGGTCGCGGACAAGTTTTCGCAGTTCCATCCTGCAAGCTCCTCCTTTACAGCGGCGGTCTGGGACCGCCTTATCGGTAGATTACATAATCCGTATTTTCCCAGCAGCTCGTCTGGGAAAGCAGCGTTTCAAGTACATTCGGGTCGCCGGAAGTCAAAGCGGCCTGATGCTCCGGCGTCAGCCAGCGCAGTTGATTTTGAACCCACCAGTGGTTTACAGGTATCCGTTTACTCAGGACAGGTTCACAGAGGTGGGCACAGATGAAATTTTCAAAGCTGTGGCTCCAAAGTCCCACTTCGCCGTCTTTGCTCAGCATAAAAACCGGTGATTCCGGTTCTCCCAGCGCAGCGTCAAAGAAATAGGCATCTCCCTCGTCCTCCCAGGCAAATGGGAGAATCCGTGCTCCCTCTTTCCACTGTCCGCGCCACTCCTGGACACGTTCCATCAGATAATGGTTCGACCATTCCACAACGGAAAATTCCAGCAGATTCCAATAAGGATAGTATTCCGGCTCCAGCAGCTTGTTCGGGAACAGGTGTGACTTTGCCTGGGGTTTACTGCATACCCAACGCATGGCCCCGGCTTCATAGATTTCTCGAAATGCTTTGGGATAGGTCATATGGAGTTTTCTCTCTACCGTCTCCAGTTTCATTTGTGCTTCTCCTCCAAGTATTTCTCATCCAGCAGCTTCTCCACCAGCTCCAGCCGGGCGTTGAGGGCGGCCAGCTTCTCCAGGGTGGGGTTGTTCACGCTGGTCTGGTCCACGTCGTCGGCGTAGTGGGTGGCCCGTCCGGCAATCCGGACGATCTGGGCGGGGATGCCCACAGCGGTGGCGTCGGCGGGGACCTCGGACAGGACCACGGCGTTGGCGGCGATGCGGGCGTTGTCCCCCACCTTGAAGGGCCCCAGCACCTTGGCCCCGCAGGAGATCAGGACGTTGTTGCCGATGGTGGGGTGGCGCTTGCCCTGGTCCTTGCCGGTGCCCCCCAGGGTGACCCCGTGGTAGATGAGCACGTCGTCCCCCACCTCGGCGGTCTCGCCGATGACGATGCCCATGCCGTGGTCGATGACGAACCGCCGGCCGATCTTGGCCCCGGGGTGAATCTCGATGCCCGTCCAGAACCGGGACCACTGGGAGACAAACCGGGCCAAAAACCTCAGCTTACGGCAGTACAGCCAGTGGGCCAGCCGGTGGTAGATGGTGGCGTGGACCCCCTGGTAGAGCAGAAAAATCTCCAGCTTGGACCGGGCCGCTGGGTCCCGGCGCTGATAGGCCTCCAGCATCTCGTTTAAGGCTTTGAACAAATAGATTACCTCCTTGGTCTTCCCAATAGGGAGATCTGACTGTAGGGCGCGACGACTCGGCGCGCCGCACAAACAGAAATATTTTCTATAAAGACGGCGGGCCGAGTCGTCCCGCCCTGCACACATCTCTTCCCCCGCATCGACAAGCAAACAAAAACCGCCCCTACGCCCGCAGGGGCATAAGAGGCGATTGCTCGCGGTTCCACTCTCATGTTTCACTCGAAGGGCCGGTATCGGGGCCTGGCCGGACGGCATTACCCGCCGCGCTCCCGGACGCACTTCACATCCTCCGCCGGAGGCCCCCTTTCAGCCGGTGAGGGGCCCTCTCTGTCCCTTGGGCAGACGCTACTCTTCCGTTCTCTGCGCTGACAGTACAGTATATTATCATTTTGGCCGGTTCGTGTCAAGTATCGGGGCAGAACTTCTATAAAAATCCCCCTGTCAACGCCAGGTTGACAAACTTCCAGCTTTCTTTTCTTGCCAAAAGAACCCGCTTTTGGTATTCTGATATCAGAAAAAGGAGGGATCATTCTATGACCTTAGGAGAGCGCATTGCCCTGGCCCGGAAGCAGGCGGGGCTGTCTCAGGAACAACTGGGGGACAAGCTGGGGGTGTCCCGGCAGGCGGTGAGCAAGTGGGAGAGTGACCAGACCAACCCGGACGTGGCCTATGTGGCCCAGATGTGCCGGCTGTTAGGGGTGTCCTCCGACTGGCTGCTGCTTGGGGAGGAGTCCGCCCAGTCCGCCGCCCCGGAGCGGTGCCCCGGCTGTCAGGCCATCGTCAGCGGGCTGGACCAGTTCTGCCCCAACTGCGGCCGCAGCCTGCGGGGAAATCAGCCCAAGGGCTACACCATCCTGCTGAAGGCCCGCAACAGCGGGGACAGCCTCGCCCGGGAGGACCTGTTCCGCCTGTCCAAAACCGGAATATTCTCCAAGCCGCCCCTGGACGGCTCTCTGGACTATCAGAAGGCGCAGGAGCTGGTCAGCTCCGCCCCGGTGGTGCTGGGCACGGGGCTCGACAAGGAGGAGGTATACCGCGCCTGGGACGTCCTGTCCTATCCCAGCTGCTTCCTCTTTTTTGAAGATACCGAGCAGACCGACCCTCAAATTCTGGCGGAATACCCGGGTATCGACCCCAAAAGCCTGATACTGACCCCTCGCAATGAGCCTATGACCTTTGGCATGACGGTGCTGGCCGTCATCGCGGGCATCATCGGGGCGGTCATCCTGCTGTCCTTCCTATGAGTGAGAAGGGCTTCGACCTGGCCGTCATCGGGGCGGCCGGGTCCTTCTACCTGGTCAACCGCCTGTGGCTGACACAGGCGGTTGGCGGCCCTGCGGGCTGGTTTCTGGCCTGCTACGCCAACGATCTCCTAGCCGGGGCCGCCCTCACCGCCTGGGCCGACCTGCTCCTCCGGTGGGGCAGGCTGCCCCCCGTCCGCTCCTGGCGGCAGACTGTTCCCCTGCTGCTGGCCTGCGGCCTTGTCTGGGAAGTGCTGGCCCCCCTGTGGAAGCCGGGTGCCGTCTTTGACCCCTGGGACTTCGCGGCCTATCAGGCGGGGGGAGCGCTTTGGCTCCTCGGACAAAAGGTCCGCCCTATGGGCGGTTAATGCGGCGACGGGAGAGCGCTCTACTCTCCCGCCCAGTCGAACTGGCTGTACAGCTCCTTAATCAGGTCGATGAGGGTTCTGGCAGCGGGAGACAGGAAGCCGTTTTTCTTGTAAACCACCGCCAGCGGGCAGGCCAGGGGCGGCTCGCCCACGGTGAAGCAGGCCAGCCGGTCCAGGTATGGGGTGCGGGAGAGACCGCTCTCCTGCAAAAAGGCGAAGCCCAGCTTCTCCGCCGCCAAATTGATGGCGGTGGTGGTGTTGGTGGTAATGAGCAGGTTCTGGGGCTCCAGGTTGTACACTGAAAAGCGGTTGTACAGCAGCTTGGACAGCCGCCAGCCGGGAGGCAGCATGATGATCCGCTCGTGCTCCAGCAGCCGCAGGTCGGGGAAGGGCCGGGGGGCGTCATAGGTGCTGTTCAGCCCCTGGAGCAGGGGGTGGTCCCGGTGGCCCACCAGGAAGATGCGCTCCCCCATCATGGGCTCATAGGTCAGCTCGGTCAGGTCGCTGGGGGGCTGCATGACACAGAAATCAATCACGTTGGCCGCCGCCAGCGCCCCCAGATCGGGCACCGGAGCCTCGTGGAGGACCAGCTGAACGTCGGGATACTGCTCCTCAAACCGGGGCAGCACGTCGGGCAGCAGGATGGACCCCCGCCAGGGGGACACCCCAATGTGAAGCACCGGCCGTTTTTTGTCCTGGAGGTCCCGCAGGTCGCTGACCAGCTGGCGGTCCAGAAAGCTCTGCCGCTCCAGATAGGCATGGAACAGCTCCCCCGCCGGGGTGAGCCGCAGCGGCGAGTGGGAGCGGTCCAGCAGAACCACCCCCAGGCTTCCCTCCAGCCTGGCCAGGTACTGGCTCAGATAGGGCTGAGAGAGATAGAGCCGCTCCGCCGCTTTGGAGATGCTCCGCTCCTTGACGATGGTGAGAAAGTACTCCGGGTTCTTGACGAACATGGCTTCCTCAGCCCGGAGGCCAGGTCATGTCCCGGCCGGCCAGGACGTGGAAGTGGAGGTGGGGCACGCTCTGCCCCGCCTGCTCCCCGATGTTGGACACCACCCGGTAGCTGTCCAGCCCCAGCTTCCTGCACTGCCGGGCGATGACGGTGAAGATGTGGGCCACAATAGCCGCGTTGTCCTCCGTGACCTCGGCCACCGAGCCGATGTGGGTTTTGGGAATCACCAGAAAGTGGGTGGGGGCCTGGGGGTCGATGTCGTAAAAGGCCAGGCACTTCTCGTCCTCGTAGACCTTGCTGGACGGGATCTCCCCGGCGGCGATCTTGCAGAATAAACAGTCGGACATTGGGAAACCTCCTTCGTTTGTCGGTATCTCCATTGTACCTCTTTTTCCAGGGATTGCAAGATTTACTTTTTTGTTTTGTTGCGAAAACTGTCGAAAGCTGCTATACTGGTCATGCTGCCCCACCCCATACTGGCAACAGGAAGGGGGTGAGTACATGGTAATAGTCCTAAATTTCTTAGTGTCGGTCGCAGCAGGAGTAGCAGCCTACTACATCTGCAAGTGGCTTGACCGACATGACCACAGGGAGCAGTAAGTCCACCCCAGCAAAGGTTGACCCCCGAAGAGAGCCTACCTCTTCGGGGGTCGCCTTTTTGTGAGTACATGGTGTCCATTAAATTTCTTAGCTGAGGTCATTATACCACAGCCGCCCTAGTATATGCAAGAGGAAGTTTTCTATTTCATTTATTCCTCTGGGGCTAAAGCGTCCGGGGCATCGTCCTCGCTGTCGTCCGCGAAGGGGACGGACCAGCCGGGGGCGCTGGACTCCCCGCTTCCGTCGCTGCGGCTGGTCCTGGTATACAGGTATTTTTCATCTCCCAGCTCACCGATCATCACGCTGGCGGTCCACTCCTCCGCAGTCCCCTCCACCAGGATGTGCAGCTGTCCCTCCTGTGTTTCCACATCATAGGTGTAGCGCCCCTCCGAGTTCAGGGCATCGGTAATGTCGGCGGCATCCTTTTTATCAATGACCAGAATGGCCCTTCCGTCCCGGTTCTCCACCGTGGCATCTGGGATTTGGTACACGGCTACCGTTTCACCGTCTGCATTTTTCCGTTCCTCCCGATACTGCCCCACTTGAATAACAGACGCAATATCGCCGAAAAACTTCTGTACCCCCTCCGGGTTGGCGGCGGCCACGCTAATGACCATCAGAGCGGCGGCAACGGCGAATACCACAAATTTCTTCACTTTCTTCATGGGAACGACCTTCCTTTCCGATTCCAGAAGGCGGCTTAGCATGGCCTCCTTCTGTTCGGGGGAGGGCTTTACCTGGTCAAAGACCTGGCGCAAGTTTTCATCCATACTCTTCCACCTCCAGCAGTTCCTTCAGCTTTCCTCTGGCCTGGACCAGCCAGCCCCGGACGGTGGAGGGGTTCTTCCCCAAAATCTCCGCCGTCTCCAGGGCGGTGTAGCCCTGGTAGTAGTGGAGATAGAGCACCAGCCGGTGCTTCTCCGGCAGGCGCAGGATGGTCTCCCACAGCGCCCCGTCCTCCGGCTGCTCCCAGGTCAGCCCGTTCAGTGTCTCTTCGCTCTCCCGACGGGTGCGCCACCAGTGCTTGAGCTGGTTTCTGCACTCGTTTCGGGCGGTGACGATGAGCCAGGCCCTCTCGTGCTCATGATCGCGGAAGGGCTTGTCATACTCCATCACCTTGCGGAAAACCGTCTGGACGGCGTCCTCCGCGTCGGGGACATTCTTCATCAGCATCAGACAAATCTGATATACCATGTCCACATGCCGCTGGTAGAGGCTGGCCACCTCCTCTTGACTGCGCACGCTCTCCACGGAAAACACCTCCCTTCCGGTTCCCTCTATTTATAACACAATTTAAGAACCGGAAATGTTGGACGAAAGAAAAAGATTTGTTCTGCCAGTCACTTGTGCATTTTGTCGAAAGCTGGTATAATCATTTTGGGTTCTTCCCCGGAAAGGGGGTGAATGTCTTGGAAATCTTGATTGACTTCTTAGTGTCGGTAGGAGCGAGCATAATTGGCAATTATGTGAGCAAGTGGCTTAGCCGGCACCGCAAGAACCCATGAGCACAATGGGGACCCGGAGGATGCAGCCTCCGGGTCCCCTTTTGCGTGTCTGCCTTGGTTTTGATTGACTTCTGGCGGTATTTATTATACCACCGCTCCCTAGTATATGCAAGAGGGAATTTTCTATTTCGCTTATTCCGCCGGGACCAGGTTGTCCAGGGGGATATCCACGCTGCCGCCCTCGATGCGGATGTTGAGGGTGCCGCCCTCCAAGTCCTCCAGGGAGGTAATCTTCTCCAGCCGGAACATCCAGTCCTTGTCCTGGTCTCCCGTTGAACCACCCAGATCCGTCAAGGGGATGGCCTCGCCATTCCGAGTGGTCAGGGTCACATTGTCGGAATTGACCAGCTGTGTCCAGCGGTTGCCGATCCCTCCGCCAAACTTCTGCGGGATGGGGGTCTCGCTCTCCAGCTGGACCCGCAGCGTCATGGGGGACAGATAGAGCTCAGTCATCGTAATATTGATACTGTCCAGCTGCCCGACGGCCTGGTTGGGTCGGATGCTCCGGCCCATATCCTGCCAAGTAACAGGAACCTCGCAGGACCAATTACCGGAATAAATCGTGGTCACGGTGGGCTCCGGGTTATACCGAACCAGATCACTGTTGCGCAAGGATATCCCGCCGATCTCCCAGTCCGGCTGAATCCCGTCCCTCAGCTCCAGGCGGAACAGCAGGGACAGGTGGTGGTCCAGCGGGTCCTCATCGTCCAGCACGACTGTCCTCCAGCCCCAGCCCCCAACTCCTGGGATGGGCTCCCCCGCCTGGTCCAGCAGGTCAGGCACAGATGCCCCTATGCTGCCGCTGTCAAAGGCGCAGAAGATATCATCCGTCTCTCTGCCCAAATCCAGTATCGTCCCCTCTGGGGCGGTGAAGTCGGCCACAAGCATAATATTGTACCGGTCCATCAGTACCTGGCTGACATGGAGCGATGCCCCGTTGTCCTCTACTGTCACGTCCACTGGCACCGCGCCGGGGACCAGAAGTTCGGCCTGTTGGGGGCTTGCGCCAAAGTAGTCCAGCAGCCGCTGGTCAATCCCTGTCACCACCGCGGCGGCGCAGGAGATGACCATCAGCGCGGCGGCGATGCCGACGACGGTCAATTTTTTCAGCTTTTTCATGGGTCTGACCTTCCTTTCCTTCTGGAGAAGGCGGTCCAGCCCGGCCTGCTCCTGCTCCGCAGTGGGAGCAAGGGCGTCAAACATGCGGTTTAAATCACGTGGTTCCATAGCCTTCCGCCTCCAATCGTATTTTCAGCTTCTTCCTGGCCTGGACCAGCCGGGAGCGCACCGTGGAGGGGTTCTCCCCCAGCATTTTGGCGATCTCGTCGGTGCTGTACCCCTGGTAGTAGTGGAGAAACAGCACCAGCCGGTGCTTCTCCGGCAGAGCGGCCACCTGCTCCCAGACATCCCCCTCCCGGGGGTCCTCCCAGATCAGGCCGTCCAGGGCGGACGGGTCCGCCCGCCCCCTGCGCCACCAGTGCTTCAGCTGGTCCCGGCACTCGTTCCGGGCGGTGACAATGAGCCAGGCCTTTTCGTGCTCCGGATCACGAAAGACCTCGCCCCGCTCCAGCACCCGGCGAAAGACAGTTTGAGCGGCGTCCTCGGCGTCAGACACGCTTTTCATCAGCACCAGACAGACCTGATACACCAGCTTGAAATTCCGCCGGTAAACTGCTTCGATCTCCTCCCGGCTGCATACGCCCATCCGAGACCGCCTCCTCTCTGTCCTTCTGTCTGATACACGATTGGGGAAGGGAAATTGTTGAGGGTCGAAAAAATATTTTTAGAAAACCGGCTGGTCCTCCAACCAGCCGGTTTTTGTCAGATAAATTGGTTGTGCTCGGGGCTGTAGCGGTAGTTTACGCCCTCCAGCCTGTGGACCAGCTCCTCCCGGTCCACGCCCAGAGCGCCGCACAGCTCGTCCAGGCTGGCGTACTCGTCCCGCAGCTTGGTGTTCACATAGCTGAGCAAAATGATGGGGTCCTGAGGGAGCATGGCTATTCCTCCTTTTTGTCTCCTGCGGAGCCAGGCCCCCTTTTTAAAGGGGGCTCCCGCGAAGCGGGTGGGGGTTTTTCTTCCGAAAATCAGACGCATTTCGATAGAGAAAACCCTCCGTCATTTGCTTCGCAAATGCCACCTCCCTTACGAAGGGAGGCTTTTTCTTTCAGCCCAGGCTTCGCGGATGAGGGGTTTCCTTACAGCCCCAGCTTCATGGACACCACGTTGTCCACCATAGCCAGGGCGTTGTCCACCATGAGGGGGTCCTTGCCGCCGCCCATGGCGGAGTCGGGCTTGCCGCCGCCGGAGCCCCCGGCGATGGCGGATACCTGCTTGATGATGTCCCCGGCCTTGATTCCCTTCTTCACCGCCTCCTTGCCGCAGACGCACAGGAAGGTGATCCTCTCTCCGCTGACGGCGGCCAGCACAGCCACCACGTTGGGCTCCCGGTCCTTGAGAATGTCCCCCATCTGGCGCAGGCGGGCGGCATCGGCCTCGGGGACCACAGTGGTGAGCACCTTCATGCCGCCCACCTCGTGGGCGCCGAAGAGGATGCGGTCGGTCTCGCCGGCGGCCTCCTTGGCCCTCAGCTTCTCGATGCTCTGGCGCAGAGCCTTCATCTCGGCCATGGCGGCCTCCGCCTTCTCCCGCAGCTCGCCGGGCTTGGCCTTCAGGGCGGCGGCGGCCCGGAAGATCAGCTCCTGGTTGCGGTTCATGGTCTCCAGCGAGGCCCGGCCGGTGGTGGCCTCGATGCGGCGCACGCCTGAGGCCACGGAGAACTCGCTGGTGATGTGGAACACCCCCACTTTGGCGGTGTTGTCCAGGTGGGTGCCGCCGCAGAATTCCACGGAGAAGCCGTCCCCCATGGAGACCACCCGGACGGTGTCGCCGTACTTCTCGCCAAACAGGGCGATGGCACCCTTCTGCTTGGCCTCCTCAATGGGGAGCACCTCGGTGGTGACATCGCTGCCCATGAGCACCATGTCGTTGACCATGGCGCTCACCCGGGCCAGCTCCTCCGGAGTCATGGCGGAGAAGTGAGTGAAGTCGAAGCGCAGGCGGTCGGGCTCCACCAGGGAGCCGGCCTGGTGGACATGGTCCCCCAGCACCTTGCGCAGGGCGGCGTCCAGCAGGTGGGTGGCGGAGTGAGCCCGCATGACGGCATGGCGGCGTTCTGTGTCAATAGCGGCCCGGACGGTATCCCCCACCTTGAGGGTGCCCTCGGCCATTTTGCCGTAGTGCATATATTTGCCGCCCTTGTTTTTCTGCACATCGGTGACCTGGAAGAGCAGCTCGTCGTCGCTGTCGCAGCCGATTTGACCGTGGTCGGCCACCTGGCCGCCCATCTCGGCGTAGAAGGGGGTCTTGTCCAGAACGACGATGGCTTCCACCCCGGGAACGATCTCATCCACCTGCTGGCCCTCGGCCACGATGGCCACAACCTTGGCGTCGTTAACCGTGTCCTCGGTGTAGCCCACAAACTCGGTAGCGGGGACCTCCTTGCCGAACTCCACGCCGGCCCAGCCCAGGTCGCCCAGGGCCTCCCGGGCCTTCCGGGCCCGCTGGCGCTGCTCCTCCATCTGCTTGTGGAACTCCTCCTCGTCCAGGACCATGCCCTGCTCCTCCACCATCTCCAGAGTCAGGTCCACAGGGAAGCCATAGGTGTCGTACAGCTTGAAAGCGTCCGCCCCGGAGAAGGTCTTTTCCTGTTTCTCCTGATGGCCCTTGAGCATGTCGGCGAAAATTTTCAGGCCGCCGTCGATCGTCTTGGCGAAGTTCTCCTCCTCCACCCGGATGACCTTGGTGATATAGTCCTGCCGCTCCCGCAGCTCGGGGTAGTGGCCCTCATTCTCGTGGATGACGGTCTCCACCACGCTGAACAGGAAGGGCTCGTTCACCCCCAGCAGCTTGCCGTGGCGGGCCGCCCGGCGGAGCAGGCGGCGCAGGACATAGCCCCGGCCCTCGTTGGAGGGGAGGACGCCGTCGCAGATCATAAAGGAGGCGGAGCGGATGTGGTCGGTGATGACCCGGAGGGAGACGTCCCGCTCACGGCTCTGGCCGTAGTGGGCGCCGGTGATCTCAGACACCTTTTTGGTGATGTTCATCACCGTATCCACGTCGAAGAGGGAATCCACCCCCTGGCACACCACGGCCAGCCGTTCCAGGCCCATGCCGGTGTCGATGTTCTTCTGAGCCAGCTCCTCGTAGTGGCCCTCGCCGTCGTTGTCAAACTGGGAGAACACCACGTTCCAGACCTCCATATAGCGGTCGCAGTCGCAGCCCACGGTGCAGCCCGGCTTGCCGCAGCCGTACTCGGGGCCCCGGTCGTAGTAGATCTCAGAGCAGGGGCCGCAGGGGCCGGAGCCGTGCTCCCAGAAGTTGTCCTCCTTGCCGAACTTGAAGATGCGGTCCTCCGGAATACCGATGACCTCGTGCCAGATGCGGAAGGCCTCGTCGTCGGCGGGAGTGGTCTCGTTGCCGGCAAAGACCGAGGGGTAGAGCCGCTCAGGGTCCAGGCCCACCCACTCGGGACTGGTCAGAAACTCCCAGGCAAAGGGGATGGCCTCCTTCTTGAAGTAGTCGCCGAAGGAGAAGTTGCCCAGCATCTCGAAGTAGGTGCCGTGGCGGGCGGTGTGGCCGATGTTCTCAATGTCGCCGGTGCGGATGCACTTCTGGCAGGTGCACACCCGGTGGCGGGGGGGCTCCTTCTCGCCGGTGAAGTAGGGCTTCATAGGAGCCATGCCGCTGTTGATGAGCAGCAGGGAGTTGTCGTCCTTGGGGATCAGAGAAAAGCTGGGCAGCCGGAGATGGTCCTTGCTCTCGAAAAATTTCAGGAACATCTCCCGCAGCTCATTCAGGCCGTAAGGTTTGGGTTCTTTCATGTTGATTACCTCCGTTTTTATGATAAATTTTTCAGGTTTCTTCCAAAAGGCCCCTTTTGAAAGGGGCTGTCAGCGGTCGGCTGGCTGAGGATTGTGTTCGGCAAAGCCGAACATACGGAGTAAACGTGTGTAGGGCGCGACGACCCCGGCGCGCCGTTCTTCCGAGGGCACTCGCTCTCCGTGGACGGCGGGCCGAGTCGTCCCGCCCTACAAAGGGCTCAGAATCCTCGTTTGCCGCCCCTACTGTACCTTGATCTCGATGCCCATCAGCTCCATGTCGACGCTGTAGGCCACGCGGTACATGACGGACTTCTTCTCGTGCTTGCAATAGAGCACCGCCGTGCCGTACTTCTCGCCAGTGTCCTTCAGCTTCTGTCCGGTGGCCATGGCCTCCTTCTCGGAGGAATAGGCCCCCGCCTTGTCCAGACGCTCAGCCATGTAGGACTGGATGGTCTCGGGGCTGGAGGTCTCCCGGGCGTCCTCCCGGAGCAGATCGTAGACCCCCTGATAATCCCCACTGTTGAGCAGGGCGACCACCTCCCGGCCCTGTTCCAGGACGGTCTCCTCCTCCATCCCCTCCGGGAGCGGGTTGCCGGAAACCTTGCAGCCGGACAGGAGCAGCAGCGCCGACAGCGCAGCCAGCAGCAGAGCAAGCTTCTTTCTCATATCAGACCCTCCAGCATCAGCTCCGACCGGGCGTACAGCACGGCCCTTCCAGCCAGCTTCACCCGGTCCCCCTCCAGCCGGCAGTACAGGGTGCCGCCCCGCGGGGAGGCCTGCCGGGCCACAAATTCCGTCTTTCCCGTTCGGGCCGCCCAATAGGGGATGATGTGGCAGTGACCCGACCCGCACACCGGGTCCTCTAAAATGGCACATTTGGGGCCAAAGGTGCGGGATACGCAGTCAAAT
This sequence comes from Colidextribacter sp. OB.20, assembly GCF_009911595.1. Classification (GTDB taxonomy): domain Bacteria; phylum Bacillota; class Clostridia; order Oscillospirales; family Oscillospiraceae; genus Lawsonibacter. The sequence continues at coordinate 86,725 of NZ_QWKG01000001.1, forward strand.
TCCCCGCTGCCCGGAGCAGTCACCTGCATCAGCGCCCCTTTCAGTCCCTTCAGCTTCTCCATGTCCGGCTTCATGCTGACGATGTCCTCCGCCCGGTCGAATACACACAGCAGGTCCCGGGCCCGCCAGACCTCCTTCGGCCGCGTCCCCAGGGCGTCGGCAATCTGGTCGGTCACCTCCAGGGGCTTGAGGGTATAGGCGGGAAAGTCCATCTCATACAGCTCCCCCCGGCGCTCCACGGTCAGCGTTCCGCTCAGGGTCTCAAAGCGGATGGCGCCCCCGCCGGGCCGGACAAATCGGTCAATCACATAGGCCGCAGCCAGGGTGGCGTGTCCGCACAGGTCCACCTCCTCGTCCCCGGGAGCAAACCAGCGCAGCCGCCAGCCGTCCCCCTCCGGAACCGCGAAGGCCGTCTCCGGCAGGGCGTTCTCCGACGCGATCTGAAACATCAGCTCCTCCCGGGGCCACCGCTCCGTCACGATCACCGCCGCCGGGTTACCCTCAAAAATACAGTCCGCGAAGGCATCTACCACATACTGCTTCACAACAAACCCCTTCCTTTCATCAAAAAACCGCCCCTGACCTGCGTCAGGGGCGGAGAGCTCCACGGTACCACCCTGATTGTCCCCGCCGGAGCGGGACATCTCGTTCGTCCGTAACGGGGACAGGCCGTCCCGGTCGTCCCGGGCCGCTCCGGAGTGGCCCGCGCGTCCGCTGTCCGGCCGAGGGCTTCCACTCTCCCCTCTCGCTTGCGGCCGCTCTCTGACGCACTTAGCTCCATCATCGCATTTACCCGCATATTGTATCACATTTTTACCGCTTGTCAACCGCTTTTTTGCCCAAAACTCAACGAGATAAAAGAAAAATTAAAATTGCGGACTCCAAACATCTCTCAAAAAATATCACATCAGAAGCTTTTTTCTCCGGCAGAGCGGGAAATCTCCTCACACATACCCATACATTCCCCGAACGGACACCTCTCCGGCGGAGATAATCTCCTTTTTGCCGTTGTACAGCTCCACCACCAGGTTAAAGTCGTCGTCGATTTCCAGGGCAAAGGCCTGACGGCGGGAGGTGGGGGTAATGAGCTGGACCTGGTGGCCTGTGGTGACGCATCCGGCCCGGTACTTCTCCAAATACTCCTCCCGGTTCTCCGGGAAATCGGCATACATCCGGTCCAGGGCCAGGATCACCTGGGCAGCCAGGTCGGCCCGGCGCACCGGATGCCCCAGTGCCTGCGAGAGGGAGGTGGCCATATCCCGAATCTCCGGGTCGAAGTCCTCGGGGGCCTGGTTGACGTTGATGCCGATTCCGGTGACCATATGGTCAATGGTGTTCGTCTCGCTGACCAGGCTCAGCTCAGTGAGGATGCCCACCAGCTTTCTGCCGCCCAGTATAATGTCGTTGGTCCACTTGATCTGGGGGCGGATACCGCAGCAGGCCTCGATGCCGTCGCACACCGCCACCGCCACCCAGGCGGTGAAGTCAGAGGCCCGGCCCGGGTCCAGGTCAGGGCGGAACAGGGCAGACAGGTAGAGCCCCTTCCCCCGAGGGGACTGAAAGCCCCTTCCCCGGCGGCCCCGGCCCCCGGTCTGCTCCTCCGCCGTCACCACCAGCCCCTCCGGCGCACCCGCCATGGCCTGGCGCTTGCACTCGGTGTTGGTGGAGTCGATAACGTCCAGGCACATGAGCTGAGATCCAATTTTCGCGTCGGACAGCAGGCCGAACAGCTCCCCCACCCGCAGGCGGTCGGGGGCATCCTTCAGGCAGTAGCCCCGGTTAGGGGCGGAGTCGATGGTATACCCCTCCTGCCGCAGGCCCTCGATGGCCTTCCAGACCCCGGCCCGGCTGATACCCAGAGTCCGGCTCATGGACTCCCCGGACAAATACCCCCCCGGCCGCTCCCGCAGCAGGGCCAACACTCTCTCACGGCTCATGGACGTTTTCCCCCTTTTCAAGAGGGGCCGGGCGCACCGCCCGGCCCCTGATATTTTTTACTGCTCGTCCTGGATCAGGCCGTAGTCCCCGTCGTTGCGGCGGTAAACCACGGCGAAGGCCCCGTCCGCCTCCTCGTCCCGGAAGGCAAAGAAGCTGTGCTCCAGCAGGTTCATCTGCAAAATAGCCTCCTCCTTGGTCATGGGCTTGATGGGGAAGGTCTTGCTGCGAACAATGCGGTACTCCCCCTCCTCCGGCTCGTCCGGGGCAAAGGTGGACACCTCTGCGGCGTCCAGCGCCCGCTCAAAGGCCCCCTGGCGCAGCCGCTTCTCCAGCCGGGTCTTGTTCTTGCGAATCTGCCGCTCCAGCGTGGTGACGGCGGCGTCAATAGAGGCGTGCATATCAGAGGTGCTCTCCGACACCCGGTAGATGGTGCCGCTGGAGCGGATGGTGATCTCCACCTTGTTGTTCCGCTCCTTCTCCACACTGAATGTGACGGCGGCGGTGGCATCCTCCTTAAAGAAACGGTCCAGCTTGCCCACCTTTTTCTCCGCGTATTTGTGGATCGCGTCGGGCAGGGTCACCTTTTTGTCCGTAAATACGAATTTCATCGCAGTCGCTCCTTTCGCCCAGAGGGCTGGTATAGACCGGAGAGGGAAGCCCCTTCGGCTATCCCTATTATACCACAGGAAGCGGGAAAGTCCAATGTTTTTTGTTAATATTTTCTAAATTCTTACCGGACCCGTTTTCCCCCCATGAAAACGGCCCGCACCTCCCCCAGCAGCTCCAGGGGGTGGCGGCTGGTGACGGCGATATCCGCCTCCTTCCCGGGGGTGAGGGAGCCCAGCGTCCCGTCCAGCCCGGCGATTTTGGCGGCGCTGAGGGTGATGGCGGCCAGGGCCTCCTCCGCCTCCAGCCCCCCCTTCACTCCCAGGGCGGCGCACAGGGGCAGATACTGGATGGGCACCTCCGGGTGGTCGGTGCAGATGGCAAAGGGCACCCCGGCCTTCTGGAGGACGGCGGGGGTTTGCAGAGACATGTTGGCCAGCTCGGGCTTAGAGCGGTCCCCCAGGGCGGGGCCGGTGATGACGGGGATGTTCTCCCCGGCCAGCAGCTCGGGGATGAGGTGGCTCTCGGTGCCGTGGACAACGACGCACTTCAGCCCGAACTCCCTGGCAATCCGCACCCCGGTGGCGACATCGTCCGCCCGGTGAGCGTGGATGTGGACGGGCAGCTCTCCCCGGACCACCGGGAGGAGGGCCTCCAGCTTGGCGTCGTAGTCGGGCGGGTCGGCCTCCTCGTCAGAGGCGGCCTTGTCCAGCTTCTCCCCGTACTCCACCGCCTTGCGCAGGTTCTCCCGGATGATGGCGGCGGTGGCCATACGGGTCACCGGGGTCTCGTCCCGGTCGTGATAGACCTGCTTGGGGTTCTCCCCCAGGGCCAGCTTCATGGCGATGGGGGCCTTCACCACCATGGCGTCCACCCACCGGCCGTCCGTTTTGAGGGCGGCGAACTGGCCGCTCACCGGGTTGGCGGACCCCGGCCCGGTGAGGACGGTGGTCACCCCGGCGGCCCTCGCCTCGGCAAAGCAGCGGTCCAGGGGGTTTACCCCGTCGATGGCCCTCAGCTGGGGGGTGCAGGGGTCGGTCTCCTCGTTGCCGTCGTCGCTCTCAAAGCCCAGAGCGTCGCCAAACATCCCCAGGTGGCAGTGGGCGTCGATAAACCCGGGGCAGATGTGCCCCCCCTGGGCGTCGAAAATCTCCCCCTCCCAGTTTTGGGGACACTCCTCCATAGGGCCTGCCGCCGCAATTTTGCTCCCGGACACGGCCACATAGCCCTTTTCGATGATGGGGCCGTCCATGGTGTGGACGGTTCCGTTGATAATCAGCATACCTCTTTCTCCTTTTGAGATTTTAACCGCAGCCCCTCCGCCTCCATGCGCAGGAGGTAAAAAGGGCGGACCCAGTCCAGCTCCTGTTCCATAGTCTCCTCCAGAGCGGCCAGACGCCGCTTGCCCAGCCGGCGGTCCAGCAGAGCAAAGACGCGGACGATGGGGTTCCGGCTGGTCAGGCTGACCTCGATGCTCTGGTTGTCGAACTCCTGAAAGGCGGCATAGAAGTCCCGCTGGTCGAACAGGCCGTCCTCTAAAACCGTCTGTCCGGCTTTTGGAGCGGCCTCACGCCAATCGGCCTCCTCCAACCGGCGCAGCTCGCTCTGGAGCTTCCAAAAGGCGGGGGCGTACTCATAATAGCTGCTTTTCAATACCTCCACCCCGTCCACCAGGATGGCCGCCCGGCCCTCCCGGTCGTGGCTCTTCCGATAGGTGGCGGCGAAGTACCGCACCCTCCCCCGCAGGGCGGGGCAGAGATAGTCCGTTTCCAGCTTTTTTCTTGTGCCGCTCCAAGTTGGCATACCCTGCTCCTTCCTAAAAAACGACAAAACTTCCCATTGACTTGTCTGGTAAATTATGGTAGACTTGTCCCAGCTCGACCAATATGCTTTATCTCTCCCCGCAAATGGGCGCCCCGTAAGGGGCGTCTTTTTTATAGCTGGCCTCTTCCGTCACGGCTGACGCCGTGCCACCTTCCCCTTTCGGGGAAGGCATAAGGGATACGCTAGCCTTCCCCCTCCCAGGGGGAAGCCTTGGGAAGCGCCTAAAAGCCTCCCTTCGCAAAGGGAGGTGGCATCGCCGAAGGCGATGACGGAGGGTTTTCCCCTGCCGAAATGCGGCTGTTTCTTCAGGGGAACCCCCCACCCGGCTTCGCCGGGAGCCCCCTTCCCGAAGGGGGCCTTACGAAGGATCTCCGAAAAAAGGGGCCGTCCTCCGGACGGCCCCTCCATTATGCACCCTTACCGGCGTCCGCCGCCGCCCCGGCGGTTTCCGCCCTTCTTCTCGATGTAGCGCAGCTCGGACAGCTTGCTGTCGGAGGACTGCATGAACTGCTTCAGCTTATCCTCGAAGTCGGTAGGCTCCTTGGGGGCCTGATGGACAAAGCCCATGGGCCTGCCTCCCCCCTGGCGGGGAGGACGTCCCCCGCCTCCTCCGCCCGGACGCTGGCCGCCTCCCTGTCTGGGGGCGCGCTGGGGCGGAGGCTCCACCTGCTTGATGGACAGATTGATCCGGTTGGCCTGGTCGATGCCGATGATCTTTACCTTGACCTCCTGTCCCTCATGAAGGTGGTCGCTCACCTCATTCACATAGGAGTAGGCAATCTCTGAGATATGGACCAGCCCGGACCTTCCCTCCGGCAGGGCTACGAAAGCCCCGAACTTTGTGATTCCTGTAACCTTGCCATCCATGATGGCTCCTACCGCTAACTCCATTGGCAAGAACTGTCCTCCCTTGTAAAATTAAATCCTTTTACAACACAACACACATTTGGAAACGCGCTTTTTCAGTTGGCTACGTCGATGAACAGTGTCTCGTTCTCCTCCACATAGCCCCGGTCCCGGGCGACCCGCTCCATCATCTCAGGGTCGTCTCTGTTGGCGATGGCGTCTGCCAGCTTTTGGTTTTCCAGCTGCTGGTTCGTCACCTGCCGGACCAGCTCGTCCCGCTCGGCCTGGACGCCCTGGATTTTTCCTCTCAGGTCCAGGAGGGTGACGGCCATATAAATCAGCAGTGCCAGCACCACCAGCTTGGTCAAAAAACCGGCTCTTTTGAAGGTCAAGGCTGCCATCTCCTCTCTCCCGGACGCCGCGGCGGCGGGCAGCTTCCTCCAGCTGCCTTGTTCGTGAATCTATTCTATACCATTTCATCCCGGAAAGGAAGATGTTTTTTACAATTTTTCTGATTTTTTTCAGAAGCGACTCCGCCACCCCCAGCGGGAAGGTCAAAATGCCCAAAAAGGCGGCGGCCAGGTCGGCTCCCAGATACCCCAATTTCAGCAGCCAGGGGCTGACAGCCCAGAAATAGAGGGCCCCGCCCGCCAGGCAGAAGGCCGCGCCGTACAGCCGGACCTCTCCCCCCCAGGCGTCGTGGGACCAGATGAACAGGGCCGCCGTGGCCGCCAGCCAGAACAGCAGGTCCAGCAGCGGACCAAGCAGGGGGACCCTGACCCGCACCCGCAGGATGCGGAACAGGTCATAGGTCACCCCCATGGCCCCTCCCAGCAGCAGAGCCTGACACAGCGCCCGGCCCTGCTGGGCCACATCCACCGTCATCCGCCCAGCAGCCGGGCGAGAAGGCCGCCCCGGGGCCGGTTCTCCTCCCCGTAGAGCAGGGCGTTCACCCGGCCCTCCACCTTCAGGTCGCCCCCGTCCAGGGACAGCTTCTCAATGTGCAGCTCCTCCCCCTGGATCTCCAGCGCCCCCTGGGCGGTGGTGAGGAGAATGGTGTTCTCGTCGAAGCTCTCCACCTCCTCCACGCCGGAGACGACCAGCTGCTCCCGCTCCTCCAGAATGATGTGGTGGCTCATCTCGGGACGGGCCCGGTCGTCCACATATGCCATAAGGATTCCCCCTTTCTCTCTATCCTATGGATTGGGGGGCGGCTGTTATGCCAAAATCGTCCAATTCGCACATGGAAACCGGGCTGCGATTGGAGTAGAATGGGGGAAGAATTGGGGAGGAGAGGTTATTTTTTGGTAAAAAGCCATTTTTTTTGATATCGACGGGACCCTGGTCAGCTTCAAGACTCACCGCATCTCCCCCGCCGTGCTGGAGGGGCTCCACCGCCTCCAGGCGAAGGGGATCAAGCTGTTTGTCGCCACTGGGCGGCAGCAGGAGACCGCTGTGGAGGCTGTGGGTGTCTTCCCCTTCGACGGCTATATCACCGTCAGCGGCCAGTTCTGCTTTGCCGGAGACCAGGTCCTGTGGGACAACCCCATCCCGCCCGACAGCGCCCGGCATCTGATCGGACTGCTGGAGCGCAGCGGGAGCCCCTGCGTCTTTCTGGAGGGGATGCAGAGCCATACCGTCAACCCGGACTCCCGGCTGGAGCTGTTCCCCCAGCAGCTGAACATCCCCGTTCCCCCCGTCATCCCCCTCCGCGAGATGCTGAACCGCAGGTTTTACCAGGCGGTTGCCTTCTACACCAGGGAGGAGCAGCAGGCCGCCGGAGCGGATTTTTTCCTGGGGCTCAACGTGCTGCGCTGGCACCCCGCCTTCGTGGACGTGGTCGCCCCCGGCGGGGGCAAGGACCACGGAATGGACGTTATTTTAAAGCACTTCGGCATCGAGCTGTCGGAGACCATGGCCTTTGGCGACGGGGAGAACGACCTGCCCATGCTCCGCCACGCCCGCATCGGGGTGGCCATGGGCAACGCCGACGATGTGGTCAAGCACGAGGCCGATTATGTCACCGGCACGGTGGACGAGGACGGCATCCTCACCGCCCTGGAGCACTTCGAGCTTCTGTAGGGGCGGATAGCATCCGCCTGTCATCCATGCTGCGGGGGCGGCTGGCTGCCGCCCCCGCAAATCCCCCGCATTTACACATTATTCACAAATTGGTATAGCTTTTTCCCGGGTAATGGTGTACAATAGAGATAAGATTCTATATACACAAAGGAGGCTATCCCATGAAACTGACATTTTTCGGCGCCGCCCACGCGGTCACCGGCAGCTGCCACTGCCTGGAGGTCAACGGCATAAAAATCCTCATCGACTGCGGCCTGCAGCAGGGGCAGGACGAGCACGACGACAATTCCCTGGATTTCGCCCCCAACTATATCGACTATGTGCTGATTACCCACGCCCACATCGACCACTCCGGCCGGCTTCCCCTTCTGGTGAAGGAGGGCTTCAACGGCCGTATCCTCACCACCGGCCTGACGGCCCAGCTGATGAGCGTCATGCTCCGGGACTCCGCCCACATCCAGGAGGGGGACGCCAACTGGCAGAACCAGAAGGGCAAGCGTGCCGGGCTGCCCCCGGTGGAGCCGCTGTACACCCTGATGGACGCCGAGGAGGCCATCCACATGCTGGAGACGGTGGAATACGGCTGGCTCTTCGACCTGTGCAGCGGGGTCAAGGTCCGGTTTACTGACGCCGGCCATCTGCTGGGCTCCTCCATTCTGGAGATCTGGGCCACCGAGGAGGGCGTCACCAAGAAGATTGTCTTCTCCGGCGACCTGGGCAACCAGGCCCAGCCCATCATCCGGGACCCCTCCTTTGTGGACAGCGCCGATTATGTGGTCATGGAGTCCACCTACGGCGACCGGAACCACGAGCCCCCGGAGAGCTACACCGGGGCCCTGGCCAATCTGATTGACGAGGTGTTCTCCAAGGGGGGCAATATTGTCATCCCCTCCTTCGCCGTGGGGCGCACTCAGGAGCTGCTGTACTACCTGCGGGAGATCAAGCGGGACGGGCTGGTAAAATCCCTGCCCAGCTTCAAGGTCTATGTGGACTCCCCCCTGGCCGCCGAGGCCACCAAGATCTACTCCGGCAATCTGAAGGGCTATCTGGATGACGACGCCATCGCCGTCATCCAGGGGGGTGAGAACCTGTTTACCTTCCCGGGGCTCACCCTCACCCAGTCCACCGAGGACTCCCGGGCCCTGAACGACGACAAGACCCCCAAGATCATCATCTCCGCCTCCGGCATGTGCGACGCCGGCCGCATCCGCCACCACCTGAAGCACAACCTCTGGCGCCCCGAGTGCGCCGTGGTCTTTGTGGGCTATCAGGGGGAGGGCACCCTGGGCCGCCGGCTGCTGGAGGGCGCCAGAAGCGTGAAGCTCTTCGGCGAGGACATCTCTGTCCGGGCCAAGATTGTCAACTTCAAGGGCCTGAGCTCCCACGCCGACCGGGACCACCTGCTGGAGTGGGTCGGACACTTCACCCCCAAGCCCCAACAGGTCTTTGTGGTCCACGGGGACGACGAGGTCACCGAGCTGTTTGCCCACGACCTGAACCAGCGGGGCATCCCCGCCCACGCCCCCCTCTACGAGGAGGTCTACGACCTGGCAACCAACTGCATGCTGGCTAAGGGCGTGGTACTGGAGGTCAAGAAGGCCGCTGCCGGCTCCGCCGCCGCGCCCTCTGCCGCCTATATCCGGCTCCAGGACGTGTCCCGGGACCTGGCCGACCTGGTCAGCCGCAGCCGGGGCCGGTCCAACAAGGACCTGGCCAAGCTGGCCGAACAGATCAGGCTGCTTATGGAGAAGTGGGAGTAATGATTTTACTTCCCCTGCTTGGGGTGTGCCTGTAGGGCGGGACGACCCGGCCCGCCGTCTGATGCCGGAAGCGGCGCGCCGAGGTCGTCGCGCCCTACATACGGCCCATTCAAATTATGCAGATCGGAGATCATTCTATGGAAATCGACCGCAAGGAGCTCAAGCGTCAGGCCCGGGAGCGGATGGCCCTCACCGACCCCAAATTCTGGGTGGTGGCCCTGGCCTACATCGCCATGACCACCGGGGTATCCTGGCTGTTCAGCCTGATCCCCACCCCAGGGGCCGGGGCCTCCCCCGTGCCCTTTATTGACACCCTCGATATTTTTCTCCAGCTGCTGCTGACCCTGTACTACATTGTGGTCCAGTTCGGCCTGTGCCTGTGGGCCCTGTGGACCTACCGGCAGCTGGACCCGGGGGTCAACTCCCTGACGCAGGGCTTCTCGGTGGCGGGCCGGGTGCTGCTCATGGAGCTGGGCATCCTCGTCCGCATTCTGGGCTGGTACTTCCTGGCAGCCATGGCCCTGTCTGTCCCCTTTACCATGCTGGCGGTGGGCGTCGGGGACTACGGCACGCGCTGGATCTTCTTTTTCCTGTTCTTCCTCAGCCTCTTTATCACCGCATATGCCATCTCCCTGCGGTACGCCCTGGCCCCCTACCTGCTGGCCGACCGGCCGGACGACGGCTCCACCATTCCCATCCTGCGCAGCGTGGAGCTGATGCGGGGCTGGAAAATGGAGCTGTTCAAGCTGGATTTGTCCTTCATGGGCTGGGAGGCTGTCAACTTTATTCTGTCCGCCGCCGTGGTGCTCACCTGTCTCTATCAGGCCGGGCTGCTGTCCCCCAGCTTTACCGACGCGAACCAGGTGCTGGAGTGGGCCGAGGCCTGCCGGTCTGTGGCCTACTCTGCGCCTGTGACTGTCCTCAGCACTCTGATCACCATCCCCGTCTCTCTGTGGCTGATCCCCTACCGCTCGGTGTCGAAGGCCGGCTTCTACGACGCCCGCCTGGCCGCCGCCGCCCGGGAGCAGGGCCCTCTGCCCGAGATGCCGCCGCTGTAAGGAGGGAGAGCATATGAATATACAGGAGCCGTGGCTGAAATGGGCCGTGGAGCTTCAGGCCCTGGCCCAGGCGGGGCTTGAGTACGGCCACGACAAATACGATTTTGAGCGCTACCGCCGTATCCGGGACATCGCCGCAGAGATGGTATCCCGGCAGGCAGAGCTGCCCCTGGAGAAGGTAAAGGACCTGTTCTGCAATGAGTCCGGCTATCAGACTCCCAAGCTGGACTCCCGGGCCGCCATCTTTCAGGAGGAAAAAATCCTCCTGGTCCAGGAGAGCGACGGCCGCTGGTCCCTCCCCGGGGGCTGGGTGGATGTGGACCTGACCGTGGGTGAGAACGTTGTGAAGGAGGTCCGGGAGGAGGCGGGGCTGGAGGTCGTCCCTGGCCTGGTCATCGCCCTCCAGGACCAGCACAGGCACAACGAGCCTGTGAACGCCTACGGCGTATGCAAGGTATTTGTCCTGTGCGAGCTGCTGGGCGGGTCCTTCCAGCCCAACCTGGAGACGCTGGACAGCGGTTGGTTTGCCCTGGAGGAGCTGCCTCCCCTGTCCACAGGAAAGACCTCCCGGGAGCAGATCAGCATGTGCTTCGACGCATACCGCGCCGGGCACTGGCAAACTCTTTTAGAGTGAACAGGGACTTCCGAAATTTTGAATTTTTTCTCAATTCCTGGAACGTTCGTTTGACAAGTTAAAAAACCTGTGCTATAATAGTGGCCGTAACAGAGAATCTCACCGCAGACGCCCCGTCTGCCTCTTTGAAAGGAGCTGCTTATGGCCAACCTGACCCGTAAACAGCAACAGATTTACGACTTCATCCTGGCCTTTACCAACGAGCACGGCTACCCCCCCTCTGTCCGGGAGATCGGGGCCGCGGTGGGACTGAAGTCCCCCTCCACCGTCCACTTCCACTTGAAGGGCCTGGAGGAGGCCGGCGCCATCGTCAAGGCCGAGGGCAAAACCCGGGCCATCTCCCTGCCCGGCTTCCCCCTGGGGCCGGTGGCCGAGGAGCTGGACTCCCATGCCAACCAGGTGCCCATTGTGGGCAACGTGGCCGCCGGCTCCCCCATTCTGGCCCAGGAATGCATTGAGGACTACCTCACCTTCGACACTCAGGGCCTGTCCGGCGAGCACTTCGCCCTCCGGGTCCGGGGCACATCCATGCTTGGGGCCGGCATTCTGCCCGACGACCTGGTGGTGGTCCACCGCCAGCAGGAGGCCCGGAACGGCGAGATCGTGGTAGCCCTCTTTGAGGACGAGGCCACCGTAAAGACCTACCGCTATAAGGACGGGCATGTCTGGCTCATGCCGGAAAACCCGGAGTACGAGCCCATCGACGGCACCTACGCCGAAATTATCGGTCGGGTGGTGGCTGTCGTCCGCAGGTATTGATCTTCGCTAAAGCAGATCGGATTTCGCAAAGCGCAGTTTTCACCGCCCTGCGGACGGAGCCTCCTTCAAAAGGAGGTGGCGCCGCCCGAAAGGCGGTGACGAAGGATTGTATTTTGGCGAAGCCAAAATGTGCGAAGCAAACGAGGGTTTTGAGTCTCTGTAGGGGTGGGCATTGTCCGCCCGCTTTTCGGAGCTGGCCTGTTTATGACGGGCGCACAATGTGCGCCCCTACGCAGAGGGTACAAACCTCGTTCACTTCGTATGTTTCGCTTCGCGAAACGCAATCCTCTGTCAGCCGACCGCTGACAGCTCCTTTCCAAAGGAGCCTTATTCTGCGGAGGATGAGGATTTTTGGCAAGCTGAAAGACCGCTCGAGCGGCCTTTTTTCATTTTGCGCGAAAAAGGGCTTGACTTTTACGCGCGTTAAACTTATAATTTATATGCGCATTAAAGTGAGGTGAATCATGTGTCGCCAAGGACGGGCCGTCCACTCAAAGGAACCGAGCCTCGCACCGTAACAATCAACATTCGGGTAACTGAAACAGAAGCGCAGAAAATTCAGTACTGTGCAGACCGGCTGGGATCGTCAAGAATTGACGCGATTGTAACGGGAATCGACCTTTTGGAGGCGGAGCTGGACAAAAAATAGAGTGCTGGCCACCACAGCAAAGCTGTCCAACACTCTACAAAAACCATCCCCGAAGGAGTGGTAAATTTGATTATGCCACAGCTCCGGGGAAAAAGCAAGGAGAATTATATATGGAGCTTCAAAGTTCTCTCATGGACCTGGAGGAGGCGGTCAGCCGTGTGTCTGATGGGCTGAACGCAGTATAGCGCAGTCGAAGCGGCAAGGTCAGCACCTTGCCGCTTCTGTTTTTCTCTTATTGCCCGGCCATCAGGCGCATATATTTCCCCGTCTCCGACCGGGGGCAGTCCAGCAGCTGGGCCGGAGTGCCGGCAAAGAGGATCTCGCCCCCTCTGCTTCCCCCCTCGGGGCCCATGTCGATGACCCAGTCGGCGGCGGCGATCAGGGCCAGCCGGTGCTCCACAATGACCACCGTGTTGCCCTGGTCCACCAGCCGCCGGAGCAGGGCGAGCAGCTGCTCCGCATCCCGGCTGTGCAGGCCGGTGGAGGGCTCATCCAGGATGTAGACGTTCCCCTCGGTGTGCAGCTCGCTGGCCAGCTTCAGCCGCTGGACCTCGCCGCCGGACAGGGTGCTGGTGGGCTGGCCCAGGGTCATGTAGCCCAGCCCCACCTCGCACAGAGTCCGGAGGGGGCCGGTGATCTTCTCCTCCCGGAAGAACTCCACCGCCTCCACCACCGTCATGTCCAGCACCTGCTGGATGTTCCTGCCCTGGAACTCATAGCTCAGGGCGGTGGGGTTGAAGCGGGCCCCCCGGCACTCCTCACACAGGATGGTCACCGGGTCGGCGAAGGCCACCTCCGGGGTGATCTCCCCCTTGCCCTTGCACACCGGGCACGCCCCCTTGGAGTTGAAGCTGAACCACTGGGGGCTGACCTTGTTGGCCTTGCCGAAGAGCTTGCGGATCTCGTCCATCACTCCGGTGTAGGTGGCGGGGGTGGACCGGCTGGAGGTGCCGATGGGCTTCTGGTCGATGACGATGGCCTCCGGGTGGCGGGAGACAAACTCCTCACAGATCAGACTGCTCTTTCCCGAGCCGGCCACCCCGGACACGGCGGTCAGCACCCCCTTGGGGATGTCCGCATCCACGTTTTTCAGGTTGTGGAGCTTCGCTCCCCGGATGGGGAAGCTCTCAGTCCAGGGCAGGGGGCTGGGGTTGGGCCGGACGGTCTCCCGCAGGGCGGCGGCGGTGAGGGTGTCGGCCTGCTTCAGCCCGGCCAGGTCCCCTTGATAGACAATCTGTCCTCCGCGGCTGCCCGCCAGGGGGCCCAGCTCGATGATGTGGTCGGCCAGCTCCAGCATCTGCCGGCTGTGCTCCACCACCAGCACGGTGCTGCCCATGTCCCGCAGGGCCAGCAGCAGCCTGCCGATGCGCCGGGCATCCGCCGGGTGGAGGCCCGCGGTGGGCTCGTCAAAGATGTAGGTAATGTTGTTCAGGGCGCTGCCCAGATGGCGGACCATCTTCAGCCGCTGGGACTCCCCTCCGGACAGGGAGTCCGTCCGCCGGGACAGGCTGAGATAGCCCAGGCCCACGTCCACCATCCGCTGGAGGCAGGCGGTGATCTGCCCGGCGATGGCCCGGCCCAGGGGGCTGTCAATGGCCTCCAGCACCGGAATGAGCTCGCTGACCTGCATGTCGTAGTAGTCGGAGATATTGTGCCCGTTGATTCGGGAGGCCAGGGCCAGAGGATTCAGGCCGCTGCCCCCGCAGGTGACGCAGGGCCGGCGGCGGACAAAGAGCATCACCTCGTCCTGGATGGACTTTTTCAGGGCGGAGATGTCCCGGTTCAGATAGAGCCGGTTGAACCGGGGGACCACACCCTCGTAGGGGACCTGGGAGACCTGGCCGGTGTTGTGCCGCAAAAAGCCCAGCTTCAGGGGCTCATCCGGGCCGACGCGGAGAACCTTCCACTCCTCGGGGGTAAAGTCCCGCAACTTCTTGTCCGGGTCCAGGAGGGGACAGCAGCGGTAGTAGAACTCCTGCCAGCTGCCGCCGGAGAACTGGCTGAACCGCAGTCCCTTGCCGTTGAGGGTCTCGTCCAGGTCGAACATCTTCTCCTCGTCCAGCTCCACCTTCTCCCCCAGGCCGGTGCAGTCGGGACACATCCCCTTGGGGTGGTTGAAGGAGTAGGCCATAGCCCCTCCGGCGCTGGGCTGCCCCACCCGGGAGAACAGCAGGCGGATGAGGGGGGCCACGTCGGCGGCGGTGCCCACGGTGGACCGGGCATTAGAGCCGATGGGCCGCTGGTCCACCACCACGCTGGGGGTCAGATTCCGGATGGACTCCACCGGGGGCCGCTCATACCGGGGCAGGCGGGCCCGGAGGAACATGGGGTAGGTGGACTGCCACTGGCGGCTGCTCTCCACCGCCACCGTGTCGAAAGCCAGGGAGCTCTTTCCCGAGCCCGACACCCCTGTCAGCACCACCAGCTTCTCCTTGGGGATGTCCACATCGACGCGCTTCAGGTTGTTGGCGGACGCGCCCACAATCTCAATTTTTTCTCCGCTGCTCACGGGTATCAAGTCCTTTCTCATTCGTTGCAAGCATGGAAAGAGGCCCCCGAGGGAAATCCGTCAAGGGCCGCTCTTTTGCAAAATTTTAGACCGAACCGGGCAAACTGTCAACCGAAAGTTTTGCTTTCCCGCAAAAAAGCGCCGCTACAGCACATTCACCACCGTCGCCTGCTCCATCTCAGCCAGCAGCTCCAGCTGGGCCGTCAGGTCGGCGTTGGCGGCGTTGTACTGGTCGGGCTCCCGAAGGGGCAGATACTCCAGCACCTGGCGGAAGGCCCGCAGGACCTGGTCCGTATCGCCGTGGCGCATGAGGGTATGAAAATAGAAGTGGTGGCTCTGCCAGTCCTCATAGACCTGGCGGGTCACCGCCTCCGCCAGGACCCAGTTGTCCTGCTCTGCCAGAGCCTGGGCCTGGCGCAGCCGGTCCGCCATTTCCCCGGTGAGGGACTGAGCGTACCAGGCGTTAACCAGGCTGGCCCCCAGCAGCAGGACCAGCAGCCCCGCCGCGATCCAAAGTCGTTTCATTGGAATACCTCCTATCTCATGCAGGGGCGGCCTGCGGCCACCTGTATTGAGGCTCACAGGCAGGCCAGGTGTAGGGCGGGACGACCCCGGCCCGCCGCCGGCAGCCCTCCGCAAAACGGCGCGCCGAGGTCGTCGCGCCCTACCCAAATTTTATTACCGCTCCTTCTCCGCCAAATATACCGCGTCCGCCTCGTCCACCAGCAGGAGAAACACCTTTTCCAGGTCCCGGCACCCCCGCTGGGCCAGCTGTCTGTCCAGCCAGGGGCGATCATGGCCCAGAGCCTTCAGATTTTGCTCCAGCAGCTTGCCGTCGCTGACCACCACCCGGGGCAGGCCCCCCTCCTCCACAGACACCTTCAGATCCCGGGCTGTAGGGGGCTTCTGGTTGGCGTAGGGCAGGACAGACAGCTGGCCGTTGGTCTCCAAAATGGCGTATTTGATCTGGCTGATGTCAGTGTAGCCCTGGATGCGCAGCTCCTCCAGCAGCTCGTCCACTGTCAGGCGGGTCTTGGACATCTCCCTCTGAACCAGCGCGCCGTCCCGCACCACCATGCTGGGCCGGCCGCACAGCAGTGCCCGGAATTTGACGCTCTTCATGGTGAGCACCGACAGGATCATGGTCAGCGACATCAGGGCCAGGATGGGCACCACCCCGGTGAGCAGGGGGATGCCGTAGTCCTGCATGGGCACTGAGGCCAGGTCGGCGATGATGAGGGACAGCACCAGCTCAGAGGGCTCCAGCTCTCCCACCTGCCGCTTGCCCATCAGCCGCACCCCGGCGATGATGAGGATGTATAGGATAATGGTCCGCATAAGGCCGGTGAACATGATAACCGCCTCCCTGTAGGGGCCGACGACCTGGGCGGCCCGCATTTTTAGACCCCGCATCTCAGAAAGCGGCGCGCCGGGGTCGTCGCGCCCTACAGACAAGCATATCCTTCCCCACGAATTGCCCAAATATCCCCCGAATATTTATACAGAAAAAGGGAAAACGCCATCTTGCCAAAGGGCCGGTTTTTCGATAAAATAACTTGATAACTTATGGGCACAAGAACTGGAATGGAAAGCGAGTGAACGAAAGATGAAAGCGACCTTGATTCTAGCCAACGGGAGCATCTTCTCCGGCACCAGCATCGGCTCCACCGAGACGCGGGTGTGCGAGATGGTGTTCAACACCTCTATGGCCGGCTATCAGGAGATTCTCACCGACCCCTCCTACGCCGGACAGGGCGTGGTCATGTCCTATCCCCTCATCGGCAATTACGGCGTCAACCACGAGGACTGCGAGTCCCGCAGGCCCTGGGTGGAGGCCCTCGTGGTCCGGCACCTGTCCCCCCGGGGGAGCAACTTCCGCTGTGAGGGCGACCTGGGGACCTATCTCAAGGAACACAATATCACCGGCATCCAGGGTGTTGACACCCGGGCGCTGACCAAAATACTCCGCAGCGAGGGGAGCATGAACGGAATGCTCACCTGCGCGGAGCATTTTAATATCGCTCAGGTGCTGGAGCAGCTGAAGGCCTACCAGGTGAAGGACACGGTCTCCCTGGTCACCCGGACGGAGGCGGAGGTCTTCTCCGCCTATGGGGAGGAGCGCCTCCACGTGGCTATGATGGACTACGGCGTCAAGCAGAACATGATCGAGTGTCTGCGCCGGCGGGGCTGTAAGGTGACCGCCCTGCCCGCCTCCACCTCCGCGGAGGAGGTGCTGTCCGGGGGCTACGACGGGGTGATGCTGTCCAACGGCCCCGGCGACCCGGCGGAGAACACCGCCATCATTGCCGAGCTGCGTAAGCTCTACGACAGCGACATCCCCCTCTTCGGCGTCTGCCTGGGCCACCAGCTGCTGGCCCTGGCCACCGGGGCCAGGACCGGCCGGCTGGCCTACGGCCACCGGGGAGGCAATCACCCCGTCCGGGACCTGGAGAAGGGCCGGGTGTTCATCACCAGCCAGAACCACGGATTTATGGTGCTGGCCGACTCGGTGAACCCCGCCGTTGCCGAGGTGAGCCACATCAACGTAAACGACGGCACCTGCGAGGGCCTGCGCTACAAGCGGCCCAACTGCTTTACCACCCAGTTCCACCCTGAGGCCAACGCCGGCCCCAAGGATACCGAATATCTGTTCAACCGCTTCATTGACAATATGGCAGCCAGGAAAGCAGGAGGAAACCCCTCCGCCCCTTTCAGGGGAGGCGAAGAGGAAGTTTGTGGAGGTGACAAGTAATGCCTAAGTATACCGACATTAAGAAGGTGCTTGTGCTGGGCTCCGGCCCCATCGTCATCGGCCAGGCCGCCGAGTTTGACTACGCCGGCACCCAGGCCTGCCGCGCCCTCAAGGAGGAGGGCCTGGAGGTGGTGCTGGTCAACTCCAACCCCGCCACCATCATGACCGACAAGGACATCGCCGACCACGTGTATATCGAGCCGCTGAACATCCCCTCCGTCACCCAGGTCATCGAGATGGAGCGGCCCGACTCCATCCTGCCCACCCTGGGCGGTCAGACCGGCCTGAACCTGGCTATGGCCCTCCACGAAAACGGCACCCTGGAGCAGTACGGCGTCCGCCTGCTGGGCACGTCGCCGGAGTCCATCCGCAAGGCGGAGGACCGCCAGGGCTTTAAGGACTGCATGGAGTCCATCGGCCAGCCCTGCGTCACCTCCCTGGTGGTGGAGAGCGTGGAGGACGCCGTCGCCTTCGCCGAAAGCATCAGTTACCCCGTCATCGTCCGCCCTGCCTACACCCTGGGGGGAACCGGCGGCGGCATCGCCTATGACCGGGCCTCCCTGGAGGAGATCTCCGAGCGGGGCATCAACCTCAGCCGGGTGGGCCAGGTGCTCATCGAGCGGTGCATCGCCGGCTGGAAGGAGATCGAGTTTGAGGTCATGCGGGACGGGGCCGGCAACGTCATCACCATCTGCTCTATGGAGAACATCGACCCCGTGGGCGTCCACACCGGCGACTCCATCGTGGTGGCTCCCACCCAGACCCTGGCAAACAGGGAGTTCCAGATGCTCCGCTCCGCCGCCCTGGACATCATCTCCGCCCTGGAGATCGAGGGCGGGTGCAACGTGCAGTTCGCCCTGAACCCCGACTCCTTTGAGTACGCCGTCATTGAGGTCAACCCCCGGGTGTCCCGCTCCTCCGCCCTGGCCTCCAAGGCCACCGGCTACCCCATCGCCAAGGTCGCCGCCAAGGTGGCCCTGGGCTACACCCTGGACGAGATCCCCAACGCCGTCACTGGAAAAACCAAGGCCTGCTTCGAGCCCACCATCGACTACTGCGTGCTGAAAATCCCCCGCCTGCCCTTCGACAAGTTCACCACCGCCAGCCGCACCCTGGGCACCCAGATGAAGGCCACCGGCGAGGTCATGGCCATCGCTAACTCCTTCGAGGGGGCCGTCATGAAGGCCATCCGCTCCCTGGAGCTGAACGTCCGGGCGCTGAAGCTGGACAAGCTGGAGGGGCTGTACACCGACGAGATCGAGGAGCTGCTGGTGAACGTCACCGACGAGCGGCTGTTTGTGGTGGCCGAGGCGTTACGGCGCGGCTTCTCCCCGCAAAAAATCTACTCTATCACCAAGATGGACATCTGGTTCCTGGACGGCTTCAAGCGGATCATCGACATGGAGGAGGAGCTGAAGCGCTGCAAGGGGGAGCCGGACATCGACACCCTGAAGCGGGCCAAGGAGATGTGCTTTGCCGACAGCTACATCGGCGCCCTGTGCGGCATGAAGCAGGCCGAGGTGAAGGCCCTGCGGGAGAAGTATCACATTATCCCCGCCTTCAAGATGGTGGACACCTGCGCCGCTGAGTTCGACGCCGAGACCCCCTACTACTACTCCACCTACGACGGGGAGAACGAAGCCCGGGACGACGGGTCCGGGCGGAAAAAGGTGCTGGTTTTGGGCTCCGGCCCCATCCGTATCGGCCAGGGCATCGAGTTTGACTACTGCTCGGTCCACTCGGTGTGGGCCCTGCGGAAGCTGGGCTGCGAGACCATCATCGTCAACAACAACCCAGAGACCGTCTCCACCGACTTCGACGTGGCCGACAAGCTGTACTTCGAGCCGCTTACGGCAGAAGATGTGCAAAACATCGTGGAGCAGGAAAAGCCCTGGGGGGCGGTGGTCCAGTTCGGCGGACAGACCGCCATCAAGCTGGCGAAGGCCCTCACCGACATGGGCGTCCGGATTCTGGGCACCTCCTCCGACGGGGTGGACGCCGCCGAGGACCGGGAGCGGTTTGACGAGATTCTGTCCAAGTGCGGAATCCCCCGGGCCAAGGGCAGGACCGTTTTCACCACCGAGGAGGCTCTGGCCGCCGCCCACGAGCTGGGCTACCCCGTGCTGGTGCGCCCCTCCTACGTGCTGGGCGGCCAGGGGATGGAGATCGCCTACTCCGACCGGAACATTGAGGAGTTCATGAAGATCATCAACATGACCGTCCAGGAGCACCCCATCCTGGTGGACAAGTACCTCATGGGCCGGGAGCTGGAGGTGGACGGCGTGTTCGACGGGGAGGACATCCTCATCCCCGGCATCATGGAGCACGTGGAGCGGGCCGGGGTCCACTCAGGAGACTCCATCGCCGTCTACCCGCCCCTCCACCTGGAGGACAAGCACCGGGAGCTCATCCTCAGGCACACCAAGAACATGGCTATGCACCTGGGTGTAATTGGCCTGATTAACGCCCAGTATATCCTCTACGACGACGACATCTACGTCATCGAGGTCAACCCCCGGTCCTCCCGGACCATCCCCTACATCTCCAAGGTGACGGGGGTGCCCATCATCGATCTGGCTACCAAGGTGATGCTGGGGGCCAAGCTCCGGGACCTGGAATACGGCACCGGCATCTATAAGGAGGCCAGCTACTACGCCGTGAAGGCCCCGGTGTTCTCCTTCGAGAAGCTCACCGACGTGGACACCGGCCTGGGCCCGGAGATGAAGTCCACCGGCGAGGTGCTGGGCCTGGCCGAAACCTATCCCCAGGCTCTGCTCAAGGCCTTCAAAGGCTCCGGGATGCGGGCTCCCAAGAGGGGCGGCCGGATCATCATCACCGTGAAGGACGAGGACAAGGAGGAGAGCATCTCCATCGCCCGGGGCTTTGAGGACATGGGGGTGGAGCTGTACGCCACCGCCGGCACCTGCCAGACCCTCACCGAGGCGGGCATCGAGTGCAAGGTGGTCAACCGGGTCTCCCAGGCCCACCCTAACATCCTGGACATGATCGCCTCCGGCACCGTGGACCTGATTATCAACACCCCCACCCGGGGCAGGAAGCACGACTCCGACGGCTTCCGCATCCGCCGCTCCGCCGTGGAGCACGGGGTGGGCTGCGTCACCTCGGTGGACACCGCCCGGGCCCTGCTCACTGTCCGGCAGCAGAGCCGCAGCGAGGACCTGACACCCATCGATATTACAAAAATCTGATTGTATTTTTCTGTTTTAAGCGATATAATTAAGAGAGGCGCAGCATGATACTACAATTTGAATGGGACGAGGAAAAAGCGGAACGCAATTTTAAAAAACACGGTATTTTGTTTGAAACTGCGGCAAAAGTTTTTTCTGATGAAAACCGTATTGAAATTTACGATGAGGCACACAGTATAGACGAGGAGCGGTATATCACAATCGGTTTAGCTGATGAGGTCTTGTTTGTTGTGTATACTGAGCGTCATCCCAGAATCAGGCTGATTTCCGCGCGTCTCGCGACGGCAAGAGAAAGGAAGGTGTATTATGGTCACATTTGAGCTGGAGTCGGGGTCTGTATTGTCTGACGAAGAGAGAAAACTGCTTGCAGAAGCTAAAAAGCTGCCTGTTGTCTATGATGAAGATTCTCCCGAGCTGACTGACGCGATGGAACAGGCCTTTCTTGCCGCAAGAAAGGCAAAGCCCTTCCGCGGGGAACCACTTACACTTTACGTCTCTTCCGCAACGATTGAAAAGGTAAAAAGCATGGGTTCGGACTATATCGCCATTTTGGGCAAACTGCTCGATAAAGCGGTTGACGAATACCGCGCAATCTCTTAAAGCCATTCCCGCCCCCCTTTTATAGCAGGCCCCCGGCTTACGCCGGGGGCCGATTTTTCTCTTGACAGGTTTCCCACAACCATGCTATAATGGTGGTTGTGGGAAACAGGGAGGTGAACTTGTGCCACAAAGAGACAGGGCCCAGTATTTTCGAAATCGCCGCTCTAAATTCAAGGCATTCGCTGTTGAGGTAGAGAAAGACAAAATGGAGCGTTTTGAAGAGAAGCTGAAAGAAAAAAACGTCTCCAAGGTCAAATGGCTCAACGAAAAGATCGACGAGGAGCTGGGCGAATAAAAATAGAGTGCTGGCCGCGCCCTAACAAGCAACACCAACACTCTATTTACCAAGCCCGGAGGAATGGCAAATCTGATTATGCCACAACGCCGGGTAAAAATCAAGGAGGTACTTATGAGTTTACAGCAGGAATTGCTGGAGCTGGAGACAGCGGCTAATCAGGTTTCCAGGATCATCAACGCCATAGACCTGATGTCCATCGGTTTGGACCAGGAGGACGACTCCCATGCGGACGGTTTTTTCGCCGTCTGCGACTATCTGATCCAGGCTGACCGGGCTCTGCGGGAGCAGGTGAGCCGCTGTATGAAGGCGCTGTAACCCATCGTCATGCACCAAAAGCCAACTCGAAGCCCGGCGCAGCGGGTTCAAGTTGGAAAGGAGGCTCAAAGAGGCGGAACGCAGTTTTAAGGCGGCCCCAAAAGGGACCGCCTTAAAACGGAGCGGATTTCGCTCCGACGTGGTACGGGTAATGGGGGTCGAACCCATACGCCTTGCGGCACAGGAACCTAAATCCTGCGCGTCTGCCAATTCCGCCATACCCGCGCGACGGATTTATCATACAGGAACACACGCCAAAAGTCAATCATTTTTCCAGCTCCGCCGCCAGGGCCTCCACTGCCTGGGACACGTAGGCAGGCAGGGGCAGCTCCTCCACCCCAGCCACAATCACACCGCAGCTGTTCATGGGCACCAGGAATTTTTTAGCCCGGCAACTGCCCACCGCCTCCGCCATCGCCGGAGTCACCTCCCCCAGAATGGCGTTTGCCACTGCGATGCCCACCGGACCCAGCACTCCGTCCGCATCCGCCACCCCCCGGACCACCGGATTCTCCCCGGTGGCGCCAAAGTCCGCCCCCGCCTTGAGCATGGCGGCGGTGGCGGCGGTGTTGGTGCCCAGGGCGTACACCTGGGCCTGGGGCAGGCGGTTCTTCACCGCCCCCACCAGCAGCTGGCCCAGCCGGCCGCCCTGTCCGTCAATCACAACGATTTTCATGGGCAAAAAGCTCCTTTTCCACATAGAATAGCTCAGGGGTGGTCATTTTGTCTTCTATCTATAACGCCAACCGGGGCGAGCTGCTCACTATGGCGGTAACGCTGTCCGCCGTGCTGGCCCAGGGGCAGAGTCAGGCCCAGCTGGCAAAGCTGGGGGCCTTTTTTACGATTGTGGGAGATACGCTCAGCCTGTACGCCCTGGAGCCAGGCCCGGCGGACCGCACCGGGACCGCCCTCAGTCTCGCAGATAATCTCTAATCTCCTCCAGCCGGTCCACCACCGTCTGATAGCCCTCCGCCCACAGCAGGCGCAGCTTCTCGGTGTCCCGCTCCGTCCGGGACACCCCCAGGGTGGACTTCGGGGCAATGACCAGAGCCCGCCCCTCCCGCTCCACCTGGAACAGCTCCTCCCGGTCCCGGTTGTAGACCTCCGCCCGGTTCTCCATCGCCGCCACAAACTCCGGGTAGCCTCTGTACCGCTTCCGGACCATTTTCATCATCCGGTCGGGCTTTCGCCGGTAGCTTCTGGGGCGGGTGAGCACCACAATCACCTTATCGCACCTTTCCAGCGCCCGCCGCCAGGGGATGGCGTCGCTGATACCGCCGTCCAGATAGGGCTGGCCGCCAATCTCATAGATGGGGAACAGCAGGGGCATGGCGCAGCTGGCCTGAAGCACGATGGACTCCCGGTCCTGCCGGGGAACAGGCAGATAGTCCGCCCTTCCGGTGTTCAGGTTGGTGACCACTGCCTCCACCTGGCCGGGGAAGGCGGCGAAGGTGTCGTAGTCGAAGGGGACCAGCTCATTGGGGATGGTGCTGAACCCAAACTCAAGCCCAAAGTAGGAGCGGTTGTCCTTGTCCGCCAGATTGCGCAGGCCCATATACCGCCTGTCCGGGGCATAGCGGGTGACCACCTCCAGATTGCGCCGGGGCTGCTTCGACACATAGCTCACACCGTAAGCGATGCCCGCCGACACGCCGATGACATAGTCAGCCATAACATTGCCCTCCAGCAGGCCGTCGCACACACCGCTGGAAAAAATTGCCCGGAGGGCCCCGCCCTCCAACACCAAGCCTGTTTTCATAAAGACCTCCCGCGCTCCCCTTCGGAGCGCTGTTTTCTTTCTATATTATACCTCTCTGCCCCGTAATTTGTAAACCATTTGTAAACCCGTCAATTTCCTTGACACCCCCGCCCGTTGGGGGTAGAATAGAAATGACTATTTTATGCGGAGGCGCGCCATGACTACCCACAAAAAAGTGTCCGTTCTGCCCATCTATCTGGTGGGCCTCGTCTGGCTGGGCTACGCCCTGCTCTTCCCCCTGAACGCCCCGCTGCACTATGTGCTGTGCTCCGGGCTGTCCCTGGCCGCCTTTGTGGCGGGCAAAGCCATTTTCCCGGATAAGGTCTATCAGACCCCCGAGGCCCCCAAGACCGAGGCCAAAAAGCCCGAGGCCAAGAGGGATGAGGACCCCAAGGTCGCCGCTCTCCGGAAGGAGAAGGACCGGGCGGTCTCCGAACTGCGCCGCCTTAACGACGCCATCCCCGACGAGAAGATTTCCGCCCAGATCGACCATCTGGAGGAGGTCACCGGGAAAATCATCGACCACGTCATCGCCAACCCGGCCAAGCAGCCCCAGATTTCCCGGTTCCTAGACTACTTCCTGCCCACCACCATCAAGCTGCTCAACGCCTACGACCGGATGGACTCCGCCGGCATCTCGGGCAGCAACATCGACGCCACCAAGGGGAAGGTGGAGACCATGCTGGACACCCTGTGCGCCGCCTTTGACAAGCAGCTGGATTCCCTCTTCGGCGACGAGGCCTTGGACATCTCCACCGACATCACCGTCATGGAGAACCTGCTGGCTCAGGAGGGCCTGTCCGGCGGCTCCGCTCCCACCGGCGGTGCGGACGGCCCCACCCTGGAGCTGTAGGGCGGGACGACCCGGCCCGCCGTTTTCAGAATTTGCACCGGCCCATGTGCGGCGCACTGGGGTCGTCGCGCCCTACAGGCCATCATTTCGACATTGTCCGCCCGCCGGTTACCGCCCTGTTTTTGCGGGCGCACAATGTGCGCCCCTACAGGAAAGGAGCGAACCATGAAGAAATACACCGACAAGATACACGCTCTGTTTATGGCGATTGCATGGACAATTTCGGCAATCCTCGCCATTGCCCTTATCCTGCAACGGGGTGCGGGCTCGCTGCGAATCATAGCCGCCGTAATATTTACCGCCGACGCGGTATTCTGGTGGATGAACTATGCTAAAAAACGACAGGAGGAACAAAACCATGAGTGACGAACTGAACTTATCTACTACCCCTGAGCTGACCTTCGAGCCCTCCGCCGCCCAGGCGGTGGCCGCGCCCGAGCTGACCCTGGAGCCCTCCGCTCCGGCGGCCCCCCAGGTGGACGAGGCGGCCCAGGCCGCCCGGGACGCCAACGCCGTCAAGCTGGACGAGTCCATGCTCAGCGAGGCGGAGAAGAAGATGGTGGAGGATTTTTCCCAGAAAATCGACGTCACCGACAGCAATCTGGTGCTCAACTACGGGGCGGCGGCCCAGAAGAACATCGCCGCCTTCTCCGAGAGCGCCCTGAACAACGTCAAGACCAAGGACCTGGGCGAGGTGGGCGAGGCCCTGTCCTCCCTGGTGGTGGAGCTGAAAACCTTCGGCCAGCCGGAGAAAAAGGGTATCGGCGGCTTCTTCCAGAAGAAGAGAAACGAGCTGGAGGCCCTGAAGGCCAGCTACTCCAAGGCTGAGGTCAATGTGGACAAGATCGTCAAGGTGCTGGAGAACCATCAGGTCACGCTGATGAAGGACGTGGCCATGTTCGACAAGATGTATGAGCTGAACACCAAGTATTACAAGGAGCTCACCATGTATATCCTGGCCGGCAAGAAGCGGCTGGAGTATCTGCGCACCCACGACCTGGCGGAGCTGAAAAAGAAGGCGGAGACCACCGGCGCCCAGGAGGACGCCCAGGCCTACAACGACTTCGCCAACCTGTGCAGCCGCTTTGAGAAGAAGCTCCACGACCTGGAGCTCACCCGGATGATCTCCATCCAGATGGGCCCCCAGACCCGCCTTCTGCAAAACAACGATACCCAGATGCTGGAGAAGATCCAGTCCTCCCTGGTGAACACCATCCCCCTGTGGAAGAGCCAGATGGTGCTGGCCCTGGGGCTGGAGCACGGCCGTCAGGCGGTGGCGGCCCAGTCCGCCGTCACTGATATGACCAACCAGCTGCTGCAAAAGAACGCCGACATGCTGAAAATGGGCACCATCGAAACCGCCAAGGAGGCCGAGCGGAGCGTGGTCTCCATCGAGACCCTCCAGCACACCAACCAGCAGCTCATCACCACCCTGGATGAGGTGATGAAGATTCAGACCGAGGGCGCCCAGAAGCGGAAAGAGGCCGAGAAGGAGCTGGGGAGAATCGAGGGCGAGCTGAAGCAGAAGCTGCTGGAGCTGCGGGGATAACAGAAGCTGCGATGAGGCTTTTTCAATGGCCCAGCGGCGGAGCGGAACATCCGCCGCCAGAAACTCCTTTTTCTCTCAGCGGATACACCTGCTTTTCTCTGGTGCACAGCTGTTCTCCCAAGCATGTACAGAGTTATTTATCGGAATACCCCTGCGCCATTCCGCCCGAGTGCGGAGGGAGCGAATATCTTCTCCGGATTGCCTCGCTTCCGGACGCGCCCCGGTGGACAGCGGTTTCCTGGCCCCGTCCCGCCTCTTTTTTTGACATGCAGATGGTCACCATGGGACTGCATGGGCAGAGCAAGCCATATGCGGGCGAAAAATTCGCGCTCTTTTTGGCGCTCCCCGATGAGACACATAGAGAGGGCGGCCCTCTGCTCACCCTTCCATATAAAAGCGGATTCCATATGGAAGTAAGAGATCAGATGCTGGGAATTTTTTGTCAATGGGAATTTTTGTATAATATTGGAAGGGACAATGTGACCTTCCGACGTTTTGAGAAGTCTCCCAATTACACCAGTTATCTCTGCACGCCCCGTATTGGCTTTCTCATGAAGTGGATGGAGCGCCTTGAAGAGAGCCGCTGGTTAGAATTCCCTCTTTTTTTAAACAATAGTGTCCACTGTGAAAGGAACACACCATGAAGCTTTTCAAAAAAACCTGGTTTGCCTGGCTGCTCACCGCCGTGATGATCGCGGCGGCCGTGGGAATCGGACAGGTCAAGGGGGGACAGCCTGAGCCGTTGCCCTCCGGCAGCGCCGCCCTGGACGAGAGCCTGCCTGTTGAGGGCTATACCGACTATATTCTGGACGAGACGGGAACCCTGTCCTCCCAGCAGGAGCGGCAGCTCAGCCTGTACAACGCCAACTGGGCCCAGCGGTATGACAGCATTATCGCCGTGGCGGTCAAGGAGTCGGTATCCGGCAGTATTGACGACTACGCCTATACCCTCGGCGCAGAGATCAGCCTGTCCGGCTCCGATGCCATCCTGGTGATCGACGCCTCCGCCAAGGACGCCTATCTGGCCGCCAGTCCGGACTACCCCCTGACGGACAGCCAGATCTCCACCTACACAAACAGGGCTCTCAAGCCGTATGTTGAGAGCGGAAAATACGGCGAGGGCGTCATCAACCTGTTTCTGGAGCTGAATCAGTTCTATGTGGACAACTACGGCCTGGGCTATCTGGACAACAGCGGCTCCTATACCCCGGGCTACTCCTCCGGCGGAGACACCTTTATCGGCGTTGTCATGCTGGTCTTTATCCTGATTGCCATCGTCCTGGTCATCAATGCCATTGATCAGTCCCGCTACAACGTCTACCGGCAGCGTTACTACGGCGTAGTCAATCCCCCGGTGATGTTCCGGCCCATCTTCTTCTGGCACGGGCCGGGCACCTCCTGGTACCGCAGGCACTGGCGTCAGCCTCCTCCTCCCCCGCCCCGTCCTCCCAGAGGGCCGGGCGGACCCGGTCCTGGAAACGGCGGGGGCTTCTCCGGCTTCAACGGCCCCAGAGGGGGCGGCTTCTCCGGCAGCGGCTCCTCCCGGGGCGGAGGGTTCTCCGGCGGCCGGGGAGGCGGCTTCGGCAGTGGCCGGGGCGGAGGCTTCTCCGGGGGCGGCTTCTCCCGAGGCGGCGGGTTTTCTGGCGGCCGGGGAGGCGGCTTCTCCGGAGGGGGAGGCTCCCGGGGCGGAGGCTTCGGCCGTCGATAACAGAAATAATCCCCCGCCGGGGGATTATTTTTATATTTCCTTGAAAAGGCGCAAAAAATATGCTATTCTCTTAATATCCAATCCGGTTTAGGGGGGAAAATCATGGAGCCTGTCACGATGCAGGTCAATATGCTGGGCGGCTTCTCCATCCGCCGGGAGGACAGCGAGGTCACGGTCAGCGCCCGCTCCCGCAAGCTCTGCCTGCTGCTGGCCTGCCTGATCCGTGAGCGGGACCGCACCGTCTCATACCGTGAGCTGTCCGACCTGCTGTGGGAGGACCAGTCCTCCGATCCCTCCACCTTTAACTCCCTGAAGGCCATCCTTCACCGGGCCCGGAACCTCCTGGACGAGCTGTGGCCAGAGGGGGGCCGGGCGCTGATCCTCAGCCGGGAGGGCGGCTGCCAGTGGGACCCGGACCTGCCCCTCACTGTGGATGTGGAGGAGTTCCTCGGCCTGTGCCACACCCTCCGCGGCGTTCAGGATGAGGACCGCCGGCTGGCTTTAGGGCTGCAGGCTCTGGCCCTGTATCGGGGGGATTATCTCCCCGCCCTGGCTCAGCACCCCTGGGCCGCCTCTCAGCGGGAGACGCTCCTCCGCCTCTATCTGGACACGGCGCTGGACACTCTGCCTCTGCTGGCCGGACAGGAGCGCTGGCAGGAGGCGGCGGAGCTGTCCGGCACCGCCTTCGCTCTGGAGCCCTGCCAGGAGGAGCTGTGCCGCGCCCATATGGACGCCCTGTTCCACCTGAACCGCCGGCAGGAGGCCGCCCAGGTCTATGAGGACTTTCAGGAGCGTCTGCTGGCCTGCCGGGGAACGCTGCCCTCAGACGGGCTGCGGGAGCTCTATCGCCGGGTCCAGCGCAGCAGCAGCTCCCGGTCTATCTCTCCCGTCGTCCTGCTGGAACGGCTCCAGGAGCTTCCGCAGCCGGGGGCGCTCATCTGTGAATTTGATTTCTTCCGCATCATCTGTCACTCCACGGCCCGGGCTGCGGGCCGCAGCGGCGGCCTGGTCCACATCGGCCTGCTCTCCGTCATAGGCGAGGGAGACAGCACCCTGTCTCAAAGCAGCCTGAAGCGGGTCATGGACAACCTGGGAGATATCATCCTTGTCCACCTGCGCCGGGGAGACGCCGCCGCCCGGTGCAGCTCCTCCCAGTATGTTCTGCTGCTCCCCCAGGCCTCCTATGAGAACAGCCGGATGGTCTGCACCCGGATCACCCGGGCCTTCGCCCGGCAGTACCCCCATTCCCCCGCCCAGCTTCGGGTCTCCGTCCAGCCCCTGCCTACCAGCTGATGAGGAGGGCCCTGTGTATTCACACAGGGCCCTTACCTTACGCGATTGCTTTCACAACAGCCGCCTGCGCCAGCACGACGGCGAATCTCCTCTCCGGCCTGGCCGCGTAAAATCCGTCCACTTTTGGGTCCTGCATGTCCTCCAGTCCGAACGTCATCAGCTTCATGGCGATCAAACCATCTGACAGCTGACCGAAGGCCTCCTCCAGGTCGTTCAAAAGTTCCCAGTCCATGTTTTCCTCCTTGATTTTCACCGGGAGTTGTGGCATAATGAGATTTGCCATTCCTCCGGGTGTGGTATCAGACAACCGAGACTGCCTTGCTATGGGGCTCGGTTGTCTTATTTTTCTGGACTGAGCTCTTCGTCAATCTTCTCGTTGACCCACTGCGTCTTAGTTTTTCCTTGGTTTTTCAGCTTTTCTTCCAAAGCACTCAGTCGCTCCTTGGAAACCGCAACATTCAACTGTCCGATTGTCTCTCGGCGTCTGCGAAAATACTCAGCCCTGCTTTCAGGAGCCAAAACCTCACCTCCGTTCTAGCTACATTATATAGTGTAGCTAGAACTTTGTCAAGAGCAAAATAAAACCGCCCTTGACAAGGCGGCGAAAGCTGGTATAATGGAGACAAGGATGATACCGCCGCAGACGGCGGGCTCTCCGGTTAAGTTACAAAGAAGTAACCACCCGCGGTTTGGGGCCTGGGTGGTTACTTCCTTTTATGATTGATGATCTGGACAACCAGACTAATGATGCCGATGATTACCAGACAAAACTGAAACAGGTCTGAGTAAGTAAGCATCAAATCACCCCCTCTCCCATTGGGAGAGGCTTGGAAGCACCCTCCCAGTCCGGAGAGTCCTGCCCGCCTGCTTTATGGCGGTATCATGCTCTGATTATAGCACGCTTCGACATATTCTTCAAGGAAAAAAGCCCGGCTTGCGCTGGGCTTTTCTCATATCCTCTCAATCAGCGCCACCGCGTGGGCGGCCATGCCCTCGCCGGAGCCGGTGAAGCCCAGGCCCTCCTCTGTGGTGGCCTTTACGTTGACCTGTCCGGGGTCCACCCCCATCACTCGGGCCAGATTATCCCGCATGCCGGGGATATGGGGGGCCAGCTTGGGCCGCTGAGCCAGGACCG
The DNA here is from genome assembly GCF_009911595.1 of Colidextribacter sp. OB.20. Lineage (GTDB taxonomy): Bacteria > Bacillota > Clostridia > Oscillospirales > Oscillospiraceae > Lawsonibacter. The sequence goes on from NZ_QWKG01000001.1 coordinate 116,861, forward strand.
TGGCGTCCACATTGCCCACACAGTACCCCTGCTCTCTCAGCAGCCCCACCACGTGCTCCAGCAGCCTCAGGCTGTCCGCGCCGGCATAGGCGGGATCATTGTCCGGGAAATGCCGTCCGATGTCCCCCAGGCCCGCCGCCCCCAGCAGGGCGTCCATCACAGCGTGGGTGAGCACGTCGGCGTCGGAGTGCCCCAGCAGGCCTCTCTCCCAGGGGACGTCTACCCCGCCCAGGATGAGCCTCCGCCCCTCCGTCAGCCGGTGGACGTCATAGCCGTGGCCGACTCTCACTCCCTGCATCGCCACTCTCCCTCCTCCGCTCTGGCCCGCAGGATAGCCTCCCCCAGAACCAGGTCCAGAGGGGTGGTGATTTTGAGGTTTTCCCGGCTGCCCTGGGTGAGCGTGACCTTCATCCCCAGCCGCTCCACCGCACCGCAGTCGTCGGTGAGCAGCTCATTGTCGTCAATCGCCTTCTGGACGGCGCCTTTAATCAGGCCAGCCTCAAAGACCTGGGGGGTCTGCACCGCCCATAGCTGGGAGCGGTCCACCGTCTCCATCACCAGGCCATCCTCGCTTCGCTTGATGGTATCCGTCAGGGGGATCGCGGGAGCAGCCGCTCCGGTGAGGGCGGCCCTGGACACCGCGTCCCGGATAACCTCCTGAGTCACCAGGGGCCGGGCCCCGTCGTGGATGGCGATGAGCTCCGCCTTCGGACTGATCTCCCGCAGGCCGGCCTGGACGGAGTGGATGCGCTCCTCGCCCCCCACCACCACCTTGGTCACCTTGTCAAAAACGAAGTCCTTGCAGATGCGGCCCACCTCTACCAGCAGGTCCTCCCGGGCCACCACCACGATCTCCTCAACAACCGGGCAGTCCTGAAAGGCGTAGAGGGTGTGGACCAGCACGGGCAGCTCCCCCAGGGGGGCCAGCACCTTGTCGATCCCCCCCATCCGCCGGGCCAGGCCGGCCGACACGATGATGGCCGCGCACTTGGGCTCCCGGTCCTTTTTCCCTCTGAACAGCGACAGCAGTCCCGCCATGGGCCTCACTCCTTATCTGTCAATTTTTTCTTCCGCACCGCATCCAGGATCTTTTCCCGGAACACCAGCTCCTCGGTCCAGCCGGTGTCCTCTGAGGCGCTGGTGCATTCAAAGCACGTCCAGCCGCGGACATTCCAATTTACCATCCTGATATCATCAAAAAGCTCGTAGTCCGGGTCCATGATCTCGTGCATCTCCACCCAGCGGCCGCAGCCCTGCTCCTCCAGAGGGGCGGAGAAATCCAAAAAAACCATAGAGCCAGGACAGGCCCAGAAGCAGCCCCAAACGGCCAGCAGATCGGTCTCCGGGTCGTAAGCCGCGTTGGTCCAGATGAAGGTCTCCTCCCCTATCCGCCCATCCAGCGGCCAGGACTTTTCTGGAATGTAGTGCATCGTCTCTCCGGTCTCTACCTCCAGCACGCTGTAGCCGTACAGGTCCTCCCGGAAGATCAGGTAATGCTTCCCGTTGGCGTGGCCAACAAGGGCGCAGAACTCCCCGTCGAAGTCCAGGCTGTCCCAAGTATACACCACTTGGCCCCCGCTGTCCAGCAGCTGATGCCGTGCGGCGCGGAGCTGGTGCTGCAAATGCCCTGTATAGTAGTCGGTGCGTACCGAATATCTCCCGGGCAGCGCCTCCTCCTTCCTGGGCAGGGTGGAGCGGTATTCCTCCGAAAAGACAAAGGCGCACGCCTGCCGGTGTGCCTGATATTGAGGTGTATGGTAGACATTCATCGCGTTTCCTCACAGTATACAAAATACGGCGGCCCTTTTATTCCCATTCGGAACAAAAAAGCCGCCCCGCACATCTCTCCCGCTTATGCCAGCGCTGTGTTCAGCTGTTCCTCCGCCGACTCGTAGCTGACGCTCTTGGACAGCACCAGCTCGGACAGGAGGATCTGTTTCGCGGAGTGGAGCATCTTCCGCTCTCCTGTGGACAGGCCCCGCTTCTGATCCCGGATGGTGAGCCCCTTGATGACCCGGGCCACCTCGATCAGGTCGCCGCTCTTCATCCGCTCCATGTTTTCCCGGTATCGGTGGTTCCAATTTGCGGTCATCTCCACCTGGATATCCGGAATAGCCGCGAGAACGCGGTCCGCCTGCTCCCGGTCCACCACCGGGCGCACACCGATTTCTTTGCAGTTTTCTGTGGGAACCATCACAACCATAGACCGATTGGGCAGCGCCAGAATAAAATAATCCCGTTCCATGCCATCTACCGTCTTTTGGACGATACTGTCCACTATGCCCGCCCCATACATGGGGTGGACAACCTTATCCCCAATCTGATACACTCTGCCCCTCACTTTCTTCTCATGTACGCTTCTCTGTTCCGCCCTATTCTCATTCTATTCCATATTATAACAATTTTATCCTGATTTTGCAAGTAAAAATCGGTGAATTTTCAAGATTTTCCTTGCAAAATTTTCATTTTTATATACTTTTTATAGAGAAAACGGGCCTGACTGTCAACCAGTCAGGCCCGTAAGCTGTACAGATTAGACTTACTGCTCCTCGGCGGGAGCATCCTCCTCGTACTCTTCGTCGGCGGGAGCCTCCAGCAGGGCGCGGATGGACAGGGAAATTTTCTTGTTCTCCATGTCCACGTCGGTGATCTTAACGTCCACCTTGTCGCCCTCAGCCACCACGTCGCCGGGCTTCTCCACCCGGTGATCGGCCAGCTGGGAGATGTGGATCAGGCCGTCCACACCGGGGACCACCTCGGCGAAGGCGCCGAAGGTCATCAGCTTGACGACGCGCACGTTGGCAATGTCGCCCACCTGATAGGTGGTGGTAAACACAGTCCAGGGGTCCTGGCTGTGGTCCTTCATTCCCAGAGAAATCTTCTTCTTCTCCTTGTCGGCGGAGATGACATACACCTCAACAGTGTCGCCCACCTTGACCACCTCGGAGGGGTGCTTGATGCGGCTCCAGGACAGCTCGGAGATGTGGACCATGCCGTCCACGCCGCCGATGTCCACAAAGGCGCCGTAGGAAGTCAGAGACTTCACAGTGCCGGTGTAGCGCTTGCCGTCCTCGATCTCGGCCCAGACCTTCTCAGCGGCGGCAGCCCGCTCGGCACGGGTAACGCGGCTGATGGAGCCCACCACCCGGCGGCGGGCCCGGTTGACCTCGGTGATGACCAGGCGGACCTTCTGCTTGAGCAGCTCGCTCATGGGAGTCTCCCGGGGCAGGCCGGTCTGAGAGGCGGGGACGAACACCCGCACGCCCTTGACAGAGACCACCACGCCGCCCTTGTTGTCCTCGGTGACGAAGCCCTCCATGACGGCCTCGTTCTCCCGGGCGGCCTCGATCTCCTCCCAGCCCTTATTGATGTCCAGACGGCGCTTGGACAGCTTAATCATGCAGTCCCGGTCGCTGACCTGGATAACCTGAGACTCGATCTTGTCACCCACCTTGACAACATCCTCAGGCTTGACATTGGGGTCGTCGCTCAGCTCGGACAGGGCAATGTAGCCGGGGTACTTGACGCCCAGCTCCACCTGGACTTCTGTGGGCGTGATTGCCACAACGGTGCCGGTGACCTTATCTCCATTATTTAAAGTTTTGATCGACTCCTCCAGCATTTCCGCAAAGGACTTTTCGATCTCCATGATTTCATCGCTCATTTTGTTATAGACCTCCTTTATTATCCACGCGGGCGTTGACGCGCCCGCCGTGATGCCGACCATATCCACTTGAGGAAGCTGGCCGAGCTCCTCCGCCCGCTCAATGAGCCGGACATCGGAACAGCATTCTCGGCAAATCTCCGCCAGCCGCCTGGTATTGGAGCTCTGCCGATCGCCCACCACCACCATTCGGCCGCATTGGGCCGCGAGCTGGCGGGCCTCCTCCTGGCGTTTGGACGTCGCTCCGCATATTGTATCAAAAAATTCCGCGTTTGTACATAGTTTTTTTGCTTTTTTCACGCAATCTTCCCAAATTTTCTTGGTGGAGGTGGTTTGGGAAACAAAGGTAAGGGGCGAATTGATTCGGTTTTCCTCCTCATTCAGCCATTTTTCCAGCTCTTTCGCCCCGGAAAGTATCAAAGGAGCCCTGCACCACCCGGCAATCGCCACCACCTCCGGATGGCCCGCCGTGCCCACGATGACGCATTGGCGGCCCCGCGCCTCCGCATCAGCCACAATTTTGTGGATGTGGGTGACGTTGGGACAGGTAGCGTCAAACACCGTAATTCCCCGGCGGGCGAAGTCCTGGTGGACCGCCCGGCTCTCCCCGTGGGAGCGGATGATTACCGCCCCTCCGTCGGGCACCTCCTCCGGCTGCTCCACCGTTCGGAGCCCCAGGGCGGCCAGCCGGCCGGTCACGTCCCTGTTGTGGATGAGGGAGCCCAGCATCACGCAGGGGATGCCCTGGGCCGCCTTTTCCTCCGCCAGCTCCACCGCCCGGCGCACGCCGTAGCAGAAGCCGGCGGATTGGGCCAGCACCACCCTGCTCATTCTACGCCCTCCCCCAAGGCCTGTACCCGGTCCATCAGCTCCTGGGCCATGACCTGCAGCTCATCGGCGGTGGGCTTGCGGCCCTCATACTCCGGATAATAGGGTTCCCCAATTACCACGGTATTACGCCGGAACCGCTTTTTTTTGCGCTGTATGTACACCGGCAGCAGGGGGACCCCCGTCCGGGTGGCAAAGAGGGCCGCACCCACCTTGGCCTGAACGTCCTCCCCCTCGTGGACCCGGGTACCCTCGGGGAACATGAGCAGCTTGTCGCCCTCCTTCAGGAACTTCATGGCGGTTTTGACCGCCTTCACATCGGTGGTGTCCCGGTCCACCCCGAACACCCCCGCCTTCTCCAGAAGCCAGCCGATAAAAGGCACGCGCATGATCTGCACCTTGGCCATGGCCCGCATGGTCCACCTGTAGCCGAAGGCGAACACCACATAGAAGGGGTCGCCGGCGGTGGTGTGGTTGGGGCAGATGACCGCCGGTCCCTCCGGGATATGCTCCCGGCCCACCGCCCGCACCGGGTGAATCAGCCGGAAGTAGGGCCAAACGACGCAGTACAGCAGGTGAAAAAACCAGTCCATCCGCTTTTTCCGCTGCTCCGGCGTCTCCTTGGCCTTTTTTTCTGACTTGACAGCTGTATCCTCGCTCACAGGCCGATCTTCTCCTTTACCAGGGACAGCAGCCTGTCACAGCTCTGTTCCAGATTCAAATTGGTGGTGTCCAGCAGGGCGGCGTCCGCCGCCTGCTTCAGGGGGGCGATGGGCCGGTGCTCGTCCTGCCAGTCCCGCTCCCTGATGTCCCGGAGGACGGTGTCGAAATCCGCCTCCTGTCCCCGCTGCTCCAGCTCACGCAGGCGGCGGCGTGCCCGGGCCTCCGGGGCGGCGGTGAGGAAAATCTTCACGTCCGCGTGGGGAAGGACCACCGTGCCGATGTCCCGGCCGTCCATGACCACATCGTTCTCCCGGGCCTGACGGCGCTGGAACTCCAGCAGAAAGGCCCGCACCTCCGGAATAGCGGAGACCTTGGACGCAAGACCGGACACCCGGTGCTCCCGGATGGCCTGGCTCACGTCCTCCCCAGCCAGGTACATCCGCTGGACCCCGTCCTCGCCGTAGGCCATTTTCACGTCCAGCCCCTCCAGCAGAGGGATCACCTGGGCCGGGTCAGCCGGGTCAGCCCCCGCCCGCAGGACCGCCAGGGCAACCGTGCGGTAGATGGCCCCCGTGTCTACATACAAAAAGCCCAGCTTTTCCGCCAGCTGCCGGGCCAGGGTGCTCTTCCCCGCCCCCGCCGGGCCATCAATGGCGATACTTTTACATCTCATTGCTGATCGCTCCGTTCCTGCTTCTCTCGTCCCGCCCGCAGGCGGCTAAGGCTCCTTTTGAAAGGAGCTGTCAGCGAAGCTGACTGAGGATTGCGTCCGGCGAAGCCGGACATACGAAGTAAACTAAGTCTATGCAAATCTTGTTTGCTTCGCACGTTTCGCTTCGCGAAACACAATCCTCCGCCCCAGTGTGCGCACTGGGGCACCTCCTTTCACTGCGCAGCCGTTGGCGGCTTTGCCGCCTTACGGATGCGGCGTCCCCCTTGCGGGGAAAAGGAGGCTTTACTCTCCTCGACCCAGGAGGTAATCGGTAGTTACGCCGAAGAAATCGGCGAAGAAGTTCAGTACCTCCAGAGGCACACCGACCTCACCATACTCATAGCGCTGATACTGACGCAGCTTAACTCCCATAATCTCAGCCATTTCCCGCTGTTTCAGTCCTTTTTCTTCTCGCAGGGTCCTCAATCGTTTTCCAAAATCAGCCAGCAAACTTTTATCCATAAAAATTCCTTTCAGGTATTGACACGGCCGTCCAGGGCTTCCGTCTGGGGGTGCGCACGGGGGTCACGCTGGGCGGCGACCTGGGCTAGGAGGCGAAATACTTGGGCTCCACCTGCTCACACAGCCAAACGCCGTTCTCGGAGCGGTAGAAGCTCACCCCGTCCCGGGCCATCGCGGCCGCGTCGATGGTAATGACCACCGGACTTCCATGTCGTTTCCCCACCGCCATGGCCGTCTCAAAGTCCCCGGAGAGGTGGACATACTGCCGACTCATTTTTCGGATACCCTCCTTTTGAATGGAGGGAAGAAACCGGCTGGCCGTGCCGTGGTAGAGGTATTGGGGCGGGGTCTCCTCCCGCAGCTCCACATCCACCTGAAGGGAGTGGCCCTGATTGGCCCGGATTTTCGTGCCGTCCCCGTTGAAGGAATACCGCTGCTTGTTGTTCTCCCGGACGATCCGCTCCAGGGTGTCCATGTCGATCCTCCGCCCGGTTCGGTTTACTCCGGCCAGCAGCTCATTCACGTCCGCCCAGCCGTGCTCGTCCAGGGTGATCCCCGCCGCGTGGGGGTCGTGGCGCAGGACCAGGCTCAAAAACCGGCCCAGCTTTACATCTGAATTGCTCTGTTCCATTGGCAGCTCCTAAGCTCTAACAGCTAAAGTTCTTTCGGTTCCTTTCTTTCAAGAAAGGAACGCCTGTCCGGCGAGGACATACTCCGCCGCGCCCTCGCCCGCCGCCCGGCCGGTAGCCCAGGCGATTTGCAGGTTAAAGCCGCCGGTGTAGGCGTCCACGTCCAGCAGCTCCCCGGCGAAGAACAGGCCGGGGACCTTCCTGCTCATCATGGTTTTCGGGTCCACCTCTGACACCTTCACGCCGCCGGCGGTGATGATGGCCTCATCAACCGGCCGGGGGCCGGACACCGCCACGGTAAAGCACTTGAACAGCTCCAGCAGCCGGCGGCGCTCCCCACGGGTCAGGTCGTGGGCCTTTTTATTTCCCGGGATATCCGCCTGCTCCAGCAGGACAGGCACCAGCAGCCGGGGAGCCAGGGCCCCCAGGAGATTGTCCATATCCCGGTTGGCTCCAGCGGTGAGCTCCCGGACCAGCCGGGCGTCCAGGGCCGGCTCATCCAGGGCGGGCTTCAAGTCGATGGCGCAGGTGTACTGGTCCTTCTCGAAGTCCCGCATGTGGGCGCTGGCCGACAGCACCAGCGGTCCGGACAGGCCGAAATGGGTGAACAGCAGCTCCCCCTGCTCCTGGTAAACCGTCTTTTTTTTTCCGTTTTTTACTGTCAGAGTGACGTTTTTCAGGGCCAGGCCCTGCATCCGGGCGCAGAAGGGGTCCGGAGACTCCAGGGGCACCAGGGAGGGCCTGGGGGTCACGATGGTGTGGCCCAGCTCCTCCGCCATCCACAGGCCGTCGCCGGTGGAGCCGGTGGCGGGGTAGGACAGCCCGCCGGTGGCCAGGATCACAGCCTTGCAGGGGAGGCCGCTGAGCTCCCTGCCTTCCCCCATCTCCACGGCGCACACCGCCCCGTCCTGGAGGCAGACGCCCGACACCCGGTCGTTTACAACAGGCACCTTCAGCCGTTTCAACTCGAAAAACAGGGCGTCGATGATGTCGATGGACTTGTCGGATGCGGGAAAGACCCGATTCCCCCGCTCCACCTTCAAGGGCACGCCCAGTGCCTCAAAAAATTCCTCCACCCAGGCGGGGGGTGTGTGCTCCAGGGTGCTGTAGAGAAACTTCCCGTTCCGGGGCACGGCGGCCCGCACCTCCTCGGGGGAGCAGTGGTTGGTCACGTTGCACCGGCCTTTCCCCGTGATATACAGCTTCCGGCCCACCTTCTGGTTGCGCTCGATCAGTGTGACAGACGCTCCCTGCCGGGCGGCGGCAATGGCCGCCATCATGCCGGCGGCTCCGCCGCCGACTACAATCAAATCATTCTTCAAATTCAACAGCCCTTAATCAATCCGCATATTGAGGCAAAAGCCTCCGACCTTAGAGCGGTACGCACAGGAAAGTTCTTTTTGGTTACTTTTTCTTTCAAGAAAAAGTAACTCATTCCTGCACCTTCTCATACACGCCGTACTCGTCCCAGATGCCCTCCAGAGTCCGGAAGGTGCGCTCCACATCCTCGTTCTTCCGCTGGCTCACCGCCACCAGCAGGGCGTTCACCAGGGACAGCGGGGCCACCAGGGAGTCCACAAAGGAGGCCATGTCGCTGCGGGCCATCAGCAGATACTGGGAGATGGGAATCAGGGGGGAGGCCTCACTGTCGGTAATGGCCACCGTAGCGGCCCCCCGGTCCCGAGCGAAGCTCATAGCCTGGACGGTCCGGCTGGAGTATCGGGGAAAGCTGACGCCGATTACCACATCCCCCTCCCCCACCCGGAGCAGGCTCTCAAAAATTTCGCTGGCAGTGCTGGCGGATACCAGCACCACGTTGTCAAAAATCAGGTTGAAGTAGAAGTGCAGGAAGGAGGCGATGGCGGCAGAGGACCGCACGCCGATTATGTAAATCTTCCGGGCTGACACAATGGCGTCCACCGCCCGGTTGAAGCTCTCCCGGTCCAGCTCCTCCAGCGTCTGCCGGATCTTGTCAATGTCTGACTGGAGCACCATGGACAGCAGGTCCTGATCTCCCAGCCGGTCGTTGGTCACCTCAATACGCTGAACCGTGGTCAGCCGGTTCCGGATCATCTTCTGAATGGAGCGCTGCATGTCCGGGTATCCGTCGTAGCCCAGCTCGGAGGCGAAACGGACCACAGTGGACTCACTGACCCCCACCTTTTTGCCAAGCCGGCTGGCCGTCATGAAGGCGGCCTTGTCGTAGCTGTTCAGGATGTAATCCGCAATTTTCCTCTGTCCCTTGGAAAATCCACCCATATTTTCCTGGATCACCGTCAGGATATCGTAACTCATTGCTTCCGCCCCTTTGGAGTTGCTCATTGGAAGTCATCATACTCCTTTTTCCGGAAAAAAGCAAGAGATTTTTGCAGGAAATGCACATTTTTCCTGCAAAAATCTCTCAGACACCGCTCAGCCCGCCGGTGAGCCGCAGCAGCTCGTCCTCCGTCAGATTCCGCCACTGTCCCGGCTTCAGGGATCGGTCCAGAGACAGCCCCCCCTCCCGGATGCGCTTCAGCCGCAGCACCTCCAGCCCCGCCTGGGCGCACATCCGGCGCACCTGCCGGTTCTTCCCCTGGTGGATGGTGATTGCCAGCTGATGAACCCCGCCGCTGTCCCGGCCCCGGCGCACCCGGGCGGGAGACAGCGGCTCTCCGTCCAGTGTCATGGGGCCGGACAGGATGGGCAGGGCCTTGTTTATGTTCCCGGTCACCCACACCAGATACTCCTTGTCCACCCGGTGGCTGGGGTGGAGCAGCTGGTGGGTCAGGGCGCCGTCGTCGGTGAGGAGGAGCAGCCCCTCGGAGTCCATGTCCAGCCGCCCCACCGGCCACACCCGGGCGGGGCAGCCAGCCACCAGGCCGGCCACCGTCCTCCGGCCCTTCTCGTCGGAGAGGGTGGTGACATATCCCCGGGGCTTGTTCAGCATGAGATAGGTCCTCCCGTTCCCGGGCCGCAGGGGCCGGCCGTCCACCAGGACGGCGTCCCGGTCCAGGTCCGCCCGGTCCCCCAGGCGGGCCCTCTCCCCGTTGACCGTCACCCGTCCGGCGGTAATCCACTCCTCCGCCGCCCGCCGGGAGGCCAGCCCGCAGGCGGAGATCAGTTTTTGCAGGCGCTCCTCCATCGGGCAGTCCTCCTCTCCTTCGTCCCCCGCAGGGGAAAGCCTCCCTTCGCAAAGGGAGGTGACATCCGCAAGGCGGATGACGGAGGGTTTTCCTGTAAAGAAAACCCCCTGTCAGCTTCGCTGACAGCCCCCCCTTTATGAAGGGGGCCTCAGGTGCTACAAATTGGTAATCCGTTCCCAGATACCCCCCAGCCAGCCGGAGGGCCCGGCCTGGTCCCGGGGGACATCCGCAGCGGCAATCAGGGGCAGGCGGGCAAGCTCCTCTGAGTTGACATAACATACCGCTTCTCCCACCCGGGTCCCTGCCCTCACCGGGGCCTCCAGAGCTGTCTCGTCCAGCTCATAGGCCACCTCCGCCGTCTCGCCGGCGGCCAGAGCGGCGGTCAGCGCCCCGGCTGTTTCCACCGGACAGACAGGAATCAGTCCGCCGGACACTGGCAGCTGTCCCACCCGCTCCCCCGCTCTGGCCAGGGTCCGGGCCTCATAGCTGGCAAAGCCCCAGTCCAGGAGGGCGGTGTGGTCCGCCCAGTCGCTGGGGGCGTTGAGGGTGACACAGATCAGGGTGGTCCCCTCCCGCCTCGCGGCGCTGACCAGGGTCCGGCCCGACCCCTCGGTATATCCGGTTTTCAGGCCGATACAGCCCTCATAGCGCCAGAGGAGCTTGTTGTGGTTGGTAAAGGTGTAGGTGCCCAGGGTAATGGACCTGGTGGCGGCGATTTTCGCCAAAATCTCGTTGTCCAGGCAGGCCCGGGCCAGCAGAGCCATGTCCCAGGCGCTGGAGTAGTGGCCCTCCTCGTTCAGGCCGTTGGGGTTGATAAAGGCGGTGTCCTCCATCCCCAGCTCCCGGGCCTTCTGGTTCATTTGGGCCACAAAGCCCTCCACACTGCCGCCGCACCAGCCGGCGATGGCCAGGGCGGCGTCGTTGCCTGAGCGGAGCATCAGGCCGTAGAGCAGGGTCTCCAGCGGGATCCTCTCCCCCGGCCGCAGGTAGAGGGAGGAGCCCTCCGCCCCCGTCCACTCCCGGGCCACGGTGACCGTCTCGTCCAGACTGTGCCCCGACTCCAGGGCCGTCAGGGCGGTCATCAGCTTGGTAATGCTGGCGATGGGCCGGCGGGTATGGCCGTCCTTCTCATAGAGGACCCGCCCGCTGTCCGCGTCCATCAAAACGGCGCTGGCGGCGGACACCCCAGGGGCACGCTCCGCCCCGGCGCCCGGCAGCGCCGCCCACAGCAGCGCCGCAGCCAGCGCAATCGAAAAAAGCCGCTTCATGCTGCCACCTTCTTTTCAGTCGATGGCCTTAGTATGGAACGGCTTTTTACCTTTCTTTCCAGGAAATTTTATGTTTTTGTGTCTGTAGGGGCGGCTATCAGCCGCCCGCAATGCTTTGAGGGCCTATTCTGAGCTGCGGGCGGTAGATATCCGCCCCTACAGCCCCTCTTCCAGATCAGTCGCAGGCTATTACTCGGCGAAGTCGGCCTCCGCTTCCTTTTTGGCCTTCTTCTCCTGCTGCTCCTCAATAAAGCCGGTGACCTTATCCACCACCTCAGGCACCGTGTCGATGAGCCGGCCCACAGCGGTGGCGGGAGGCGGGGCCACAGGGAGCAGCTTCACGCTGCCATCCTCCTTGACAATCAGGAAGGCCACCGGCTCCAGCTTGGCGCTGGCGGCGGAGCCGCCGCCAAAGCTGTCCTTCGTCCCTCCGGATTTTGTGGAAAACTCCGTTCCGCCCCCTCCCATGCCGAAGGACATCTTTGACACAGGGATGAGGGTGACACCCTCCGCCTGAATGGGGGTGCCGATGATGGTGTTGGCGTCCGCCATCACCTTGATATTCTCCATGGTAATCTTCATCAGCTCGCCGAGGGAGTTCTTTTTCTCCTGTTCCATAGGTCATGCCGCCTTTCTCTGCTGTCGTTTTAATTTCAGCCGCTTTTTCGCGGCAAGTGCTCCAAACAGTGCCTTTACCCCGGCCCGCAGGCCAATCCACACAATATTTCCCAGCTTCAGAGAGAAGGACGCCAGGCCGTAGACCGTCATCCCCGGAGAATCGAAGTCCAGTCTCACCCGGGCGGTGCCGTCCTTCACATGGAACGCTTTGGTCAGCGGAAGCCACAGCGCCCCCAGGGCGGCGTTGGCCTGGCCGTACAGCATGGCCGCGTCCGCCGGGTCGGAGGAGCCCGCCGTCAGCTCCAGCTCCAGGGTGTCGATCCGAAAGTCCCGCCACAGCCCCTTTGCCGCCTCCAGACCCACAGGCAGCAGGGCCTGGGCGTACTCCAGAGCCCCGCCCAACTTCTCCGGAAGGGGGGTGGGGGGCTTCTCCTCCTTCGGCTTTTTGGGCTTCTTATCCTTCGGCTTTTGGGGCTTTTTCGGCTTCTCCTCCCTGGGCTTCATGGGGAGTATTTTGATCTGAAGCCTGCCCAGCCTGGCCCAGAGAAAAAAGCCCTCGGCGTTGAACCGCGCCCGGCAGCCCACCCGAATCTGTCCGATGAGGAACAGAATCAGGACTATGGCGGCCAGAATATACAGCGCCCTCATGGCGCCTCCGCCGGAGTCTCCGGCGGCGCCTCTTCCCCGTCAGGGACTTCCTCCGGGGACTCAGCCTCCCGGAGGCGCTGCAGGCTGGCCTCCAGCTCCAGGGTGAGCTGACTGCCCTCCTGGGACTGATTGGGCAGCTCAGGCAGCTCCTCCAGGCTGGACAGGCCAAAGGAGCGCAGGAAGTTTTTCGTCGTTTTGAACTGCATGGGCCGGCCGGGGACGGCCAGGCGGCCCGCCTCGCAGATCAGCTCCCGCTCCAGCAGCAGACCCATGGTGTAGGAGCTGTCCACTCCCCGCACCTGGTCCACATAGGCCCGGGTAACGGGCTGGTAGTAGGCGATGATGGCCAGCACCTCCAACGCCGGCTGGGACAGCCGGGCGGGCTTGCGGCTCTCCAGGGTCTGGCGGATATAGGGGGCAAACTCCGGCGCGGAGCACAGCTGATAGCTGGTGTCCAGCTTCACCAGGCGGATGCCCCGGCGGTCGTAGCTGTACTGATCCATCAGCCGCTGGGCCACCGCGTCCAGGGTGGGCCGGTCCACCTCCAGCCCCAGGCACAGACGCTCCACCGCCACCGGCTCTCCGGCGGCGAACAGCACCCCCTCCAGGGCGGATTCCAGCTCTTTCACTTCCACGACCTCACCTCCTTAGCCCTTGGCTCCCCCTTGGAGGAGCTGCCGCCGCCGCAGGCGGTGACTGAGAGGGCTCTCTCCGGCCCTTCGGGCCGCCTCCCCCATAGGGAAATTTCCTAATAATTCTCCGCTGTAAACTCCACCGCGCCCTCCTCCTGGGTACTGGTGACGGTGCAGTCTGTCTCTGTCCCGGCCAGGAGCAGGCGACGGTTCTTGCACAGCTCCAGGACGGCCAGGAAGGTAGCCACAATCTCCGACCGGCTGCGGCTGCCCTTGAACAGGGCCCGGAACCGAGTTACGCCATAGTCCACCAGCCGCCGGAGGATTTCCCCCGCCTTATCGGCCACCGGGTAGGGTTCCCGGCCCACAATGCCCTGAAAGGCGGACACTGGCGGGGGCAGCTTGTTGTCCGCCCGGCTGAGGACGGCGGTTATGGCCTTCAAAATATCCTGCCGGCTGTGGACATAGCGGTAGACCTTATCCGTCTGGACCGCCTCGGGCACCTTGGTCAGGTAGTCCCGGCCCACCTGGTAGCGGCCGTCCATGGCGGGGACCACCGCCTTGATCTTCAGGTAGTTCTCGTTGCGCTGGTGGGCCTCCAGGGTGGCGATGAGCTGTTCCATCTCGCTCATGGCCTCCTCGTCGTTGATGGACAGCAGCATTCTGGTTTTGATGTACACCAGATGGGAGGCCATGGTGACAAAGTCGCTGGCAACCTCCAGGTCCAATTCCTTCCGCTTGTTCATCCACTCCATATACTGGTCCAGGATGAGGGCAATTTGAATGTCCTTGATTTCCAGCTTGTTCTTGCTCAGCAGATGGAGAATCAGGTCCAGCGGGCCCACAAAGTCCTCCATGCTCTCCTCTTTCGCCTTCACCACCCCCTCCAGGTGGTAAATGGGTGCCTCCAAGGGCCCACCTCCCCATTTTCAGATTATCATTTCAGTTATTATACCAGTTTATCCCGGAAAAGACAAGGGAAATTCCGAAGAAGTCCAACGACAGCGGCGGTCCCCAGGGGAACCGCCGCGCCGCGCTATTCAATTCCGGAGAAAATCGCCGAGAGCAGCTCCTCCCGGCCGGCGCCCTTCTCCGCGGAGAAGGGGATGAGCTGGTCCTCCTCCCCCAGCTCCAGGGTATCCCGGATGAGCTGGAGGCTGCCCTCAATCTCGCTCTTTTTCAGCTTATCCAGCTTGTTCGCCACAATGATGAGAGGACAGCCGGTGTCCTTGAACCACTGAAACATGGTGCAGTCATCGGCGGTGGGCTTGTGTCGGACGTCCACGATCATCACCCCCAGGGTGAGCAGGTCGGGCCGGGCGAAATAGTCCTCCATCAGCCTTCCCCAGCGGTCCCGCTCCGCCTTGGACACCTTGGCGTAGCCATAACCGGGCAGGTCCACCAGATAAAAGGCCCCATCGATATTGAAGTAGTTCACATGGATGGTCTTCCCCGGCGCAGCCCCCACCCGGGCGAAGTTCTTCCGGTTGAGAAGGCGGTTGATGACCGAGGACTTGCCCACATTGGACCGGCCGGCGAAGGCCACCTGGGGCAGACCGTCCTGAATAAAGTTCTTCGGGGAGACGGCGGAGAGGACAAACTCCGCTTTTTGCAAATTGACAGCCATGACAGGCCCCCTTCACGCATGTTCGCTCTGTAGGGGCGGATATTATCCGCCCGCAGTCTGTTTGATTCCTGCTGGACACGGGCGGCTGATAGCCGCCCCTACACGCTTCTCAGGGGCCGGGTCTGTCCCGGCCCGGTTTCGTTCTGGATCAGGCGGGGCGGCGCAGAGGCCGCCCCCTACTGCCTCAGCCGGGAGCCGCCCTCGGGCGCGGGCGGGACGGCGGGCAGCTCCTCCGTCTTTCTGGGTCTGCCCCTCCTCCGGGGGACGGGGGCCTCCACAGGCCGGTTCAGCGCCTGGGCCAGCACCTGGTCCGCCCGCTCCACCAGGATGAACTGGAGGGCCTTCCGCACCGTCTGGTCGATCTCCTCCAGGTCTTTGTCGTTGTCGGCGGGGATAATCACTGTCTTGATCCCGTTTCGGAAGGCGGCCATGGTCTTTTCCTTCAGCCCGCCTATGGGCAGCACACGCCCCCGGAGGGTGACCTCCCCGGTCATGGCAAGCCCCCGGCGCACCGGGGTCCCGGTGAGGGCGGACACCATGGCGGTGGTGATGGCGATGCCGGCGGAGGGGCCGTCCTTGGGCACCGCACCCTCGGGAAAGTGGACGTGGATGTCCTTCTCCTTGTAGAAGTCAGCGGGAATGCCCAGCCGGTCAGCCTGGCTGCGGATGAAGCTCAAGGCGGCGTGGGCCGACTCCTTCATCACATCCCCCAGGTTGCCGGTGAGCTCCACCTTGCCGGAGCCGGAAATCACGTTGACCTCCACCTCCAGCAGCTCGCCCCCCACGGAGGTCCAGGCCAGGCCGTTGACCACGCCCACACGCTCCTCCAGGGCCTGGCGCTCCGGGTGATACCTGGGCACCCCCAGATACTCCTCCAGGTCCTTCTCAGTAACCTTGAGGGCCGTCGCCTCCTCCGACACCACCTTCATGGCCGCCCTGCGGCAGACGGCGGCCAGACGGCGCTCCAGCACGCGGACCCCCGACTCCCGGGTGTAGGAGGCAATGAGCTCCCGCAGGGCGCCGTCGGACACCTTCAGCTGTGCCTTTGTCAGTCCGTGGCGCTTCAGCTCCTTGGGGAGCAGGTGGCGCTTGGAAATCTGCACCTTCTCCTCGTCGGTGTAGCTCGATAGCTCGATGATCTCCATCCGGTCCAGCAGGGGCCGGGGGATGGTGTCGGTGGTGTTGGCGGTGGTGATGAACAGCACATCGGACAGGTCGAAGGGCACCTCCAGGAAATTGTCCCGGAAGGAGGCGTTCTGCTCCCCATCCAGCACCTCCAGCAGAGCGGAGGCCGGGTCCCCCCGGTGATCATAGCCCAGCTTGTCGATCTCGTCCAGGAGGATGAGGGGGTTGCAGCTCTGGGCCTGGTTGATGGCGTTGATAATCCGCCCGGGCATGGCTCCCACATAGGTCTTGCGGTGTCCCCTGATCTCCGCCTCATCGCTGACGCCCCCCAGAGAGACCCGGGCCAGCTTCCGGTTCATGGCCCGGGCCATGGACATGGCGATGGAGGTCTTGCCCACCCCCGGCGGGCCCGCCAGACAGATGATCTGCCCCTTCAGCTGAGGGGCCAGCTGCTTGACGGCCACAAACTCCAAAATGCGCTTCTTCACCTTCTCCAGGCCGAAGTGGTCCCGGTCCAGCGCCTTCCGGACGGCGTCTACGTTAATCTTCTCCCTGGTGGACTTCCCCCAGGGCAGCTCCAGGCAGATGTCCAGGTAATTGCGCAGGACGGAGCTCTCGGCGGAGCTGTAGCCCTGCTTGGCCAGCCGGCCCAGCTCCCGGTTCAGCTTCTCCCGCACCTGGCCGGGCAGCTTGGCCCGGGCGATCTTCTCCCGGTACTCCTCAATCTCGTCGGCCTCCTCCCCCAGTTCGGCCTGGATGGCCTTGATCTGCTCCCGGAGGTAGTAGTCCCGCTGGTGCTCGCTCATCTGCTCCCGGGCCCGCTCCTGAATCTCCTGGTCCAGAGACAGGATCTCCACCTCCCGCTCCAGCAGGTGGTAGAGCTTCTCCAGGCGGCGGGCTGGGCGCAGCTCCTCCAGAACCGTCTGCTTATCCGTGTTGCGCATGGGGATGTTCTGAGCGATATAGTCGGCAATGTGGCCGGGGTCCTGGCTGGCCAATACATGGACCAGCAGGTCGGGGGACAGCTTGGGGGAGAGCTCGCCGTAATTCTGGAACAGCTCGTAGGCCGCGCGCATCAGCGCCTCCATTTTTGCGCTGATGCGGACGGGCGCGGGAGAAATCTCCCGCACCTCCCCCTCCAGATAGGGCTCGGCGCGCAGAAGCTGGACCAGCCGGCCCCGGGCCCGGCCCTCCACCATCACCCGCACGTTGTCTCCGGGCATCCGGAGAATCTGGCGGATGTCAGAGATGGTGCCCACCTGATACAGGTCGTCCGCCTCCGGCTCCTCCACCCCGATGTCCTTCTGGCCCACCAGAAACACAGGGCTGCCAGCGGCCATGGCGGCCTCCAGCGCCCGGACGGAGGTCTCCCGGGCCACCTCAAAGTGGATCAGCACATTGGGAAACACCGTCAGCCCCCGCAGGGCAATGACGGGCATGGTGCTCGTATCCAAAATATCCCACTCTTTCGACATGGTTTTCACTTCCTTTCCAGGGATGCGCCCAAAAGCTCCCCCCACGTGGGGGAACTGTCGAGCAAAGCGAGACTGAGGGGGGCTTCCCCCCTCCGCCCTCTTCGAGGGCACCTCCCCCACAAGAGGGGGAGACTTTTGAGCAGGGCAGACGCCCCGCCGCCCCGCTCAGGGGTACTGCGGGGCGTCTGTCAATTTTTGCTGTCAGCCGGCCCGACCGTGACGGCCAGCGCTCTTGGGGTGCTCCACCTGGAGCGTGGTCCGGCCCAGCTTGGGCCGCTGGGTGCGCTCCGGGTCCCGGGTCAGCTCAGGGGACTGTCTGTCCTTGACACAGCCCTCGGTGATAGACACCTTGACGATGGTGGGGTCGGAGGGGATGTCATACATAATCTGGGTCATGACCTCCTCCAGAATGGCACGCAGGCCACGGGCTCCGATCTCCCGGGCCACGGCCCGGTCGGCCACCGCCTCCAGCGCCTCCTGGGTAAAGTCCAGCTCCACCTGGTCGTAGTCAAGCAGAGCCTGATACTGCTTCACCAGGGCGTTCTTGGGCTCGGTGAGGATACGCACCATCTGGCCCCGGTCCAAGGACTCCAGGGTGGTAACCACTGGCAGGCGGCCCACCAGCTCGGGGATGATGCCGTATTTGAGCAGGTCCTGGGGCTGGATCTCCTTCATCAGCTGGCCCACATTGCGCTCCTTCTTGCTCTGGATCTCAGCGCCGAAGCCCAAAGACCGCTTGTCCAGCCGGTGCTCAATGATCTTGTCGATGCCGTCGAAGGCGCCGCCGCAGATGAAGAGGATGTTGTGGGTGTCGATCTGAATGAACTCCTGGTGGGGGTGCTTCCGCCCGCCCTGGGGGGGGACGTTGGCAACGGTGCCCTCCAGAATCTTCAGCAGGGCTTGCTGCACGCCCTCGCCGGACACATCCCGGGTGATGGAGGTATTTTCGCTCTTCCGGGCGATTTTATCCATCTCGTCAATATAGATGATGCCCCGCTCGGCCAGCTCGACGTCGTAGTCGGCGGCCTGGACCAGACGCAGGAGGATGTTCTCCACGTCGTCGCCCACGTAGCCCGCCTCGGTGAGGGTGGTGGCGTCGGCGATGGCGAAGGGGACCCTCAGCACCCGGGCCAGGGTCTGGGCGAAGAGGGTCTTGCCGCATCCGGTGGGGCCCATGAGGAGGATATTGCTCTTTTGCAGCTCCACGTCCTCGCCGCCGCCGAAGTAGATGCGCTTATAGTGGTTATACACCGCCACGGACAGGGCCACCTTGGCCTGCTCCTGGCCGATGATATACTGGTCCAGGACGGCGTGAATCTCCTTGGGAGTGGGGATGACGTCGGGCATGTCCCCGGGGAACTGCTCCAGCTCATCCGTCAGAAAGGGGTCCGCCCCCATGGCCTCTACACACAGATTGACACACTCGTCACAGATGTAGACGCCCGGGCCGGCAATCATCCGCTTCACCTGATCCTGGTGCTTGCCGCAGAAGGAGCAGCGGATTCGTTTATCATCATTCTTTGCCATGGGAATACACCTCATTACTTGGGGATGGGCGGGCCGGACGGCCCGCTCTTGGGAAGGGAAAGCTTACCGCTTATCCAGCACCTTGTCCACCAGGCCGTACTCCAGGGCCTCCTGGGCGGTCATAAAGTTATCCCGCTCGCAGTCGGCGGTGACCACCTCAATGGACTTGCCGGTGTTTTCCGCCAGAATGCGGTTCATCCGGGTCTTGACAATCTCCAGCCGCTTCAGGTGGATAGCCATATCGGTGATCTGGCCCTGGGTTCCGGCGGAGGGCTGGTGAATCATAATCTCGGCGTTGGGCAGGGCCAGCCGCTTGCCCTTGGTCCCGGAGGACAACAGGAAGGCCCCCATAGAGGCGGCCATGCCGATGCAGATGGTGGACACGTCGCACTTGATATACTGCATGGTATCGTAGATAGCCATGCCGTCGGTAACAGAGCCGCCGGGACTGTTGATATAGAACTGGATGTCCTTGTCCGGGTCCTGGGCCTCCAGATACAGCAGCTGGGCCACGATCAGGGAGGCGGTGGTTGCGTTGACCTCCTCGGAAAGCATGACAATACGGTCGTTGAGCAGGCGGGAGAAGATGTCGTAGGAACGCTCGCCCCGGTTGGTCTGTTCAACTACATAGGGAACTAAGCTCATAGTGTTACTCCTTTTTTCCAATAAGATACCAGATTATACCCATATCGGGAAAAAATCATTCCTCCCAGGATATAGGGTCATGCCCGGAGCGGCGCGGGCCGCTCCGGGACATGCGGTTGTACTTACTCGGCCTGGGGCTCCTCAGCCGCGGACTCCTCGGTCTTTTTCTTTCGAGTGCGCTTGGGCTTCTCCTCCCCCTCCGCAGTCTCCTTTTTGGCGGCCTTCTTCTTGGTGGCCTTGGCTTTGGAGATGACCAGCTCGCTGGCCTTGCGCAGCATCAGGTCCTTCTTCAGCTCGTCAGCGGAGACAACGGCTCTCACCCGCTCGAGCTCCATCTTATACTGCTCGGCCAGCTTGGCCAGCTCCGCCTCATACTCCTCGTCGGAGACCTCCAGGCCCTCGGCCTTGGCTACGGCGGTGAGGGCCAGCTCGGCCTGGACCTGCTTCAGGGCGGAGGGCTTGGCGGAGGCGCGCATCATCTCGGGGGTCATGCCCATCATGGACAGGTACTGGTCCATGGAGATGCCCTGGCTCTGGATACGCATGGCGTAGTCGTCCATGAGCCGGTCGGTCTGGACCTCCACCATGCCGTCGGGCACCTCGCACTCCATATTCTCCACCAGCTGGTCGATCACGGCGTTCTCAAATTCGCTCCTGGCCTGGGCCTCCCGGCGCTGCTGGAGCTTCTCCCCCAGGTCCTTGCGGAAGTCGGCCAGGGTCTCGAACTCAGACACGTCCTTGGTAAACTCGTCGTCCACCTCGGGGACCTGAGACTCCTTCACCTCGTTGACTTTCACATGGAATACCACCGCCTTGCCGGCCAGCTCGGCGTGGTAGTCCTCGGGGAAGGTGATGTCGATGTCCTTCTCCTCGCCGGCCTTCATGCCGGTCACCTGCTCCTCAAAGCCGGGGACAAAGGTGCCAGAGCCCAGCTTCAGCTCGTAGTTGGTGCCCTTGCCGCCCTCAAAGGGGGTGCCGTTGTCAAAGCCCTCGAAGTCGATGACGGCGGTGTCCCCCTTCTTGGCCTTGCGCTTCACGCTGACCAGGCGGGTGGCCCGTTCGATGTAAGGCTTGAGCTCCTCGTCGATATCCTTCTCAGTGACCTTGACCTCCTCCTTGGGGGCGGACAGGCCCAGATACTCGCCCAGCTTGGCCTCGGGGCGGACAGAGACCAGCGCCTTGAAGGTGAAGCCGTCCTTACCCACCTCCACGATCTCCATCTTGGGGTAGCCCACATCGTCCAGGCCCTGCTCCTTCACGGCCTCCTCGTAGGCGGCGGGGTAGAGCTCGTTGATGGCGTCCTCATAGAACACGCCGGCGCCGTACATCCCCTCAATAATCTTCCGGGGGGCCTTGCCCTTGCGGAAGCCGGGAACGTTCATGCGGCCGCGGGTCTTCAGATAGACCTTCTGAATGGCGGCCTCAAAGGCTTCGGCCTCCACCTGGATGGTGAGCTCGACGGTGCTCTTCTCTTTCTTCTCAACACTGGTGACCTTCATTTGTCAATTTCCTCCTGTGCGCCCCGTCGTCCTTCTCCCGGCGGCAGAGCCTTTTTACTTTCGCCACGACATTCTATCAGAAACGCGGCGGTTTGAACAGTCTTTTTTTGAAATTTCCCTGAAATTTTCCTATTTCATTTCTGGCCGGACCCTAAATCAGGCATTTTGACGGGAGTTTCGCATGTAGGGGCTGATATTATCCGCCCCTACAGGATCCGCACTGGCCGAAAGCCCACATAGTCGGCGGCCACCAGGCGGTAGTCCACCCTCCCCTGCAATCCGGTGACAGCCAGGCGGTGGCTGCCCCCGTGGAGGTGGCCGTAGCAGCAGGTTTTCACGCCATACCCCTCAAGCAGGTCGATGATCTCCTGACAGCGATAGCCCTGGTACAGGGGCGGGTAGTGGAGAAAGCACAGCTTCTCCCGCTCCCCCGCCGCCTTGAGGGATGCCTCCAGCCGGATCAGCTCCCGGTTGAACACCTTGGCCGAGTGCTCCCCCCGGTCCTCCTCATAGAACCAGCCCCGGGTGCCGCACAGGGCGGTCTCCCCGTACAGATGGCAGTTGTTGTGAAGGATGTCCAGGGTGGAAAAGCCGTTGTCCGCGAAAAACCGCTTCATTTTGGCGGCGGTCATCCACCAGTAGTCGTGGTTGCCCTTGAGGAGGAGCTTCCGTCCCCCGGGCAGGGCGTCCAGAAAGGC
The DNA here is from genome assembly GCF_009911595.1 of Colidextribacter sp. OB.20. Classification (GTDB taxonomy): domain Bacteria; phylum Bacillota; class Clostridia; order Oscillospirales; family Oscillospiraceae; genus Lawsonibacter. Next base: position 138,706 of record NZ_QWKG01000001.1, read on the forward strand.
GAAGTCCTCCCGGGCCTCCTCCAGGCTCATGCCCCAGGACACATCTCCGCAGATCACCACGGTATCCTCCTGGGACACTGCGGCGTAAAAGCCCTCCCTCAGCTTGTCCACATAGCCCGTCCAGCCCCCGCCGAACACGTCCATGGGCTTGCCGGCGGACAGGGACAGGTGGGTGTCTCCAATGGCGTACAGGGCCATGGGCTCACTCCAGCAGGGACCGCACCGCGTCCAGCATGTGGTCCTTCTCCACCACCTGGCTGAAGCGGACCGTCTTGCTCCGCAGGCCGGCCAGGGGCGCGGGGGCGGGCAGGCCTGTCTTTGCGGTGAGCTGGTCCAGGGCGTCCAGGCCGGAGGCGGGAGCCGTCTCCCCCAGGGCCTCCAGCACGCTGCCGCTGAACTTGAAGGGGCTGGCGGTGGAGGCCACGATGGCGGGGGTGTTGTCCCCCGTCTCCTGACGGTACTGCTCCAGGGCGGAAAAGGCCACGGCGGTGTGGGTGTCGATGAGGTAGCCGAACCTGTCATACACCGACCTGATGACCCGCTGGGTCTCCCGGTCGTCGCAGAAGTAGCCCTTAAACCGCTTCTGGAGGCGGTCCTTGATCCTGTCGCTCACCTGATACCGGCCGGAGGCGGCCAGCTGGGCCATATAGCCCTTCACCTCAGCCGGGTCCTGGGTGAGGGAGTAGAGCAGCCGCTCCAGGTTGGAGGAGATCAGGATATCCATGGAGGGGGACATGGTGTTGTGGAAGGGGCGGTTGCGGTCATAGACTCCCTCCCGGATGAAGTCGGTGAGGACATTGTTGCTGTTGGAGGCGCAGATCAGCTGGCCGATGGGCAGGCCCATCTCCCGGACGTAGTAGGCGGCCAGGATGTTGCCGAAGTTGCCGGTGGGCACACAGACATTCACCGTCTGGCCGGGGGCAAGCTTCTCATCCCGGAGCAGGTCGCAGCAGGCGGAGACATAGTAGACCAGCTGGGGCAGCACCCGGCCCCAGTTGATGGAGTTGGCGGAGGAGAAGAGATACCCCTTCTTCGCCAGGGCCTGGCGGACCTCCTCATTGGAGAACAGCTCCTTCACTCCGGTCTGGGCATCGTCAAAGTTGCCCACCACGGCGCACACGCCCACATTGCCCCCCTCCTGGGTGAGCATTTGCAGCTCCTGGATCTGAGACACCCCGTCCTTGGGGTAGAAAACCAGGATTTTCGTCCGAGGCACATCCTTAAAGCCCTCCAGAGCCCCCTTTCCCGTGTCGCCCGAGGTGGCCACCAGGATGCACACCGTCTTGTCCTCCTCCGTTTTGGTCAGGGAGGCGGTGAGCAGGTGGGGCAGCATCTGCAGGGCCATGTCCTTAAAGGCGCTGGTGGGGCCATGCCACAGCTCCAGGCAGTGGGTGCTCCCGTCCACCGTGCGCACCGGGGCCACCGCCGGGGTATCGAACTTGTCCGGGCCATAGGCGGCATTGGCAAAGTCGGTGAGCTCCTTGACAGAGAACTCCTCCAAAAACATCTTCATGATGTACACCGCCCGCTGCTGATAGGCCATGGCCTTCAGGTCCTCCAGTGCATTGCCCGGCAGCTTGGGGATGTAAAACGGGGTCAGCAGGCCACCGTCCTTGGCCAGGCCCTGGGTGATGGCCTGAGAGGCGGAGTACTGAATGGTGTTGTCCCGTGTGCTGATATACCGCATAGCAATCCTTCCTTATTTCGTAATGTGGCTCCTATTATGCCAGCTTTCCATAGAAAGGTCAAGTTTTTTTCCGGGTTTCTGTATGGGCGGTTTTTGCCGCCCGTAACATACCCCCGCTGTCCCGGCGGGCGGCCCCTGCCTGCGTCCTTTAAAACACATTTTCCAAATGGTGGATCTCCGGCCTGGCGGTATGGACCCCCTGGGGGGCGTAGACCTCGATCACGTCGAAGCGGGGCTGAAGTTCGGTGGGGTGCTCCATCAGATAGAGCTCCGCTGCCGCCCGCAGCCTGTCCTGCTTGCGCCGGTCCACAAATTCCGCCGCCGCGCCGTAGGCCGCGCTCTTGCGCAGCTTGACCTCCACAAAGCAGAGGAACGTCCCGTCCTCCGCCACCAGGTCCAGCTCTCCGAAGCGGCACCTCCAGTTAGCGGCCAGGAGGGCGAATCCCTTTTGGCGCAGGTGCTCCGCCGCCCGGCTCTCCCCCCACCGGCCCAGCAGCCGGCTGTCCTGGCCGCTCACCGCTTCTTCATAAAGGTCCGGCGGTGGATGGGACAGGGGCCATACTGGGCCAGCAGCTCCCGGTGGAGCTTGGTGCCGTAGCCCTTGTGCCTTTCAAAGCGGTACTCCGGGTATTTTTCCGCCATCTCCACCATAAAGCGGTCCCGGCTCACCTTGGCCAGGATGGAAGCCGCCGCGATGGAGGCCGACAGGCTGTCCCCCTTCACCACGCAGCGGTGGGGGGCGGTGATGGCAGCGCTTCTGCCGTGGTCCCGGTTGCCGTCGATGAGGGCAAAATCGGGCTCTTGAGGCAGGGCGTCAATAGCCAGCTGCATGGCCTTCATCCTCGCGCTGAGGATGTCCGTCCGGTCGATCTCCGCCGCCTCCACACAGGTCACCGACCAGGCCAGGGCCTTCTCCTGTATGACAGGAAACAGGGCCTCCCGCTTCTTCTCCGTCAGCTTTTTGGAGTCGTCCAGGCCGGGGATGTCCACACCCAGGGGCAGGATCACCGCCGCGGCGTACACCGGCCCGGCCAGGGGGCCCGCCCCCGCCTCGTCACAGCCGCAGATGGTGGTATAGCCCTCTGCAAGCGCTTCCTTCTCATACTGCCAAACATCCATAATGATTTCTCCTTTCAGCAGGCCGCAATGGCGCAGGTCCTCTGTTTCATTCTGCATCGGACTCCTTCCGATCAGGTATCCCTCCGCCGGAATATGCTGTCATATACGTCGGTAAAGTCTGGCGGCCCCGACGTTTTTGAGGGGCGGACCAGCCCTTTTTTACAAAGCAGCTGCACAAATGCCTGATAGCCCCAGTGGAGCTGCATAATCACAATCTGTTTGCCGTCCGGAAATGCAAAAAACAATCCGCTCATCCCCGGAAGTCCGGATTTCAGCGCCCCCAGGCCATGCAGGGTGACACCGTACTTGTCCAAATCCTCCCAGCGGCAGGACCGGCGGTCCCGGCGGGAGAGCACAAAGACAGCCATTGTCTCATCATAGAGCAGGCAGGCCCGGCCCCGGTATATGATCCGGCAGGTGAGGAGGCCCGCGATTCCCCAAAAGAGCACCGCAGACGCCAGCGCCTCCCAAAGCGCAGTCTCTCCCGCCAGCAGCTCCCAAATTGCCAATCCGCCGCAGGCCGCAAACAGCAGGCATACCAGCCATATTATGACCATACTCAGCCGGCCCGGTCCTACCCGTCTCATGTCTCCGGCACCTCCAGAGTAAACTGCCCCAGCCGGCTCCCCCGGTACTCGTCCAGGAGAACCCGGGCCATGCGCTCGGTGTCCAGCTCCCCGCCGGAGATCCGCATCCCCCGCTTGGCGGCACAGGCCTGGAGAAGCCGGTATCCGTAAGCCACATCGTTCTCCCCCTCCTCCCGGGAGGGGACCTCGGCCAGCTTATAGCCGTCCATCAGCGCCCGGGGATACCGCTCCCCCAGCAGGACCATAAAGTGGCATCCCAAAGTCTCCACGTCCATGATCTCGTCCTTCACCGCCCCGGTGAAGGCCAGATTCATGCCGGTGGTCTCGTCCTCAAACTTGGGCCAGAGGATGCCCGGCGTGTCCAGCAGGTCCAGCCCCCGGTCCACGTGGACCCACTGCTTCCCCCGGGTGACGCCGGGGCGGTCGCCGGCCTTGGCGGATTTCCGCTTGGCTACCTTATTGATAAAGGTGGACTTGCCCACATTGGGCACCCCCACCACCATGGCCCGCACCGGACGGCCCACCTGGCCCTTCTCCCGCCACCTGGCGATCTGCTCCCGGAGCACCCCCTGAACCACCGCAGAAAACTGGCTGATGCCCTTTCCCGAGCGGGCGTCGGTCTCCAGGACGGAGTGCCCCTGGCCCCGGAAATACGCCCCCCAGGCCTTATTTTGAGCGGGATCGGCCTGGTCCGCCCGGTTGAGGACGATAAGCCGGGGCTTGCCGGCGCAGACGGCATCGATGTCCGGGTTACGGCTGGAGACCGGGATGCGGGCGTCGATAATCTCCACCACGATGTCCACCAGCTTCAAGTCGGCCTCAATCTGCCGCCGGGTCTTGGTCATATGGCCGGGATACCACTGGATATTCATACGCGCCTCCTGAAGCTTCATAAATTCATAAATACTTTATAAGCCTTTTTTAATTTCTTCTTTACTTCAAATTAAAGAGTCTTTGATAGTCTATTTTCCGTCGTGAATGGGGATATTATGGAAGAATGTTCAAAAACTCGCTTCTCTTTTGATGCGGGTTTGATGGCATTTCGATGCCGTATTCTCATAATCTAAACTATATACCACACAGAAAGGGGAGCTTCTCTTGAAGTTCTGCGCCAATCAGGGCAAGCAGGTCACCATCCAGGCCGGAGACAGAACCTACGCCCGCCACGCCATCGCCACGCATTTTGTCCAGTCGGGTGAGAGCTACCTCGACCTGATCGAGACCTACGTCAAGCCAGTTTACCAGCCGGGGGACATCCTCTCCTCCAGCGAGAAGGTCATCGCCCTGTGTCAGGGGCGGGTGGTCACCGAGGAGCAGGTCAGGCCCGGCTTCTGGGCCAAACTTCTCTCCCGCTTTGTCCACCAGACCTCGGCGGGGCCGGGAATGGGTCTGCCCACCAAGATGCAGTTCGCCATCAACCAGTGCGGGCTGGGCAGGGTGCTCTGGGCCGCCATCCGGGCCGGCTTCGACAAGCTGCGGGGGGTGCGCGGCACCTTCTACCGTCTGCTGGGGGAGGAGGTCCGGGGGCTGGACGGCTTCTACGGCGAGGATATCCCGGAGTACGCCCACATGGGTGTCCGGGTTCCCAGCGAGCCGGATAAGGTCTGCGACGAGGTCTTTGAGAAAACGGGTGTAATGATGATGATCGTGGATGCCAATGACCTGGATGTGGAGCTGCTGGGCCGGTGCGGCCAGCTGAAGGACCGGAATCCCGATCAGTTGTCCGCTCTGATAGCGGACAACCCTGCCGGACAGGGCCGGCAGCTCACGCCCTTTATCTTGATTCGGGAGGTCTCTTAAAAGCTTCAGAAACTTGTAAGAAATCTATCCACCTTTTTGTAAGGTTTTTCTGATACCCTCTCTGGTATCCAAACCAGAGAGGAGTCTTATATCATGAGCTTTTTTACCCTGAAAATCATTGCCCTGCTGTCCATGCTGTGGGACCACGTAACCCACGTCTGGCCCCTGTCCCTGACGCTGGAGCTGCTCTTCCTCCCCGACGCCGTGGAGACTGTCCCAGCACTGCTGGCCCTCCAGCGGGCCACCGACTATCTGGGCCGCATCGCCGCCCCCATCTTTCTGTTCTCCATCGCCAACGGATACCGGCACACCCGGGATTTGAAAAAGTACGCCCTGCGGCTGCTGGTCTTCGCCTGTCTGGCGGAGTATCCCTATTATCTCCTGTTCGGCTTCCACGGCAACATCATGTTTACCCTGCTGCTTGGCCTGCTCACCCTGCGGCTCATGGACTGGGGCAACGAAAAGCGGGCCGGGCTGGGGTATCTGCTAACCGCCGGGGTGGTGATCGCCGCCCAATGTCTGAGCCTGACTGAGGGCAATGGGGCCTACATCCTGTTCATCCTGGTCTTTTACCGGACAGAACACTGGCCGGTCCATCGAAAGGCTCTTCTGTGGCTGTTTCTTATGCCCTTATCCCGGTATAAGCTGATCTGGATGTTCTTCTCGGAACAGCTGTTTACATATCGCTGGTTTCATATGCTGTGCATCAACGCTGTTGGTCCTCTGCTGGGGGTGGCGTTCACCTTTTTCTACAACGGCAAGAAGGGGCGAACCTTCCCGGGGGACAAATACCTGTGGTACGTCTTTTACCCCGCCCACTTACTGCTGCTGGGACTGGCGCAAAAGGCGCTGCTGGGGGCATAATGGACATCACTATTACAGTCTTGCTAAATTCGTAATATTACGCTATAATAATGGTATAAACAATATTCCTTGAAACGACACAAGGAGGAAAGGATATGACAGCTATGACAGACAAGCAGATGCAGTTTATCGCCTGGCTTATTACCACCGCCACCGATAAGTGCAAGGACATGGACGAGGTCCGAAAGATGAACGAAGAAATCCGCAAACACTCTGCTGGATTAAAGGACGAAACGGAAAACGAGGAATAATTTAAGAAAAAGGAGCGGCAAAGCCGCTCCTTTTTTGATTACAGCGCTTCCTTGACCTTGGCGGCCTTGCCCACGCGGTCGCGCAGGTAGTACAGCTTGGCGCGGCGCACCTTGCCCTTGCGGACAACCTCCACCTTCTCCACGGAGGGAGCGTGCAGGGGGAACACCTTCTCCACGCCGATACCGTAGGAGATGCGGCGGACAGTGAAGCTCTCCTCGATGCCGCCGTGCTTCTTGGCGATGACGGTGCCCTCGAAGACCTGGATACGCTCACGGCTGCCCTCTTTGACCCGCAGGTGCACACGGACGGTGTCGCCGATGCTCACCTTGGGGGGCTCTGCCTTTGTGTACTTCTCGGTAAATGCTTTCATCAGATCCATGATTGTTTTCCTCCTGTTGTATAGGCGTTCATTCCGGCCCTGACTTCCTCTCTGGAGGCGCCGCAGAGGACCGCCCGTTATTCAGACCAAAATAGTGTACCACAGGAGTTTCCAGATTGCAAGGGTTTTTTACACCGATTTATAAACTTCCTTGTGAACCTCTGACAGGCGCACCTCCACATCCTGGAAGGTCTCAGACAGCCACCGGACCCAGGGCCCGCACACCACGTTCTCCGTGGGGAAGTGGCCGGCGTCCAGCAGGTTCAGGCCCAGGGCCTTGGCCTCCAGGAACTGGTCATATTTCACATCGGCGGTGACAAAGGTGTCGCAGCCCTGGGCGATGACGTCCCCCAGCATGGAGCCGCAGGCACCGCCCCCCACCGCCACCCGCCGGACCGGCTTCCCGCTGCTTACGCAGCGGACGCAGGCGGAGCCCAGCCTCTCCTTGACGAAGGCGGCGTACTCCCCGGCAGACTGCCCGGGCCGGTGGACCGTTCCCACCCGGCCGATGCCGTAGGGCCGGCCCTGGTCGTCCACCCCCGCCTGCTGGAGCTGGCCGATCTCCGTCAGCTCCAGCGCCTCGGCCAGGCAGTCGTTGACTCCGCCGCGGGCGGCGTCCAGGTTGGTGTGGGCGCAGATGGCGGCAATTCTGTTCTCGATCAGCGCCAGCAAAATCTCCCCGGTGGGGGTCCCATCGGTGATCCACTTCACCGGGTGGAAGATGACCGGGTGGTGGGCCACAATCAGCTGGGCGCCCAGCTGGGCCGCCTCCTCCACCACCTCACGGGTGATGTCCAGAGACACCAGAATTTTTGTGACCTCCTGGTGCCTCCGGCCCACCAGGAAACCGGCGTTGTCAAAATCCTCCTGAATCTTAAACGGAGAAAAAGCATCAATAAACTGGCATATGTTCACTACTTTTGGCATATTTCCCACTCCTTTTTCATCTCCAGAAGGCCGGCGCGGACCTCCTCCAGCGCCCGCTTCCGGGAGAGGACCTCCTCCCCCCGGGCCCGGGACATACCCTCCAGAGCCCGGCCCGTCCGGGCAATCCACATGTCCAGCCAGGCCCCCCGCAGGGGGTCAGCCCTGTTTTTCCCCGCCCACAGCTCCGCCGGAGACAGGGTGCCCATCTCCCCCGCCCGGACGGACAGGGCGGTGTACAGGGTCTCCCCCTCCCGGGCCAGCCGCTCCTCCTCAATGCGAAATCCGTTTCCCTGGAGCCAGCCCCGCAGCTCGGCCATGGAGGACATGGGCTGCAAAATCAGGGGCACATCCCTCTCCCGAACCCAGGGGGCGGCCTCCAGAATGGCGGCGATGGTCTCCCCGCCCATGCCGGCGATGACCACTGCGTCCACCTCGTCAGGACGGATGCCCGTCAGCCCGTCGCACAGCCGGAAGGCCACCCTCCCCGTCAGCCCCGCCCGGCGCACCGTCTCTCTGGCCCGGGCCAGGGGACCCTGGCGCAGGTCGGCGGCAATGGCGAAGGGAATTTTCTCCTCCAAAATCAGGGCGGCGGGGAGATAGGCGTGGTCGGTGCCCACGTCGGCCAGACGGACGCCGGTAGGCACCAGCTCCGCCGCCATCCGCAGCCGGGGCGTCAGTTCTATTCTCATAGCTCCTCCGCCCGGATAGCCATGCGGAGCGCCTGGGCGAAGTCCCGCGCCGCCTGCTCCCGGTCCTCATTCAGAAAGGGCTCCGTCCCGCCCCAGTCCCGGCGGCACAGAATGCCCAGATACTCCACATTCCCATGGCGGCACCAGCGCCTGACGCCCTCCTCCCACAGGTCGGCCCCCCGCTCCGGGGGATAGCCGCAGGTGGTCAGGGTGGCCGCCCGCCGGCCCTCCAGCAGCTTCGGGCCCCTCTCCCGGCCGTAGTTCTTCACCCCGGCGTAGATCGCCCGGTCCATCAGGACCTTCATGGGTGGGGTACAGTACCAGGAATAGATGGGGGTGGCGAAAATCAGGGCGTCGCAGGCCGCCATGGACCGGAAAATTTCCTCAAAATCGTCCTCCTGGACACAGCCCAGCTCCTTCAGACGGTCCTGACAGGTCCCGCACCCCAGACAGGGGTCTATTTTTTTGTCATAGAGCCAGATGGTCTCGGTCTCCACCTCCATGGCGGCGCACTCCTCTAAAAAGGGGCGCAGCACGGCGGCGGTGTTGCCCTCCCTTCGGGGGCTGCCCATCAAAATGCAGAATTTCATCTCGCTCACCTCAGAATGGAACATTTGTATTATCATACCACAAAAATCCGGGGCTGTAAAGAGCAGAATGGCCGCCCTCCCGAAGGAGAGCGGCCGGCATTCTCACGCTTCGATCAGCTTGTTGACCTGGGCAAGCAGCTCGTTCACGTCCACGCCGTGGACCATACAGGCCTCCTCCACGGTCTCGCCCTGAGAGGCGGGGCAGCCCAGGCAGTGCATGCCGATGCCCATAAACAGGGGGGCGGCCTGGGGGGCGATCTTCAGGATATCGCCGATCACGGTGTCTTTGGTAATGGTCATGATAAAATTCCTCCATCTTTCTTTGGGATGGGGATAGTATACCCTAAGGGCGTTTTTTTTGCAACGGATTTTTTTACTTTTCTTTTTCCCCAAACTCTGCTATGATTGGGTGACTCAAACTGAAATGCGAGATGACCGATATGGAAGCCCAAACCTGTCCCGCCGGGGAGCGTCTGCTCCCCGTGGCGCTCCTCACCCTCTCCGGCGGCCTCCAGGACGCCTACACCTACTTCTGCCGGGGCCATGTGTTTGCCAACGCCCAGACCGGCAACATCGTCCTGCTTGGGCAGAGCCTGTTTTCCGGCAATCTGTCCCAGGCCGTCCGCTACCTGTTTCCCCTGCTTGCCTTCGCCCTGGGGATAGCGGCGGCGGAGGGAATCCGCTGCTCCCGGCCAGGGCGGCCGCAGTGGCAGCAGCGGGTGCTGCTGTGGGAGATCATCCTGCTCTTTCTGGTGGGCTTCCTGCCCCGCTCTCTGAATCAGCTGGCCAACACCCTGGTCTCCTTTTCCTGTGCCATGCAGGTCCAGACCTTCCGCCGGGTAGAGGGTTTCGCTTTTGCCAGCACGATGTGCATCGGCAATCTGCGGGGCGGCACCGACGCGCTGTGCGCCTTTCTGCGCACTGGAGACCCGCAGGAGGGCCGAAAGGCCAGGCTGTATTTTACCGTCATCCTCCTGTTTGCCCTGGGGGCCGGGGCAGGGAGCCTGAGCCTGACATACCTGGGCCCCCGGGCCATCTGGCTGTCCTGTATACTGCTGGCCGCCGGTTTCGGGCTGCTGACCCGCACGGCATAGAAATTACCCTTTCCCGTGATCCAGGGCGGCGGACAGCACCTGCTCCATCAGCACTGCCCGGGTGACGGGCCCCGTCCCCCCGGGGACGGGGGTGATCCAGGCGGCTTTTTCTGCGGCGGCCTCATAGTCCACGTCACCGCACAGCTTTCCCTGGGCGTTTCGGTTCATGGCCACGTCGATGACCACTGCCCCCTCCTTCACCATGTCCCCGGTAATCAGGCCGGGCCGGCCGGCGGCGGAGACCAGGATGTCCGCCCGGCGGCACTCGGCGGCCAGGTCGGGGGTCCTGGAGTGACAAATGGTGACGGTTCCGTTCTTCTCCAGCAGCAGCAGAGCCTGGGGCTTGCCTACCACATGGGACCGGCCCACCACCACGCAGCGCTTCCCCGCCGGGTCGATGTGATATGCCTCCAGCAGGCGCATCACCCCCGCCGGGGTGCAGGGCCGGAGGCTCCCTCCGCCCAGGAGCAGCTGTCCCAGATTGGCCGGGTTGACACAGTCCACGTCCTTGTCGGGCCGGATCGCCAGCAGGGCGGCCTTTTCATCCAGGTGCCCGGGCAGGGGGAGCAGAAGGAGGATGCCGTCGATGTCCTCCCGGCGGTTGAGGGTGTCAATCACCCCCAGCAGGTCCTCCTGACACACCTCCGACGGCAGGCGGAAGGTGTCGTAGTAGATGCCGCAGGCCTGGCAGTCCTTCCGCTTCCCGGCCTCATAGGCCAGGGCGGCGGGGTCCTCCCCCACCAGCACCACGGCCATGCCCGGCCTGCGGGTCATCTGCTCCGTCCGGAGCCGCACCTGTTCCTTCATTTCGGCCGCAAGGGCCTTTCCGTCCATAACAACAGCCGCCACAGCTCATCCCTCCTTGGCATCCTCTTCGGCCCGGGCCGCCTGGGCGGCCAGCCGGTCCACGAAGAGCTCAGGTCCTCGATTGCGGTATTTCCACAGCGCCCAGATCAGCACCGCCCCCGCGGTCACGCAGGTAATCGCGGCGAAGAGCTGAGACACCCGGATGGGCATGCCGAACAGTTCCCAGCCGAAGAGATACAGGCTGTCGGTGCGCAGGCCCTCGATCCAGGTCCGGCCCAGACCGTACCAGAAGAAGTAGAACAGGAAGCACTCCCCGTCAAATTTCCGCTTTCTCCCCATGAAATAGACCATTATCAGCCCCACAAAATTCCAGGCCGACTCATAAAAGAAGGTGGGATGTACCCCCAGCGCACCGCTGAGGATGGCCTCATACTCCGCCTGGTCCACATAGCCCCAGCGCAGCATGTCGGCGGCAATGGAGTTCCCGCTCATCCGCCAGGGCAGGGCGGTGGCGGAGCCAAAGGCCTCCACGTTCATGAAGTTGCCCCACCGGCCGATGAGCTGGCCGATGAACAGACCGTGGACCCCCAGGTCGGCATAGGCCAGAAAGCTGAGCCTCTTCACACGGCAGAAGATCAGCAGGATGATGGCCGAGGAGATGATGGCCCCGTAGATGGCTAAGCCGCCGTCCCCATAGCTGACAATGGCCCCCCAGTCCAGCGAGCCATCCGCCCGGCGGTAGATGTCCAGGTTGAACACCACATAGTACACCCGGACGGCCACCAGGGCGGCGGGGACGGCAAAGAGCATCATGTCGATAATGTTGTCCTCACTGATGCCAAACCGCTTCCCCCAGCGGGTGCACAGATACACCGCCAGGATCAGCCCGCAGGTGATGATGACCCCGTACCAGTAGACGGGCCGGTCCAGAACCGGGATGGTAAACGCCACCCGGTTCAGGGTGAGCTCCAGCCCCAGGCCGGGGAAGGATATGGTGTTAATCATGTCTCCTCCTTGGCCCGGACCACCGACAGGGCGGTGCGCTCCTCTGTGACCCAGCCGGCAATGAGCTCCTCCGCCTCCTTCTTGGTGATGGCATCGAACAGGTCGGCAAAGCGCAGGAAGTCATATCCGGCAAAGAAGGCCTGGGCCTGGCCCACGCACAGGTTTTCAAAGGAGTTCAGGCCCCGGACCCGGTTGCCGTAGACCCCCTTCTTCACCCGCTCCCAGAGGGCGGGGTCCACCCCCTCCCGGCCGATGCGGGCGGCCTCCTCCGCCACCGCCATGCGCACGGCCTCCGGGTCTCTGGATTCGCCGCTGGCTAACAGAAAGGCACAGCCGGGATCGCTCTCATAGCCGTAGGAGAACTCCTGGTTAATCAGCCCCTCCCGGTACAGCTTGGCGTACAGAGGGGTGGAGCTGCCCAGCAGCACCTCCAGGGCCAGCTCGCCCACCAGCTCCTGGCGCAGGCGCTCCTCCCCGTTCCGCTTGGCGTCCCCTTTCCAGCCCAGCTGGAAGATGGGGGCGGACACCTCCATCCGCTCCTCAATGAGGGACTGGGCCGCCCGGGGCTCCTCCCGCTCGCCGTAGTCCTTGGCGGCGATGGGCCCGGCCTCCTTGGGCAGAATTTCCCGGGCAACGGCGCAGATATGCTCCGGGTCCACCGGGCCGGCCACGCACAGGGTCATGTTGGCCGGGTCGTAGAAGGCCTTGTGGCAGGCGTAGAGGGTCTCGGGGGTGATTTTGGCGATGGACTCCACGCTGCCCGCCACGCTCTCCCGGATGGGGTGGTGCTTGAACAGAGCCTTCATCAGGTTCATATAGCATTTCCAGTGGGGGTCGTCCTCGATCATGCCGATCTCCTGGCCGATGATCCCCCGCTCCTTGTCCACGCTCTCCCGGGTGAACCAGGGGACGGAGACGAAGGACAGCAGGATGCGGAGATTCTCCTCAAACTTCTCGGTGGAGTCGAAGTAGTAGCCCGTAATGGCGTTACTGGTAAAGGCGTTGGGGTTTGCCCCGTTGGCCGCCAGGTCCTGGAGGGCGTTGCCCTCCTCCGTGTCGAACATCTTGTGCTCCAAATAGTGGGCCACCCCTGCGGGGGTGTCGTGCCACTCCCCGGCCAGGCAGAAGCGCATGTCCATGCCGCCGTAGTTGGTGGCAAAAAAGGCGTAGCCCTTCTGGAACTCGGGCTTGGGGAAGACAAACACATTCAGGCCGTTTTCCAGCTTCTCGTGGTACATGCTCTCCCCCACCCGGACAAATTCAAGCTTTTCCATGGCTCAGCCCTCCTTTCCTTTCAGGAAGTAGATGGTATCCAGCTCCAGCTTTTGGGCGGCGGCGGCCACCTGCTCCCGGGTAATCTTCTCGAGCCGGGCGGCCAGCTCCTCCGGGCCCTCCTCCAGTCCGGCGGCAGCCTGTCCCAGCCAGAACTCCTCCTGCCGGCCCTGGTCGTCCAGGACAGCCCGGCACATTCCGATGAGGGTGCGGCGGGAGCCCTCCAGCTCCCAGTCCTCGATTTCGCCCCGCTTGACCGCCTCCAGCTGGGCCAGAATCTCATCCTTCGCGGTCTGATACTTGTCAAACTCGATGCCCGAGGACACCAGCATCAGCCCCTTCATCTTCTCCAGGACAGCGCTGGCATAGTAGCACAGAGACAGCTTCTCCCGCACGTTCATAAACAGCTTGGACAGGGTGGTGCCGCCATAGACGGCCACCGCCAGGTAAAGGGCGGGGAACTCATTCTCCCAGCAGGTCAGGCCCCCGGTGCGGAACCCCAGCGCCAGCTTGCCCTGGGTCACGTCCATGGCCTCCTCCACCAGAACGGGCTCGGGCCCGGCGGTCACCCTGACCTCGCAGTCTGGGTCTGCCCGGTTCTCATTCACCGGCAGCCTGGCAAGGGCGCACCTCAGCGCCTCCGCCACCCGGTCCGGGTCGGCGGAGCCGCAGTAGTAGACCTCCACCTGGGCGGTGCGCAGCAGCTCCTGATACCGCTCCCACAGGCTCTCCGGGGTGATGGCCGCAACGCTCTCCTCGTCCCCCAGCTTGTCCGCGCCGAAGGCCTCATATCTGCACATCTCCTGGGCCAGGCGCTGGACGGCATAGGTGCGCTTGTCGTTGATCTGGGCCCGGATGCGGTCGATGAGGTTGGCCTTCTCCCCTGCGGTGTAGTCGGGGCAGAAATGTCCGTCCTGGGTATAGGGGTTCAGCAGCAGCTCCCCCAGCAGGTCGGCGGCGGGCTCCAGAATCTTTTCCCCCTTCAGGGCGTAGGCGTCGTCCAGAAAGCTGGCCGCGAAGCCCACACACTGGGTCTCCCCCTTCTTCCGCACTGCCGGTTCAATGGCCCCGCCGTACAGCTCGTCCAGGGCGGCGGACAGAGACTCCAGGTCCGGGTGAATCGCCGAACCCCGGCGGAGCACCTCCGGGATGAGGGCGTTGGCCCCGGCGGTCCTCCTGTCCAGGGGGGCGAGCAGAGTGATGGACAGATAAGAGCTTTTGAATTTGTTGGTATGCACCGCACGCAGCCATACCCCGGGGAACAGCTCCCGGCGCGTCACTTGTGACATATCTTTGGTTCCTTTCCTGGAAAATTTTTTCCTTTATGGCAGATTTATCATACCACGTTTCAGGGGGGAAAGTAAAGGGGGATTTCACCATCTTCGGACGGCGGGCCGAGTCGTCCCGCCCTACACACCTTTCGCAGGGGGCGGCAACCCGGCGCCCCGTTTTCAGACGGCCGCCTCTTGTAGGGGCGGATATTGTCCGCCCGCTTTTACGGACACGGCCGGTCAACGCGGGCGCGCAATGCGCGCCCCTACACCGTGACCTCCAGTCTGTGCTCCCCCTCCAGCTCCAGCAGGGGGACGCCGCCCTCTGTCTCTCTGCCGTCCAGCCTGGCGGAGTAGGCCCCGGCACGCCGGACGGTAATGGTCAGATTTCCGCCGGGAAGGCTCCACCTGGCCTCATACCCCGGCCAGTCCGGGGGGAGGTTGGGCTCCACCGACAGCCGGCCCTCGGTGAGCTTCAGTCCCAGCAGCTCCCGGACGGCCGTCTGCCAGTACCACCCGGCGGCCCCGGTGTACCAGGACCACCCCGCCCGGCCGACCCGCCCGGGGGCATAGGACACATCGGCAGCGATGACATAGGGCTCGGCCCGATAGAGCTCCGTGGGGTGACGCTCCGGCAGAAGAGCCCTCAAAACGGCCCAGCCGTCGGCAGGGCGGTCCAGCCGGAAGCAGGCCATGGCCAGCCAGACGGAGGCGTGGGTGTACTGCCCGCCGTTCTCCCGCACCCCGGCGGGGTAGCCCTTGATATAGCCCGGGTCCTTCTCCCCCTGACTGTCAAAGGCCGGGGTGAAGAGCCGCACCACCCCATTTTCCCGGTTGAACAGGCGGTCCAGGGCGGCGGAGACGGCCTCGTCCGCCCGTCTGCGGTCCGTCCCGCCGGGAAAGGCGGCAAAGGACTGGGCGATGGAGTCAATCTGGCACTGATCGCTTTGGGCGGAGCCCAGAGGGGTTCCGTCCTCATAGTACCCCCGGCGATACCACCCGCCGTCCCAGGCGCTCTGGGCCGCCTCAAGAAGCCGGTCCGCGTGGCGCAGCAGGTCGTCAGCCCGGGCCTCCTCGTCCATCCGGCGGCAGAGGACAGAGAAGTCCTGCAAGGCCGCCGCCAGGAACCAGGTGAGCCACACGGATTCGCCCCCCACCTTGTCCATGCCGTCGTTCCAGTCGCCGCCCCCCATTTTCGCCAGGCCGTGAGGGCCGGTCCCCCGGCCCAGGGCGCACTGGATGGCGGCCAGACCGTGGCGGTACATGGTCTCCCGCCTCTCGCTCACCTGAGGAATCTCGTAGCGGTCCTTTTCCCCCCGCTCCAGGGGCCTTGCCGTGAGATAGGGCACCTCCTCCCTTAGAACAGCCCAGTCCCCGGTGGCGGTGCAATACTGGCTCAGCACCAAGGGCAGCCACAGCAGGTCGTCCGAGATGCGGGTGCGCACCCCGGCCCCCTGGGGCGGGTGCCACCAGTGCTGGACGTCTCCCTCCTCAAACTGCCGGGAGGCGGCCAGGAGCAGCTGCTCCCGGGCGCGCCGGGGCCAGGTGTACAGAAGGGAAGCGGCGTCCTGGAGCTGGTCCCGGAAACCAAAGGCCCCGCCGTTCTGGTACTGGCTGGTTCGGGCCATCAGCCGGCAGGCGATGACCTGATACAGACACCAGCCGTTGAGATAGCGGTCCAGCGCTCCGTCCGGGGTTTTTACTGTCAGGGCAGACACCCTCTCCCGCCACCAGGCCAGGGTTTTCTCCTGCTCCTCCCGGAAGCTCTCCCGGAGGAAGCGGGAACAGGGCCTGCCCCCCTTCTCCACCGTCACCAGGGCGGCGGTCTGGCCGTCGGACAAGGCGGTGGACAGGGGCTCCCCCTCCCCCAGGCGGCAGGTCAGCCGCCCGGAGGCCCCGGTGAGGGTAAAGCGGAGGATGCGCCGGTTCTCCTCCAGGGGAACGAAGGACTCTGTGACCAGTAGGGGCGGACATTGTCCGCCCGTTTTTGAGGTCTCCTCCAGCTCCTTCGTCCACCTGGCAAGACCGGGGCGGTAGGTGACTGCGCAGGGACAGCCGTCCCCAGCAGCGAATACAGAATATTCCCCTTCCTTTATACTGATTGTGATCGTTTCCTGTCCGCCCACCGCCAACGGATCGTTGGCCCAGGAGGTCAGCCTGTTCTCCCTGGAGTTTCCCCCAGACCAGAGAAAGCCCGCCCCGGTCTCGTCGGTGAGCCAGCCAAACTCCGGGTTGCATAACACCTGAGACCACCCCACCGGGGGAAGCTCCTCCCCGCAGCGGATGGTGACGGCGTCCCCCTCCACGGTCCAGGGGGCGGGGCCGGGAGACAGGCGGACCGGCAGCGGAGGAGAGATGGGGGGGTCTGGCGGGGCGGCGCAGAGGCCGCCCTCTGCGGGCAGCACCGCCTTCGCCCAGGCCAGCG